>JAJTEQ010000021.1 GCA_021298195.1 Ilumatobacteraceae bacterium
CATCGCCCCTGACACTCTCGATGACAGCGTAAGAATTTTGGCCGACAGGGTCCAGGACCCCTTGGGGCCGTCCTGGACCAGCCAGCCATCTCGTCCCAATGTGACCAGGATCCGCTGAACGGTGTTCTTGTCCATGTCCAGCTGCCGCGCCAGAGCGGACACCCCGATGGGCTGGTGCTGGGCCACCGCCTCCAGAACGCTCATGGCGTTTTCCACGGTTTGGAGCGACTGGACGGCCATACGGTCTTGATTGTGTCACAGAATAATTTTCCGTATCGCATTAATAGACAAACACCATGAGTAAGGAGTACTCGCTTTCTTGGCCCACGACCGGCAAGACTGAGGTGATTGCGGGCTCGGGGGAGTCCGTCTTCGAACCGACAGGGGGAATTCATGGGATCGACGTCCGTGAATGCGGGGTCCACTCGGGGCCACGACGAGCGGTACACGGTGATTTCGGCCGACTGTCATGCGGGCGGAAACCTCACCGACTATCGCCCGTTCCTGGCCGAGGAGTACCGGAGCGAGTTCGACGCCTGGGTGGAGACGTACGAGATCCCGTACGAGGATCTGAAAGGCCCCGACGGAGGTCGCAATTGGGACTCGGACCGGCGACTCACCGACATGGAGGCCGACGGCATCGTGGCCGAGGTGATCTATCCGAACACGATTCCGCCCTTCTACCCCAAGAGCTCGCTCACCTATCAACCACCGGCGGCCAACATTGGGGATGCCAACCGCCGCTGGGCCGGATTGCAGGCGCACAACCGCTGGCTCGCGGATTTCTGTGGGAAGGCATCGGGGCGTCGCGCGGGGATCTGTCAGATCAATCTGTACGACATCGACGCGTCGGTCAAGGAAATCGAGTGGGCCAAAAAGGCCGGGTTGACCGGCGGAATCCTGTTGCCCGGTGTACCCCCGGGCGTGGGTCTGCCGGAGCTGTACGACATCGACTACTACGGACCGTTGTGGGAAGCCTGCGAGAAATTCTCCATGCCGGTGAATCATCACGGGGGCAGCGCCAGTCCGGCCATGACCGACGCGGTGGAGTCACCGGTGATCTTCCTGCTCGAGATCACGTGGTGGTCGCATCGCGCGCTGACGCACCTCATCGTCTCGGGCGCGATGGAACGTCACCCCGAGATGAAGTGCGTCTTCACCGAGCAAGGAACCGAATGGGTGCCCGGCGAACTGATGCGACTCGACTACTTCTTCGACCGCATGCGTCACGCGGTGGGTTCGCAGGAACACATCTGGGGCGAGCCGGTGATGGCGAAGTTGCCGTTGCAACCGAGCGAATACTGGGCGCGCCAGTGCTACACGGGTTCCAGTTTCATGCGGGCCCACGAGGTTCCGTCTCGGCACAAGGTCGGCGTGGACAGCATCATGTGGGGGAGCGATTATCCCCACAAAGAGGCCAGTTTCCCCTACAGCACGTCGGCGTTGCGGGCGGCCTTCTCCGGTTGCGAGCGGTCGGAGATCGAGCAGATGCTCGGCACCACGGCCGCCGACGTGTACGGGTTCGACCTCAAGAAGTTGGCCCCCATCGCGGCCAAGATCGGGCCCCGTGTCAGCGACGTGGCCACGCCGCTTCTGAAGGGTGACGTGCCCAAGGACGCCGAACGTTGTCCGGCCTTCGTCGGATTCACCGCGGACGCGTGACGGAGGGGTCATGGAGAATCTGAGCGGGCGGGTGGCCGTCGTCACCGGTGGCGGCGGCGGATTGGGCCGGGCCATGGGCGAGCGGTTCGCCGCTGAAGGCATGAAGGTGGTGTTGGCCGACGTCCAGGCCGAACTGCTCGAAACCACGGTCGCCGATTGTCGTGATCGGGGGCTGGAGATCAGTGGCTTCGTCACCGACGTCACCAACCAGGAATCGGTGAACGCACTGCGTGACTTCACGTTGAGCACCTACGGCTCCGTGCACGTGGTGTGCAACAACGCGGGCATCGGCGCCGGTGCCGAAGGCCGCATGTGGGAGCACGAACTGAACGACTGGAAGTGGGCCATCGCGGTGAACGTGATGGGTGTCGTGCATGGCATCAATTCGTTCGTGCCCGCCATGCTGGAACACGGTGAGCCGGCGCACGTCGTGAACACGTCGTCGGGGAATGGCGGAGTGTCGCCGCTGTCGGGAACCCCGCAGTACGCGGCGACCAAGGCGGCCGTCGTCACGGTGTCCGAATGCCTCTACGCGCAGTTGCAGGAGGTCGACTCCCAGATCGGTGTCTCGGTGCTCTTTCCCGGTCCGAACATCCTGCGCACGGGGCTCTTCGAATCGTGGCGCTCGCGCACGGAAGAGTTCGCCAAGCAACGCCCCCGCAAGACGCCCTACACGACCGTCGAGCAATTGGAGGCCCAGATGAAGGCGGCCGGTCGCGAGATCGCGTACACGCCGGTCGAGGAAGTGGCCGGCGTGGTCGTGGAGGGCATTCGCGCCAACCGTTTCTGGATGATGCCGGCCAGCGACCGAGGCGACGAGTCGATGCGACTCCGCTACGAATCCATGCGCTCGCGCGCGAACCCTTCGTACCTTCGACAGGTGCCGGGCTGACGCCCCTCCTCCTCCCACCTCCCCCCCCGCCACATCCACTCACGACACAAGGAGCACACCATGACCGCCACCGAGAGCCGCCCGGACCAGACGACGTCCACCGTCGATCACGGCAGCGTGAACGATCCGTACATGATCATCGCCGCCGACAGTCATGCCGGACTTCCCACGGGGCAGTACCGCACCTACCTGGAGAAGAAGTACTGGCCCCAACTCGACGACTTCCTCGCCGAACAGGCGGCGCTCATCGAAGCGTCGACGAAATTGGGTGTGCGCGATTCCAAGTTCGCCCAACAGTGGTTCGACGAACACGAAGAGGAACTGGCGGGTGGTTGGGATGCCGACCGTCGCGATCTGACTCTCGACGCCGACGGTGTGGCCGCCGAAGTGGTGTACCCCGACGCCGATGCGGTCGAGAGCCGCACGGCGGTTCCCTTCGGTGCCGGCTTGGGTTTGTCGGGAGACCTCGATCCGGAGCTCGGCCTGGCGGGCTCCAAGGCCCACAATCGCTGGTTGGCCGAGTTGGTGGCCACCAGCCCGAACCGTCGTTGCGGTGTGGCGCTGGTTCCGATCACGGGCGACCTCGACGACGTCCTGGCCGAGATCGATTGGGCCAAGGAACACGGCCTCGGCGCGGTCATGATTCCCGCGCGTTGGTGCAACCAGACCCCGTACCACGATCGTCGGTACGACCCGGTGTGGGCGCGTTGCGAGGAATACAACATGCCCATCGTGACCCACTCCGGTTCGGCTGAGCGCGATCAATACGGAGACAACCTCGGCATCTACGTGACCGAGGTGACCTGGTTCCCGGCGCGCCCGATGTGGTTCATGTTGTGGTCGGGAGTCTTCACGCGGTTCCCCGGGTTGAAGTTCTGTGCCACCGAGGGTGGTTGCTGGTGGTTGCCGCAGTTGTTGTGGTCGTGGGACCGTTTGTGGATGGGTCAGAAAGGCGCCGAGAAACTGGGCAAGGGCGCCTTCGCCGGCAAGGTGGAGATGCTCCCGAGCGAGATCGTGGACCGCAACTGCTTCACCGGTCTGGCCAACGTGAAGCGTCGCGAGTTGGGCATGCGCTACGAGATCGGAATCGACAACATGCTGTGGGGCACGGACTTCCCGCATCCCGAGGGCACCTGGCCGGCGACGTTCCAGGCCTTGAAGTCCACGTTCCACGACATTCCGGTCCACGAGACGCGTCGCATGTTGGGAGAATCAGCGGCCAACGTGTTCTCCTTCGACCCCCGGGCACTGGCGCCCATCGTGGAGCGCATCGGTGTGCGTCCCACCGACCTCGGCCAACTCACCGATGATCGCACGGAGGCGGACCTGATCGCACGGTGGGCGCCGATGAAGGAAGTGGGTCGCCACTGGTTGACGGGCCACGACTTCCCGTTGATTCCGTAACGCCCCGCGTTCCTCTGCCACACCCCTGTGGTCCGATGACGACGTGTTCGTCGCCGTCCGTTGTCGCCAGTGCCGTCGTCTCTTCCGTTGTCCCGCGGGTGGGCCCACACCCCGCTCGTGCCCCGAATGCGACGTGCTGCGTCGGGCCCCACGTTCGCCGAGTCCGCGGGCGGCCGTGGCCTATGACGGACCGGTGCGTCGGCTCGTCGCCGATCTCAAGTTCCGCTCTCGGCGCCGCGTCGCGCGTGCGCTCGCCGCTCGATTGGTGGCCGACATCGAGGCCGACCCCACGTCACCTCGTTTCGACGTCGTCACGTGGGCGCCCACGTCGTCTCGTCGAGTGGCCGGGCGCGGGTTCGACCAGAGCGAATTGTTGGCCCGCCACGTGGCTCGGCGGCTGAAGTTGCCGTGTCGCCGTCTGCTGGAGCGCTCGCGCGGTCCGGCGCAAACCGGTCGACGACGTTCCGAGCGACTGCAGGGGCCGGTGTTTCGCTCGCGTCCGTTGACCCGGGCCCAGAACGTTCTGGTGATCGACGACGTCGTCACCACCGGTGCCACATTCGCGGCGGCGGCGCACGCCTTGCGTTTGGCCGGTGCGCGCGAGGTTCGATCACGGGCGGTGGCCGCTACGCCCGAGCGGAGCCGAGACCGCTCAAGCGCCTGACGACGTTCACCGCATCCGACGGATCCTCGTCCACCAACACTCCATGGATGCCGACCTCGATCGCCGCCGACACGTTCGACTGCGCATCATCGAGAAAAGCCGTTCGATGAGCCTCGACCCCCAATCGCGCGAGAGCCAATTGGTAGATCGCCGGATTGGGCTTGCGCATACCGACCTCGTGGCTGTCGACGATGTCGTGAAAGATGTTGGCGAAGTCCATCATCGGCCACCAACGTTCGCGAAGCTCGCGCACGTTGTTCGTCAGCACACCCAGACGAAATCCGGCGTCGCGAAGCTCGTGCACGAGCGCGACGACCGGCTCGTTGGCGATGAAGTCGAACGGGATCGATTGGCCCGATTCGGGTTCGGGTGAGGCCACGGGGGTCAGGCCGGCCTCGATGACCAACGGAGCGAGGGCGGTTCGGTACTCCGACATGCTGATCTCGCCACGTTCGAGCCGATGCCACGGGTGGTCGGTGTCCTGTCCGTAGTGACCCATCATCACCCGCATCACGACGTCGGCCGGATCGTGGGGGAAACGGCGCACCACGTCCGAAGGTCGACCATTGCTGGCCAGAACGCCACCGAAGTCGAAGATGACCGCGTCGATCGACCGGGAATCGGGACGGATGGACGCGTCAGAAGCGGTGTTCACCGTCCGAGTTTGCTGGTTCGAGCCGCTTCGTCGCCAACCGAGGCGACCCCGAGCCCGAACGAATGTGACGGTAGGCTCGTTCCCTGCATGGGAATCCTCGATCGCATCCTGCGGGCCGGTGAAGGCAAGAAGCTCAAGGCCCTCGAGGGTCTGGTTCCGGACATCAATGCCGAGGAGTCGGCTCTGTTGGCGTTGTCCGACGACGCGCTTCGCGCCAAGACCGCCGAATTCCGCCAGCGCATCGAACGGGGGGAGACCCTGGACGACCTGTTGATCGAGTCCTTCGCCGTGGTCCGCGAAGCCGCGCGCCGGGTGATCGGCCAGCGTCACTACGACGTGCAGATGATGGGTGGTGCCGCGCTTCATTTCGGTTGGGTTGCCGAAATGAAGACCGGTGAAGGAAAGACGCTCGTCTCGACCTTGCCGGCGTATCTGAACGGTCTGTCGGGCAAGGGCGTTCACCTCATCACCGTGAACGACTATCTCGCCCGTCGCGACTCCGAATGGATGGGGCGCGTCCACCGTTGGCTCGGACTCGACGTGGGACTGGTCATCCCCGGACACCGTGAGCGCCCGGAGCAGAAGCGTCAGGATTACTCGGCCGACATCACCTACGGCACGAACAACGAGTTCGGTTTCGATTACCTGCGCGACAACATGGCGCCGACCAAGGCCAACAAGGTGCAACGCGGCCACAACTTCGCCATCGTCGACGAAGTGGACTCGATCCTCATCGACGAGGCCCGCACGCCGCTCATCATCTCGGGTCGGGTGGCCGATGCCGCCAACTTGTACTACCGCTTCGCCAGCATCGTGCGCGCCCTGAAGCGTGACGAGGACTACGAGGTCGAGGAGGACAAGCGCATCGTCATGCCCACGGAGAAGGGCATCGAGCGCGTCGAACAGGAACTCGGAATCGAGAACCTCTACGACGAAGTGCAACGCAACCTCGTGCATCAACTACAAGTGGCGTTGAAAGCCAAGGAGTTGTACCGCCGCGACAAGGATTACATCGTCCAGGGCGGCGACGTGAAGATCGTGGATGAGTTCACCGGGCGCATCCTGGAAGGTCGCCGGTGGAGTGAAGGCATCCACCAGGCCGTCGAGGCCAAAGAGGGCGTCAAGATCAAGGAAGAGAACCAGACCCTCGCCACCATCACGTTGCAGAACTACTTCCGCATGTACTCCAAGTTGGCGGGCATGACCGGAACGGCTCAGACCGAAGCCGCCGAACTCATGAACACCTACGGACTGCAGGTGGTGCCGGTTCCCACCAATCGTCCGGTCGCTCGGGCCGACGAACCCGATCTCATCTACAAGTCGGAGAACGCGAAGTTCGGCGCGGTGGTCGACGACATCGTCGAGCGCAACGCGAATGGTCAACCGGTTCTGGTTGGAACCGTGAGTGTCGAGAAGAGCGAGCACCTCTCGCGTCTGCTCACCAAGCGCGGCGTCAAGCACGAGGTTCTGAACGCCAAGCAGCACACGCGCGAGGCCGAGATCGTCACCCAAGCCGGTCGCCTCGGATCGGTGACCGTGGCCACGAACATGGCGGGTCGCGGTGTCGACATTCTTCTCGGTGGCAATCCCGAGGGTCTGGCCCGTCGCGCGGTGTTGGCCGAGGGCTTCGCGGCTGACACGTTGGTCGACGAGTTCACGTTGCCGGTCCCGCTCGATCAGATGCCCGAGGAGTACCGCGAGAATCGCGCCAAGGCCCAGGCGCGTTACGCCGCGTTGCTCGAATCGATCACCGCCGAGTGTCGCGCCGAGGGCGAGAAAGTGCGCGCCGTCGGCGGGCTCTACGTGATCGGCTCCGAACGTCACGAGAGCCGACGTATCGACAATCAGTTGCGGGGTCGGGCCGGTCGTCAGGGTGACCCGGGTTCCAGCCGCTTTTATCTGAGCCTCGACGACGAGTTGATGCGGCTGTTCGCCACCGGCGCGTTGAACTGGGTGATGGGACGAGCTCTGCCCGATGACGAAGCCATTGAGCACAAGATGGTCACCAAAGCCATCGAGCGGGCGCAGAGCACCGTCGAACAGCGAAACGGCGAGATTCGCAAGAACGTCCTGAAGTACGACGAGGTCATGAACGAGCAGCGCAAGGTGATCTACCAGCGTCGCGATCAGATCCTCGATGGTGTCGATCTGAAGTCGGCGGCCATGGAGTATCTGGCCGAAGCGGTCGATTCGCTCATCGAAACCCATTGCGTCAGCGAGGCCGACGACGAGTGGGATCTCGAGGGCCTGGCCAAGGAGCTGCGCACGTTCTGGCCCACCGAGATGAACGTCGACGCTCTGGCGCGCTCGCGCAGCACCAACGACATGTACGACCTCGTCATGGCCGACGCCTCGAACTTCTATGAGCGTCGCGAATCCGAACTCGGAAGCAACGTCATGCGCGACGTCGAGCGTCAGGTGATGTTGCGCATCATCGACCAGCGTTGGCGCGAGCATCTGGAGGAGATGGATTACCTCCAGGAGGGCATCAACCTGCGCGCGATGGGTCAGAAGGATCCGTTGGCCGAATGGCAACGCGAGGGCTACGAGATGTTCGGCGCCATGATGAAGGGCATCGCCCAGGACTTCGTGCGTTACGTGATGCACGTGCAGGTGGTTCGCAACGACGAGCCCGCACCCACGGTGCAGAACCTGCAGCAGACCAAGTCCGAAGCGCCGTCGGCGACCAGCGGTCAGTCACCGCAAGCGAGTGCGGCCCCCGGTGCTCCCGCTCCGACCAAGCAGATGCCGGTGGTGAACGACGAGTTCTCCAAGACCCCGCGCAACGCGCCCTGTCCGTGTGGTTCGGGCAAGAAGTTCAAGTTGTGCCACGGCGCGAACTGAGCGACCATGCGTGATTTTTCCGACGATCTGAAAGAGGTTGGACGCCGCCTGGGTGAGGCGCGGGTCTATCTCAAGATCGACACCCAGCGAGAGCGTTTCCGCGAATTGGAAGTGGAAGTGTCGCGCCCCGACCTGTGGGACGACCAGGAGAACGCCAAGCGACTGAACGCGGAGTACGCCAACGTGAAGGGCGACATCGATCAATTCGACGCGCTGTCGCGGCAACTCGAGGACGTCGAGGTTCTGCACGAGATGGCCCGCGAGGTGGACGACGCGTCGCAGGAGCCCGACATCGAAGCCGGCATCGCGACCATCGCCGACGCTTTGAGCGTTCTGGAGATGCGCAGCCTCTTCATCGGCGAACACGACGAGGCGGACTGCATCGTGCAGATCAACGCCAAGGACGGGGGAGTCGACGCCCAGGACTGGAGCGAGATCCTGTTGCGCATGTACCAGCGTTGGGCCGAACGCCGAGGTTTCTCGGTCGAGATCGACGACATCTCGCCGGCGACCGAGGCCGGGATCATGTCGGCGGAGTTCACGTTGAAGGGTCGCTACGCGTACGGGCTGATGACATCGGAACGGGGCACCCATCGTTTGGTCCGCATCAGCCCGTTCGACAATCAGGGACGGCGTCAAACGAGCTTCGCCGCGGTGCAGGTGTGGCCGGCAATGGACGATCCGAACGTCGAGATCAACGAGACCGACGTTCGCATGGAAGTGTTCCGTGCCTCCGGCGCCGGTGGTCAGCACGTGAACAAGACGTCGTCGGCGGTTCGTCTGATCCATGAACCCACCGGACTCGTGTCGTCGTCTCAGGAAGAGCGAAGTCAGTTGCAGAACCGCGAGAAGGCGATGAATCGCTTGAAGGCCATGGTGGCCGCCCGCATCGAGGAAGAGCATCAAGCCGAGCTGGATCGCATCGCGGGCAAGCAGGCCACCGTCGGATGGGGAAGTCAGATCCGAAGTTACGTTCTGCAGCCGTATCAGATGGTCAAGGACCTGCGTACGAACGTCGAATCGAGCAACGTCGAAGGAGTTCTCGATGGCGCGATCGACGAATTCATGGAGGGCTACCTGCGCTGGCGACGTTCGGGTGACGATTCCTGAACGCGACGCGCTGGTAACCTGACGGCGCATTCATGAGATCGACCTTCCGGTCGCCGACTGCCCGAGGAGCAGCATGATCCGTCTCGAGAGCGTGACGAAGTCCTACAGCACCGAGGTGACTGCTCTTCGTGACGCTTCGTTCGAAGTCGCCAAAGGCGAGTTCGTGTTCCTCGTCGGCCCCTCGGGATCGGGGAAGTCGACCATCCTGCGCCTCATGAATCGACAAGAACAGCCCGAAAGGGGCGAGGTTTGGGTGGCCGGCAAGGACATCAACGCGATGCCCGACTCCAAGGTTCCGTTCCTTCGTCGCAACATCGGCAACATCTTCCAGGACTACAAGTTGCTCTTGAACAAGACGGTTTTCGAGAACGTGGCCTTCGCCCTCGAGGTGATCGGTCGTCCCAAGCACGTGATCAAGCAGCAGGTCCCCGCGGTCCTCGATCTCGTCGGCCTGTCCGACAAGGAGGACCGCTTCCCTCATCAGCTGTCGGGTGGCGAGCAGCAGCGCGTTTCCATCGCCCGCGCGTTCGTCAATCGACCGCTGATTCTTCTGGCCGACGAGCCCACGGGAAACCTGGATCCCGCCACGGGCGAGGGCATCATGCGCCTGCTGGATCGCATCAACGGCACGGGCACGACCGTCGTGATGGCCACCCACGATCAGCGCATCGTCAATCAGATGCGCAAGAGAGTGGTGCAGCTCGACCGCGGCGTCATCGTCCGCGACCAGGAACGCGGGGTGTACGACTGATGTTGGCACGTATCAGTTACGCCTTTCGCGAGACGTGGGCCAGTTTCAAGAGGAACGTCACCCTCACCGCCGCCGCGGTCGTCACCTCGGCGGTGTCGCTTCTGCTGGTGGGCTCCACCTTCCTCATCCAGCGGGCCTTCGACAATCTGCTCACTCGTTGGAAGGGTGACGTCGAACTGATCGTGTACGTGCGTTCGGACGCCTCGCCCGAACAGATCGCTTTCATTCAGGAAGCCATCGAATCCCAGCCCACGATCATCGACGTCTCCAAGCTGCGGTACCTGGATCAGGCCGAGAGCTACGCCGAGGCTCAGAAGTTGTTCGCCGGTGATCCGGGCACGCTCCGTTTGTTGACCCCCGAGAACATCCCGTCGCAGTTCAAGGTGGTGCCCACCACCGATGACTCCAACCTGATTCGCGAGCTCGGTGAATCGTTCCGTGGCGTGGAGGGCGTGCGCGAAGTGGCCTACGCCCAGGACGTGTTCGACGTGGTGTCCCGGGTGTCGCAGTTCATCCGGGTGGCGACCACCGTGATGTCGATCGTCCTGCTCATGGTGGCCATCGGATTGATCTGGAACACCATCCGAACCGCGATGTTCGCACGGCGGCGTGAGATCGAGGTCATGAAGTTGGTGGGTGCCACGAATTGGTTCATCCGCATTCCGTTCATGCTCGAGGGGCTGTTGCAAGGCCTCATCGGTGGTGTGTTGAGTTGCGCGGGCTTGTGGGGTCTGAACACGGCCTGGTCGAACGCGGTCACCGACTTCAACGACACGGAATTGGCCGCTCTGGTGGTCTCCGACGGCTACGTGCGCTGGGTCATGGTGATGCTCCTGGTCATCGGAGCGGCTGCCGGCGCCATCGGATCGGGCATCGCCGCGTCGCGCTTCCTCGACGTCTGATCCCGCCGGCTGACTACTGTCGGGACATGAGTTTCGACGAGATCATCTACGACGTTTCCGATCGGGTGGCGACGATCACGCTTCATCGTCCCGACAAGATGAACGCTTTCACCAATCGCATGTTGAAAGAGATCATCGCCGCGATGGATCTGGCCGATGCCGATGACGAGGTGCGGGCGATCATCTTCACCGGCTCGGGGAAGGCCTATTGCGCGGGTGCCGATCTGTCGGGCGGAGGTGACACGTTCGCCAAGGGCGGAAGCGACGTGGCCGCGCGAACCGGTGTGGTGCGTGACGGAGGTGGCTTGGTGGCCCTGCGCATCTTCGAGAGCACGAAGCCGGTGATCGGGGCGATCAACGGAGCCGCCGTGGGCGTCGGCGTGACCATGACCCTGCCGATGGACATTCGACTGGCGAGCGAGTCGGCCAAATTCGGATTCGTCTTCGCTCGTCGAGGCATCGTGCCCGAGGCGGCCAGCAGCTGGTTCCTTCCGCGATTGGTCGGAATCTCGCAAGCGGCCGAGTGGTGTTACACCGGGCGCATGGTCTCGGCGACCGAAGCCCGCGAGGCCCGACTGGTGCGCAGTGTTCACGCCCCCGACGAACTGTTGCCCGCGGCCCGAGCGATCGCGACCGAGATCGCCGACAACACGGCACCGGTGTCGGTGGCTCTGTCGCGACGAATGCTGTGGCGCATGTTGGGTGCGGACCATCCGATGCAGGCCCACCGGGTGGACTCGAGGGCCATCAACTCGCGCGGAGCGAGCGACGATGCGCGGGAGGGCGTGACGAGTTTCCTCGAGAAGCGTCCCGCCCGGTTCCCGGTGAAGGTCAGCGACGGCTTGCCCGACGTTTTCCCCGATTGGTCGGACCCCGAATTCTCGTGAACGACGAGCCGATGCTCTTCGACCGCGTCGGCGGCATGGACTTCTTCGTGCGTCTGGTGGACGAGTTCTACGACGGAGTGGTCACCGACGAGGTGTTGTGGCCGTTGTATCCCGATCAGAGCGATCTGGTGGGAGCGAAACATCGCCTGACCCTCTTTCTCGCTCAGTATTGGGGCGGTCCGACGACCTACATGGAGGAGCGGGGGCACCCGAAGTTGCGCCTGCGTCACATGCCGTTCCATGTGGGGCCGTTGGAGCGCGATCGGTGGTTGGTGCACATGGTGGCCGCGGTCGAAGCGGTGACCGAGGACGCCGATGTGCGAGCCGAATTGACGAACTACTTCGTGCCGGCGGCCGAGCACCTGCGCAACGACACCGGACTACCCATCAGTT
This sequence comes from Ilumatobacteraceae bacterium, assembly GCA_021298195.1. Taxonomy (GTDB): domain Bacteria; phylum Actinomycetota; class Acidimicrobiia; order Acidimicrobiales; family Ilumatobacteraceae; genus Casp-actino8. Next base: position 12,165 of record JAJTEQ010000021.1, read on the forward strand.
CGCGCAAACCCTGAGTGACGCTTCAGCCGAAGACGACCGTCTTGCGGCCGTACACGAGCACCCGATGCTCGAGGTGGGCTCGGACGGCTCGAGCCAGGACGATGGTCTCCAGATCGCGACCCTTGCGGGTGAGGTCCGCGACCGAGTCGCGATGCGAGACGCGGGTGACCTCTTGGTCGAGGATGGGCCCTTCGTCGAGTTCCTCGGTGACGTAATGCGCGGTGGCACCGATGATCTTCACACCACGATCGTGCGCTTGCCGATAGGGATTCGCACCGATGAACGCGGGGAGGAACGAATGGTGGATGTTGATGATGCGGGATCGATAGGCGTCGACCACGAGTGGTGACAGGATCTGCATGTAGCGCGCCAGCACGACCAGGTCGACCGAATGTTCGTGGAGCTGGTCCAACACCGCGCGCTCCTGGGTCGCCTTCGACTGGGGTGTGACGGGTAGGTGCACGTACGGCACGCCCATGTGTCGCACCAAATCGGCATGATCCGGATGGTTGTCGATGACCACCGCGACGTGGGCGGGCAATTCACCACTACGCCAACGGGTGAGCAGATCGAACAGGCAATGGGACTGTTTCGAGGCCAGGATGCCCACACGAGGAAGAGTGTCGGTGAACTTCAGGTCGACGGACATGTCGAAACGCGACGAGACGGCCGAGAAGGCGTTCAGGATCTCGTCGCGACCGAGTCCGAAACCCTCCAGCTCGAACTCGACGCGCTGGAAGAAGACCCTCTCCACGTCGTCGGTGTGTTGCTCGGCGTGGACGATGTTGCCTCCGTGCTGGGCGATGAAATCGGCGACCGCGGCCACCACGCCGCGTTGATCGGGGCAGGAGAGCAGGAGGACGGCGGTGGCGCTCACGCCGAGAGTGTACGGGCGAGCAGCGAATGACAGGCCACGGCGGCGGCCGCGGCCACGTTCAGTGAGTCGATGCCGGGGGCCATGGGGATACGAACCGAGTGGTCGAGAGCGGCGAGGGTGCGCTCGCTCAAGCCGTCGCGCTCGGCTCCGAGCACGATCGCCACCCGGGCCGAAGCGGGAAGTCGTCGACCGACCTCGGCGATGTCCTCGGCGGTGGAGCGAGGAGTGAGTCCGCACACGACGAAGCCGTGCGTGCGCAACAGCGGAACGATCGACGGGATGTCGTCGACCCGCGCGTGTCGCATGTGCAGTGCGGTCCCCATCGAAACGCGCAGGGCCCGGCGCGCCAACGGGTCCGCACTGTTGCGGTCGAGGATCAGGCCGTCGACCCCGAACGCGGCGGCACTGCGAGCGATGGCACCGATGTTCGTGGGGTTGTCCACGTCCTCGGCGAGCAACAAGTGGCGAGAAGTCGGGACCATGTCGTCGACCGCTCGGGTGGGCGGACGTTCGAACAGACCGATGACGTCGAGAGCCACGCCCAGTCCGGTGAGCATGCGCCGGGCCTCGGCGCGTGCGGCGAAAACCGGCACGTGCGACGGCATACTGGAGGCCACGGTCGCGGGGGCCTCGGCGTCGGTCAAGAGGGCCACCGGTTCGCATCCTGCAGCCAGAGCACGTTCGACGACGAGGTCGCCCTCGGCGACGAAGTGACCGGCGCTGACGCGCTCGAGATCGGCGGGGGTCATTCCCTTGGCCATGCGGGCCGGGATGCGTCGCGGACGAAGTTCTCGTTCCCGCAGTCTGAATTGATCGAGACGAGGGTCGTCGACCGAGTCGATCAGTAGTACCACGGATACGACGACCAGTCGGGATCGCGCTTCTCGAGGAACGACATGCGACCCTCTTGGGCCTCGTCGGTCATGTACGCGAGACGAGTGGCTTCGCCGGCGAAGACTTGTTGGCCGACGAGACCATCATCGATGAGATTGAACGAGAACTTCAACATGCGTTGGGCCGTCGGGCTCTTGCCGTTGATCTCGCGAGCCCATTGCAGCGCGGTCGCTTCCAACTCGGCGTGGTCGACGACGGCGTTCACCATTCCCATGCGGTGGGCGTCGTCGGCGGTGTACTCGCGCCCGAGGAAGAAGATCTCGCGGGCGAACTTCTGTCCCACTTGGCGCGCGAGGTAGGCGGATCCGAAACCGCCGTCGAAACTGGCGACGTCGGCGTCGGTCTGCTTGAAGCGGGCGTGTTCACGGCTGGCCAGAGTGAGGTCGGCGACCACGTGCAGGCTGTGACCGCCACCGGCGGCCCATCCCGGGACCACGCAGATGACGATCTTGGGCATGAAGCGGATCAGTCGCTGGACCTCGAGGATGTGGAGACGACCACTCTTGCCGGGGTCGATGGACGCGGCGGTGTCGCCCTCGGCGTACTTGTAGCCGTCGCGTCCGCGGATGCGCTGGTCGCCACCACTGCAGAACGCCCATCCGCCGTCCTTCGGGGACGGGCCGTTGCCGGTGAGGATCACGCAGCCGACGTCGGTGGACTGTCGGGCGTGTTCGAGGGCGGTGTACAACTCGTCGACGGTGTGCGGCCGGAACGCGTTGCGCACCTCGGGACGGTCGAAGGCGATGCGGACCGTGCCTTGGTCCGTGGCGCGGTGATAGGTGATGTCGGTGAAGTCGAATCCCGGGACGACCGTCCAGGCCGTGGGGTCGAAGATCTCGGAAACGGTGTCCACGGTGGCAGTCTCGCAGGGGAAGCGGGGATTTGCGTCGTCGATCGAACCTGCCAACACAACGAGGGAGGTGGTCGGTACCTTGGCAAGGTGAGGTTTTCGGGTCGAATCAGGGGCGGGTCGGTGATCGCCGTGTGCGCGAGCCTGCTCGGGGCGTGCGGTGGCAACGTCGCCGAGGGCTCCACCGTGCCGGCTGTTTCGTCCTCGCCATCGACCGTGGCGACCACGACGTCCACGACCTCGACGACCACGACGACCACGACGACGACCACGACGACGGTGGTGCCGACGACATCGACCACGATCACCGCGACCGTCACGACGGCGCCGGAGGTGTCGGTGCTCGTGGCCCCGCTACCCGCGGTGGGAAGCCGCGACGGAATGGGGACGGCGCTGATCCAGCAGCGCCTCTTGGAACTGGGGTTCTGGTTGTACGGCGTCGATGGTGAGTACGGATCGACGACGAAGCAGGCAGTGATGGCTTTTCAGAAGTGGACCGGCCTCGATCCGACGGGCTCGGTGAATCAGGCGACCGCGGACGCATTGACAGCGGTGACGGCGCGCCCGGTGGGTCAGAGCACGTCGTCGAACGTGGTGGTGGAGATCGACAAGACCAAGCAAGTGATGCTCATCACGGCGGGCGGGAAGTTGGTGTGGGCGATCAACATCTCGACGGGTAGCGGCCAGTACTACCTCGAGAAGAATCAGAAGGACCCGACGAAGTGGGAGACGGGTCGGTCGCTCACCCATTCGGGCAAGTTCAAGGTTCAACGTGAGCGAGCGGATGGCTGGTGGGACGGCGACCTGGGCAAGATCTACCGGCCGAAGTACTTCAACGGCGGTATCGCGATCCACGGATCGAAGTCGATCCCGAACTATCCGGCGTCCCACGGATGCGTGCGCGTGAGTGTCGCGGCGATGGACATGATCTGGGCGTCGGGATTGATTCCGCTGAAGACGGCGGTGTGGGTGTACGGCGAAGATGTGGAGGCCGAGGGTGAACCGCCGGTGATTCCGACGACGACCACGACGGTGGTGCCTGAGTCGACGGTGGTGCCTGAGTCGACGGTTCCGCTGGTGACGCCGTCACCCACCCCACCCCCAACCACCTAAATGCGACAATTTGTCGCTTTGTGTACATTGCTCGTGTACACAAAGCGACAAATTGTCGCATTTTTGTCATGGGGTGGGGGATGGGCGGACACATTCGGTACGAACGGATTTCCGGCGACACATCGTCGATCGGAATCATCACGATCGACCGCCCCGAGAAACGCAATGCCATGACCTTCGCCGTCCTTTTCGACTTCATCGAAGCCGTCCGCGAAGCCTCGATGGATGACGCCATTTCCGTCCTGATCGTCACCGGCGTACCGGGCTCGTTCTGCGCCGGAACCGACCTCGCCGACCTCTCGACCATTCCCGGGGAGCAGCGAGGTCTGCGGGGCTCGGCCGAAGAGACCGACAAGTGGTGGCCTCTCGTCCAGTGCTCCAAGCCCACCATCTGTGCGATCGACGGTCCCGCGGTCGGTATGGGCGCCGAATTCACGTCGCAATGCGACCTTCGTATCGCCTCCTCCAACGCCCGTTTCGCGTGGAACTTCGTTCATCGTGGCCTGGTCCCGGACACGGGTGCCGGAACCTGGTTGCTCCCTCGCATCATCGGACTGCAGAACGCCCTACGTCTGACCTACACCGGCGACATGATCGACGCCGACGAAGCGCTTCGTTTGGGCTACGTCCTCGAAGTCGTCGAACCCGAGGACCTGATGGAGAGGGCCGTCACCCTGGCCCGCCGCATCGCACAGGGGTCTCCGCACAGCCATCGTCTCATCAAGAGCCTCACCTACGAGGGTCTCACCTCCAGCGTTCCGGAACACATGGAGCGTCACACCACTGCCATGTCCGCCAGTTTCAAGAGCGCGGATCACCGAGAAGGCGTCGCCGCGTTCCTGGAACGTCGTCCGGCGCGTTTCACCGGACGTTAGGCGTCCGTTCACCTCTTGATGCCAGCCCGACGTTCGCCATCGGCAACGATGGAATCATGCGCATCCTTCTGACCAACGACGACGGCATCGACTCGGTGGGACTGCACGTTCTCGCCCGGGCCATGAAGCCGTTCGGCCACGTCGTGATCGCGGCACCGGACCGTGAGTTCTCGGGTGCCGGAGCCGCACTCGGCGCGTTGCATCTGATGCAGCCCGAGGTTCATCGGGTCCACGTCGACGGGATCGACGAGGCGTGGTCGGTCACCGGACCGCCGGCTCTGTGCGTGATGTTCTCTCGTCTCGGCGCCTTCGGTGAGCCGTTCGACCTCGTCGTGTCGGGCATCAACCCCGGGGCCAACGTCGGGCGGTCGGTGTATCACTCGGGCACGGTGGGCGCTGCTCTGACCGCGCGCAACGGACGCGTCTCGGGCATCGCCGTGAGTCAAGCGGTCACGGGTTTCGGTGTCGAGGGTCAAGGTTGGGACGAGATGCTGGTGGGTCAGAAGTGGGAGAGTGCGGCCTCGGTCGCCGCGGCCTTCGTCGATGGTTTCGTGCACGACATTCCGAGTGAGCCGGTGGTCGTGAACATCAACGTTCCCAACAAGGACGTCGCCGACATCAAGGGATGGAAGTCGGCTCGGTTGGGCCATGAGCCTCCGCGTCGGATGAGCACCGCCCGACTCGAACCCAAGGTCGGTCACGACGGGACGTTTCACGTGCGCATGACGTGGGGAGAGGCCGCCGAACTGCCCACGGACACGGACGGCGGCATGGTCGAGAACGATTACGTCTCGGTGAGTTACCTCAGTCCACTCGTGAACGTCGAGCGTCCCGACGTGGTGTCCGCCGAGGCCAGCTTGTCCAAGATCGTCGCCGACGCACGCTGATCAGAGAACGACGACCGGAGTTCCGACCTGCGCGAATTCCCAGGTGAATTCGGCGTCGAGGTTCGCCTGACGTTGGCAACCACCCGACAGACGCTGTCCGAGTTCGGCCTCGGTCTGATAGAGCGAGTTGTCCGCCACCTTGATCGGTAGGGCGTGGAAGCCGATCGCATCATCGCTCGTCTTCAACCAACGAACCATCAGGTTGAAGTAGGCCTTGCCATCCCAGGCGATGCTCGTCTCGGACCGGCTGTACACCTCGTGGACACCGGGCAACTCGTTGTCGTACTTGCTTCCCGACACCAGCCACGAACGGATGACGATCTCGTTCTCGTCGACCGCCCACACGCGTTGGCCGGCTCGTTGATAGACCAGCCGGCGACCCGAGCCGGAATTTTCCGGAAGCGGAGGCGCCTCGGGTCCACTCGTGGCCACCGAGGACAAGGGAAATCCGAGGAGGTCCACCGCACCCGGTACGGGCGGAGGTGTCCGCACGACCAAGTCGGGTTCTTCGGGCCAAATTCCGAGGGAGATCGCGGTCTCGCGGCCGGTGACACCATCGACGAACAATTCACGATCGGTCTGCAGTTTCGTGACCGCGGCGGCGGTGGCGTTGTCGTACACGCCGCCGGGCGTTCCACTCAGGTAACCGGCTTCGATCAGGGCCTTCTGAAGACAGATCACGTCGTCGCCGCTCGACCCGCCATTGAGGGTCTTGGCGCGCAAGCTGCACGGCTCGTCCGTTCCTTGCTCGGGCGCAACCACGACCGACGCTTCGGTGGACGGGGAGATCGTCTCGGCGGGCACGGTGGTCACCGGGGCGACCGGAATCGTGGAATCGGCGACCTGCGTGCCGCCCCCGCTCGACGTCGACAGCGCGATGACCACGCAGATCAGAGCGATCCCCGAAACCGCGGTCGCGGCGACGGTTCGCTGTCGGGACGAATTCATGGACGACGGTGCATCAGGACGGATCGGGCGACGCCCGCAGGGCCTTGACCACTCGTTCCATCAGGTAGATCCAGTTGTCGTCCCGAGGCAGGAGGTCGGGAGCCAGGTCGACGGACGCGAGACCGACCGTCGTCGATTGAATCATCACCGCAACGCTGTACGCGTCGACGTCCGAACGAATGATTCTCTTCTCCTGGGCGATTCTGACAACGTTGGTCAGTTGTGCCAGCAGGGTTCGTTGGACGTCGGCCACCTGTTTGGCCAGGATCGGGTCGTCGAGAGCGGCCGCCAGGACCTGCACGCGCTCGCGACGGGCCATCACTCGATCCGGATCGCTGACCCGCACCGTGATTTCGGCCATTAAGTCCAGAGGATCACCGATCACCAGCCCCTTCGCGATGATCTCCTCGGCGGCGTCAGTCAGTTGGCGCATCTTGCGGACGTAGCGCTCGGCCAAGGCCGCGTTGACGAGGGCCCGCCGATTCTTGAAGAACCAGTAGAGCGACCCGGTGGTCATGTCGGCGTGCTCGACGATGTCGCGCAGGCGCGCCCCATCGATGCCGTCGCGGTCGATGAACACCAATGCACTGTCGATCAGACGACCACGAATCTGGCTGTCGGTGTTCTCGAGACCTCGCGTCATCAGCAATCTCCGATTTCGGACTACCGGGAACAATAGTCTGCGGATCGCCGACGCGAGCAAGGTGAGGTACGCGGAATGATGAGTGTCAACGAGGATTCTTGGGCCGTCGATGACATACCCGACCTTCGTGGCAGGCACATCGTGGTCACGGGAGCGAATTCGGGTATCGGTCGTGAAGCGACGCGGAACCTTCATCGGCGGGGGGCGAACGTCGTCATGGCCTGTCGGAACATGGAAAAGGCCCGTGCGGCCGCCGACGAGATCGAGCGCGATGGCGGGTCCGGAACGTTGGAAGTGGGCCGACTCGATCTGGCCGATCTCGGGTCGGTCAGGGCTTTCGCCGAATCGATGCTCGAACGCGGCCGGGTCATCGACGTGTTGATGAACAACGCGGGCGTCATGGCCCTGGACCGGAGTCGAACCGTCGACGGATTCGAGTCCCAGTTCGGAACCAATCATCTGGGACATTTCGCTCTGACGGGTCTGCTGTTGCCGATCGTCGGTGGAGCGGATGGTGGCCGAATCGTGACCGTGTCGAGCATCGCGCATCGACCGGGACGAGTTCGCCTCGACGACCCGCACTTCGAACGACGCCGTTACAGTCGTTGGGGCGCGTACTTCCAGAGCAAATTGGCCAACGTGCACTTCGGATTGGAGCTCGATCGTCGACTTCGAGCGTCGCGCTCGCCGGTGCTGTCGGTGCTCGCACATCCGGGAACGGCGCGGACCGAGTTGGGGAAGAACGGCACGGCGGCGACGAACTTCGTGATGCGCAGGCTCACCCCGGTTCTGGTGCGCACCGGTGTGCAGGGGTGCGAAGCACAGTTGCGGGCGGCGGTCGATCCGGCGGTGTCGGGTGGAGAGATGTACGGCCCACGATGGATGGCATTCGGCGCTCCGCGGGTGGAAGTGCCCAGTCGTCGCGGCCGCGACTCCGAGGCGGCACGTCGACTCTGGGAACTGAGCGAACGCGCCACCGGAGTCGCCTACGACTTCGGGTGATTCGATCCGAGTGCGCGCAAGGTCGGCGGGAATCCCGCCGGCACTTCTTCGGTTGCACCGTTCGCCACTAAGGTTCGGCGGCTCGAGGAGGCAATCATGTCGAAAGAATGGGGACCGCTGGCCGGTCTGATCGGTGAATGGCAGGGCCAGGGAGGCTTGGACAGCTCGTACTCGCACTCGCGGGGCAAGGTGCACCAGACGCCGTACCTGGAGAAGGTGACCATGAAGCCGTTCGGCCCGGTGGAGAACGGCTCGCAGGCGCTCTACGGCCTCGATTACAAGACCGCGATGTGGCGCGACGGCGAAGAGAACCCCTTTCACACCGAGCTCGGCTACTGGTTGTGGGATGCCGCGACCGGCGAGGTTCTTCGAGCCTTCGTGGTTCCAAGGGGTATCGCGGTGCTCGCGGGCGGTCGGACCACGGCCGATGCCACGGAGTTCACCATGGCCGCCGAGATCGGCTCGAAGACCTACGCCATCGGCGAGAACACCTACTTGGGTCAGCACGCGAGCACCGTGGCCTACACGGTCACCGTGACCATCGATGGACCGGACTCGTGGACGTATCGGGAGAACACCAGCTTGCGCATGGATCAGTTCCCGGACATCTTGCCCCACACCGACGGCAACACGCTGCACCGCGTCGGCTGAGATTTCGTGGCGCGATCGGTCGTTCTGTCCCATCGTGGAGTCGCCGACGAACTCGGCCACATCGGTGATTGGTTGGCCACGTCGGGATTCTCCGTGGAGCGCATCTACCGAGAGGATTCCCCGTCGCTTCCCGATGCCGATGTGCTGATCGTGCTCGGCTCGCCCACCTCGGTCGCCGCGGGCCATTGTCGCCCACCGGCGCAATCGGAGGTCGACGCGGTGCGCGATTGGGTGGCATCGGATCGGCCGTACATCGGTGTTTGCTTCGGTGCCCAGGTTCTGGCGCGTGCTCTCGGCGGCTCGGTGACGCGAATGGATCACACGTTCCGGTCCTACGTGGAGTTCGACGTCTCCGATGGGGCGCCGAGTGAGTTGGCCGGCCCGTGGGCGGTCTGGCACGAGGACGCCATCACTGCACCGGAAGATGCCGACGTGTTGGCTCGCTTGCCCCATGCCGACGCGGTGTTCCGGCGGGGTCGGGCGTGGGGGCTGCAGCCTCACATCGAGTTCGACGCGACGATCGTTCGCAACCTGGCGACCATCGTCGACATTCCCGAGGAACAGTGGCTTTCTCTGCACGACGCGTTGCGTGACGACGACGGTGGACTCGCCACTCGTGCCCGCGCTCTGCTCGACCGCATCGCGGCCGAGATTCTCTGAGCGACGTCAGACCACCCGGGCGGCCAACCATTCGTCGACGTCACGATTGCAACGTCGTGAGACGGTGGTGAGATCACCGAAGGTGTCGAATCCGTGCGGCGCTCCCGCGTAGACGTTGAGATCGGTCGGCACTCCGGCATGTCGCAGTCGTTTTGCGTAGTCGATGTCCTCGTCCGAGAACCCGTCGAGTGCCCCGACCACGACGAGAGCGCGGGGAAGACCCCGTAGGTCGGTGGCCCGGGCCGCGGCGGCGTACGGGGCGACCTTGTCGGTCCCTTTGTCGGACCCGAGATACGACGTCCAACCGAAGGTGTTCGCCGCCGGCGACCAGATCGGGTCGATCCACGAGCTGGAGATGGTGACCTGACGGTCGTCGATCATGGGATAGATGAGCACTTGGAAGTCGACGGCGAACTCGGCGCGATCGCGCGCCAAGAGGGCCAGGCCCGCGGCGAGTCCGGCGCCGGCGCTGGCGCCGCCGATGCCGATGCGCGTCGGATCCACGCCGAGCGATGCCGCGTTGCGGTGGGTCCAGGCGAGAGCCGCGTAGCAGTCCTCGAGGGGCGTGGGGAAGGGATGTTCGGGGGCCAAGCGATACTCGACCGACACTCCGACGATGTCGAGTTCGCGACACCACTTGTCGAAGCGCGCGTCGTCCATGCGGTTGTCGCCGAGAACGAGGCCACCACCGTGCATCCAGACGACGCACGGCGCGTTCGTACGTTGGACGCGTGGTCGATGCACGCGGACGGAGGCGGTGCCGCGGCCTTCGAGCGACACGTCCTCGCGGGTCACCTCATCGGAGAGTGGCGGGGGAGGGGTGGCGGCGAACATCTCGCGAATCGTCACCACCGACTCCGGGGTGAGGCTCGCGAGCACCTCGCCGATGTTCACCGGCGACGCCGCCAGCATCGCGGCGATCTCGGGATCGAGCAAGGAAGAGACGTCGTTGGGTTCGGACATGCCCCATTATCCCACGGCGTGATGGCCGCCGAAACGGGTCAGGCGTCGACGCGGAAGTCGGTGACCTGGGTGTCGTCGGTACCGAGATCGGTGAAGTTGTCGTAGGCCCGAGCGGCCATGAATTCCTTCCACGCGAAACTCCGATACCGAGCCCCGGAGGAGCTCAACTCCGGCATCGGCTCGATGACCGAATCGCGGGCGGGATTCTGGAAGTACGGGATGCTGAAACGGCGGTTGCGGGTCATGGGAACCACACGATGAACCGCCGCTCGGTAGCGATCGTTGGTCCACGCCTGCATGCAGTCCCCGAGATTGACCACGATCGTCCCGGGAGTGGGGGGAACGTCGATCCATCCATCGTCGAGTGACTCGGCTTGCAAACCTCCGGTGTCGTCCTGCAGGAGCAGAGTGAGTGTCCCGGGGTCGGTGTGATAGCCGAGGGCGGTCTCGCCCAGTTCGGGTAGTCCGTTCCGCTCCGACTCCGGCACCGGATCGCCGACCGGGTAGCAGTTCAGTCGAACCATGCTGCTGTGGCGACTTCCCGCGACCTTGGCCCGCGAATCGGTTCGCAGGTCGAGGGCTCCGTGGATGAGGGTCATTGTGCGATCGGCGAGAGCGCTGAACTCGTCGAACAATTCTGTCATGGTCTCGCGAAAGCCCGGAAGGTCTCGGGGCCAACGGTTGCGGGCGTCGATGGCGGCCACGGTCGGATCCAGAAAGTCGAACACTTCCTTGTTGTCGCGCTTTCGCTTCGTGAGCTCCCGATCGAAGTATCCCATCGGGTTCTCGAGGTCACGAACGATCTCGTTCTTGATGCTCCGGTCGGCGTCGAAAAAGCGTTCGGTCTGCCGCCACGTGCGTTCGATCAGTCCGTCCAGCCCGTGACCACCGAGAAAGAAGAAGCCATGGTCACGACAGGCCGCGTCGAGGGCCTCCATCGACGTCGCCGAGGGGTTCGAGATGTCGACGGTGGGAACGGAGAGCACGCTCCATGTTGCCACACCCCGTTCGATTCGGCCTCGCCCTGTACATCGGTGGGTCGATCGGCAAGAATGGCGGGCGTGATCCACCATTACCTGACCGCTCGCGCCGAACTCGACGCTCCGGGCTCTCCGTTCGCCACCCACATGACCACCATCCGAGGGGTTCCCGCGAAGTCCTACGTGGCGGCGCCACCCACCATGCGGGCCATCTGGGAGACCACGGTGGTGCACGGCGACAAGGACTATCTGGTCTACGAGGACGAGCGCTACACCTACGCCGACATCCACGCGCAGGTGCGCAAGTTGGCCGCCCACCTGGTGGCCAACGGCGTCACCCCCGGAAGTCGTGTGGCCATCGCCATGCGCAACTACCCCGAGTGGGTCGTCGGTTACTGGGCGGGGGTCTCGGTCGGCGCCGCCGTGGTCGGCATGAACGCCTGGTGGACTGCGCCGGAGATGGAGTACGCACTGAACGACAGTGAGCCGCGCGTGTTGATCGCCGACGACGAGCGTCTGGAGCGCTTGCTACAGATGCCCAGTCAGCGACCGATGCACATCATCGCGGTGCGCACCGACCGCGCCGTTCCCGGCGAGGGCTCGACCTGGGGCGCCATCATGTCGGCCGCCGATCCCGGATCGCTGCCCGCTGTCGACATCGACACCGACGACGACGCCACCATCTTCTACACCTCGGGAACCACCGGATTCCCCAAGGGTGCCCAGTTGACCAATCGCGGATCGGTGCACAACATCCTGAACATCGCGGCCATGACCACCGCGGTCGCCATGGCCGAACAAAAGGCCATCGCAGCGGGCGACGTGCCGCCCCCACCGCCCGCACCGCCGGCATTGCCAGCGTCGTTCATGGCGCCCACTCCCTTGTTCCACGTGACCGCCTGCAACTGCATCCTGCATCCGGCCACGCTCACCGGTGGCAAGGTCGTGTTGATGTACAAGTGGGATCCGGGTCGCGCATTGGAATTGATCGAGCGCGAGAAGGTCACCAATTTCTCCGGCGTGCCCACGATGAGCCGCGAGATGCTGATGCATCCGGACTGGAGCAAGCGTGACACGTCGTCGTTGGCCGGCCTCGGTGGTGGTGGCGCGGCGCTGCAACCCGACCTCGTGCACAAGATCGCCGGTGCTTTGAAGCACGGTCAACCGTCAACCGGCTACGGCATGACCGAGACGCACGGCATCATCACCGCCAACTCGTCACGTTGGTTCGTGGCCAAGCCCGAGTCCTGCGGCCCCGCGGTGCCCACGCTCGAGACCAAGTTGGTCGATGAGGAAGGCCGGGATCTTCCGGCCGGACCGAACACCGTGGGCGTGTTGTGCGTGCGCGGATCGGTCACCATCAAGGGCTACTTGAATCGCCCGGAGGCCACCGCCGACACCATTGTGGATGGCTGGTTGAACACCGGTGACATCGCCCGTATCGACGAGGACGGCTTCATCTACATCGTGGACCGCGCCAAGGACATGGTCATTCGAGGCGGCGAGAACGTGTATTGCAGCGAGGTGGAGACCGCGATCTATCACCACGACGCCATCGCCGAGGCCTGTGTGTTCGGGATACCCGAAGAACGCTTGGGTGAGGAAGTGGCGGCGGTGCTGGTGCTGCGGCCCGGCGCGTCGCTCACCGAGGACGAGCTGCGTCAGTTCTTGACCGCGAGCCTGGCCAAGCACAAGATCCCCACCAAGATCTGGTTCCGTACCGAGCCCATTCCGCGCAATGCGAACGGAAAGTTCCTGAAGCGCGAGTTGAAGAAGGAGCTCACCGGCTCCTGACGGCTCGGCGGATCAGACCGCTGCGCAGTCGCCGTCGACCTCACGCACTGCGACGTCGACCGTGTCCTCCTGAACCACGATTCGAACGGCGGTGTCGGCCGTGCTCATCGCGATTCCTTCGGCGATGACCTCGCACAATGCCACGCCATTGAGCGAGTCGGCATCGGCAAAGTCCAGGATCACCTCGGTGTAGCCGTCGGCGCCGGACATCGACGTGGAGCTGACGTAGCCGTTGGGGAAGTAATCGCTTCCGTAGGCCTCCACGTAGTCCGAGATGTCCCCGGCTTCCATGTCATCGAAGATGTATCCACCGTTGCTACCGAGCGTTGGGATTGTTTCGCTCGACTCGCTGCTTCCCTCATCGGCCGAGCCGTCGATCCCGCACGTCTCGGTGCTGTACTTCTCGATCAACTCACCCGCGGCGAGGACCTCGGGATCCATCATGATCTCCATGACTTCGTTCATGGCATCGGGGTCGTTCTCGTCGATGTCGCCCATCGCGGTCATCACCGGAATGAGTGTCAACATCGCGTCTCGGAGCTCGTCATCGGGGGCCTTGTCGGCCAAGTCCTCGATCATGGTCGCCACGTCGGCCATGTCGTCCACGGAGGGGTCGACATCGTCGAGGGCCACGATCTCGGCGCAGAACTCCTCGTCGCTCAGTGCCTTTCCGCCATTTCCACCGCCGATGTCAGCGAATCCCCCGTCGTCACCACCGCAGGAGACCCCGAGCAGGGCGAGAGAAATCGAAAGTGCGGTCAGGACTCTGGTGGATGTGCGCATGTCCGGAGCGTACCGAAACACCACGAGGCCACGAAGTGATGCATTTGTAACGCTCGCTACAGTGAAGATGTGGGCTATCGCCATGACCGTGACGACATCGTTCGGGCCGGAATCGATCTCGTTCTGTCTGAGGGTCTCGGTGCGTTGTCGTTCGGCAAGGTGGCCAAGGCCCTCGACATCTCCGATCGCATGGTCGTGTACTACTTCCCGTCGAAGGACGTGTTGATCACCGCGGTCGTCGCCGCGATGGGTGCGCAGTTGCAGGAGTTGTTGGAAGGGGCGTTCGTCGCCGAGGCAAGCCCAGACGAACTGATGCGGACCGCGTGGCCGATTTTGGCCAGCAGCAAAGTGGATGCCCTGATGGCCGTCTATTTCGAGATCGTGGGACTGGCCAGTGCCAAGAAGGAACCGTACGTGGGATTGTCGTCGGCGTTGGTGGAGGCCTGGGTCGCCTGGATCAGTGAACTCGTCGTGGCCGACGGTCCGGCCGAACGACGACGACTCGCCCTGTCGGTGGTGGCACGCATCGACGGTCTGTTGATGGTGCGGCAGGTGTGCGGTGCCCGGGCGGCCAACGACGCCGCACGAGCCCTGGGCATCATCGACTGACGTCGACCAAGGACTTTCGTCGACGTCAGGCCGACGCGGCCATCTGGGTGGTGAAGACGTTCATGTCGAAGTAATCACGCCACTGGGTGATCTTCCCGTCGCGAACGGTGAAGACTCCGTTCACGGGAAGTTCGGCCCATCCGTTGGGCAATTGGTGTCGGTCGAGGCGTTCCACGAACACCGTGTCGCCGGAAACCGCGGTGGTGCGCACCACGAACTCGTTGCGAAGGACGCCAGCGAAGGCCGGAACGAGCACCGCTCGCATGCCATCGGGTCCGATCACGGTGCCGGCCTCGAAGCCGAAGGGAACGTTCACGTACTCGAGATCGTCGGCCACGAACTTCACCGCTTCCTCGACATCGTTGCCCTCGAACGAACGGAAGAAGTCGAGCACGACTCGGAGTGGATCATTGGTGCTCACGCGCGGCTTTCTTTCCGGCGGGGGAGTGAATGCACGGGCGTGGCTTGATCGGCGACGAGTATTGCGGCCAGCCCGAACAAGATGAGGGCAGCGACGTTGGCCAAGTTCGAGCCATGATGTCCGTACACGTCGGGCCACAGTCCGACGAAGAGACCGTCGAAGGTGACGGCCCCGGCGCTGGCGATGACCACGAATCGTCGTCTGTCCAATCGCAGTCGGTCCGCGATGAAGCGCAGGATCAGGACGGTGATCGGACCGAGGACCGCGGCCAGGACGTACAAACCGATCTTCGATCCGGTGTTCGAGACGGTGTCATCGGGAAGAACGGCGAAGAAGAGAGCGAACGACAGGGCGAAGACCATTCCGATCGGTAGAGCGGTCCAGGTCGCACGAGGGGAGGCGTGTGTAGTGCTCACTACAAAACCATAACTCCGACTCGATCGACGTGTCAAGGGTCGATGATGGCGACGGGCGACGGGTTGCTCGGAGGTGTTTGTCCTCGAAAGACGAAGAATCCGGCAGGGAGTGTCGTATCGTTTACAACCCTGTGACTACGAAACCGACCGCCGCCTTCTCCATCGCCCTCGATTGCCAACTGGACAACGTCCCGGGCACCCTCGGACGCCTCTGCACGGCCATCGGCGAGGCCGGTGGCAACATCGGTGCGCTCGACGGTTTCGACGTGCGAGGCCCCGTCTTGCGTCGCAGTTTGGTGGTGCATTGCCGGGACGAGGCGCATCAGGCCAAGGTCGTCGACGCCGTGAACAAGCTGTCGGGCGTCACCCTGCTGGATTGGTGGGACCGCACCTTCAAGATGCACGAGTCGGGCAAGATCCACGTGCTCTCGACCGCGCCGGTGAACGATCGCGACGACTTGTCGATGGCCTACACGCCCGGTGTGGCCCGCGTGTGCACCGCGATCGAGAACGATCCGGGCTTGTCGCACCAGTACACGATCCGCAAGAACACCGTGGCCATCGTCAGCAACGGCACCGCGGTTCTGGGCCTGGGCGACATCGGACCCGAGGGCGCCATGCCCGTCATGGAGGGCAAGGCCCTGCTGTTCAAGGAGTTCGGTGGCGTCGACGGCTTCCCGGTGTGCATCAACGCCAGCACCGCCGACGAGGTCGTCGACTTCGTCCAGCGAATCGCCCCCACGTTCGGCGGCATCAACCTGGAGGACATCAAGGCTCCGGAGTGCTTCGAAATCGAAGAGCGCCTGCGCGCCAGCCTCGACATTCCGGTCTTCCACGACGACCAGCACGGAACCGCGGTCGTGACGTTGGCCGCGTTGTGGAACTCGCTGAAGATCACCGGCAAGAAGATGGAGGACCTCACGGTCGTCATCGCCGGTGTGGGCGCCGCCGGAGTGGCCATCGGCAAGATCCTGTTGAACGCGGGTGTCGGCGACGTGATCGGCTGCGACCGCGTGGGCGCCATCTACACGGGCCGCGGCGAGATGAACTCGGCCAAGGAGTGGTTCGCCGAGAACACCAACCGCTCGCGCCGTATGGGCACCATCAGCGACATCATGAAGGGCTCCGACGTGTTCGTCGGAGTGAGCGGACCGGACCTCATCACGGCGGCCGACGTTCGTTCGATGGCCAAGGACCCCATCGTGTTCGCCATGGCCAACCCGAATCCCGAGATCCGTCCCGAACAGTGCGACGGTTTGGCGTCGGTCATGGCCACGGGTCGTAGCGACTACCCGAACCAGATCAACAACGTTCTGGCGTTCCCCGGCATCTTCCGTGGTGCCCTCGACGCTCAGGCCACCGACATCACCGAAGGCATGAAGTTGGCCGCGGCGGTGGCCATCGCCGAGTCGGTGACCGACGCCGAGTTGAAGCCCGAATTCGTGGTGCCGTCCGTGTTCGACCGTTCGGTCGTGGC
>JAJTEQ010000071.1 GCA_021298195.1 Ilumatobacteraceae bacterium
CAACAACAACGACTCCACCTCCGACGCCTACAACGCCTGCAACGACCACGACAATGGGCTCGACTCCACCTCCAAACTGATCGATGCGACAGCAAGGGCACCCACGCGTAAGGCTGTGCCCATGAGTGATCTTGAGCGGCTCCTGGATCTGCAGGCCAATGACACCGCCGCCGACCAATTGCGTCATCGTCGCAAGGTCTTGCCGGAGCGTGAGACGTTGGTTGAACTCGATCGTAAGGAAAGCGCGCTGCGGGCAGAGGTGGCAGAACCACAGGCTGAGCGCGATGGCTTGGCTCGCGATCAGAAGCGACTCGAAGACGAGATCGCAACCGTTGAAGGAAAAGCAGCACACGTCGAGAAGCAGCTCTACGACGGATCGATGACCTCGCCGAAGGAAGCTCAGGGCCTTCAGGCCGATCTTGAATCACTGAAGCGTCGGCAATCAACGCTTGAAGATGAAGTGATTGAACTTATGGAGCGAATCGAACCGCTTGATGAGCAACTTGCAACATCGGTTGTAGCGCTTGGTGCGATCGATGCAGAGCGGGAGCAGGTCAAGGCCTCGCTTGCATCATCTGAGAATGTTGTCGACAGCGAACTCGCGGAAACTTTGGCGGCACGGCAAGCTCTCGTCGATGCGGTGCCCGCAACATTGATTACTGAATACGAGCGCATCCGTGGAGGCGAGGGCGGTATCGGTGTCGCCCGTCTTCAGGGAGCAACCTGCATGGGCTGTCATATCTCTTTGGCTGCGGCCGAGGTCGACGTCATGAAGCGAATGCCCGCCGACGAACTCGCATACTGCCCCGATTGCGGGAGATTGCTCGTCCGATGATCCTCTGGTTCGCCGGAGTCAGTTTCGTTTTCGTGTGGTGGGTGTTCCGAAGCCCAGCACTCGATTACCGATTGGTGATGCTTGGAGCAGTTCTCCCGGTGGGTGAGTTCTTCCTCGGTGGCCCGCGGGTGCTGCATTCCCTACTTGCTCCTGTTGCGCTTCTGGGCATCTTGATGCTGGCAACACAGAAGCGTCGCTTGGTGCGTCGCCGATGGATCGGTATCCCTATCGGCATGATGATGCATCTTGTCCTCGATGGCATCTGGGCTCGACCTGATGTGTTTTGGTGGCCATTCTTTGGACTCGATTTTGGAACCGAAGGGCTGCCGGAACTCGGTCATCCGATTGCAGTCACGTTGTTGTTCGAGTTCGTCGGTCTTGGATGTCTCGTGTGGGCATGGCGTGCGTTTGATTTTTCGAATCCTCAAATTCGCGAACGATTCTTCCGCACAGGGCAGCTCTCTCGTTCGGTACCCAAACCTCCAACCTGTTAGGTCACGTCATGCTCCATATCGTTCGTCACGGTCGCACCGAACACAACGCGTCGGGTCTGTTGCTTGGCCGAATTGATCCGCCGCTCGACGACCTTGGTCGGGATCAGGCCGCCGCGCTTGCTGCGACGATCGGTCCTGTGGATCGGTTGATCACGAGTCCGCTGTTACGCACACGACAAACCGCCGAAGCATTTGGTATCGAGCCAGTCGTGGACGATCGGTGGATCGAACTGGATTATGGCGACTTCGACGGAGTTCCGCTTTCTTCGGTCGAGCCCGAGATCTGGAAACAGTGGCGCACCGACGCTGATTTCTCTCCTCCTGGCGGAGAATCGCTTCGGAAACTGGGACAGCGTGTCTCTGAAGCAATGGACGACTTAGCCCTTGCCGAAGATAGTGATCTGACCACGGTCGTGGTTACGCACGTGTCGCCGATCAAGGCGGCAGTGTGCTGGGCACTGGGTGTTGATGATCTTGTGTCTTGGCGTTTATGGGTGGCAACCGCATCGATCACGTCAGTTGCCGTCGGCGGCGGCCTCCGAGCAATGCACGGGTTCAACGACATCGCGCATCTTCGGGCAGCAGGGCTAGCTGACCGCTAGCGTCAGCGCAGCAAACACCCTCTGAAAGGACATCCAATGACCATCGTCATCCGAGGAACTCTTCCCGTCCGTGCCGACAAGCGTGACGAAGCAATTGCGGCATTCATTGCGGTGTCAGAGGGTTCGGAATCTGAAGCCGGTTGCCAGGTGTACCGGTTCTCTGAGGATGTTCGCGAGCCGAACACGTTCATCATCACCGAGCACTGGGATGACGAGGCTGCTCTGGGTGGTCATTTTCAGACTCCACATATGGCTGCGTTCACCGCAGTCGTTGGCGACCTTCTCGCTGGTGCACCCGACGTGGTGAAGTATCAGGTCAGCAGCTTTGGACCGCTCCACGGCTAGTCGAAATGCGTGGGACCATCGTGGGATGAAATCCACGACGGCGTCGTTCTACGGGCTATTGGGAGCGGTTGCGTGTGCTGCACTTTTCGTTGCCAGTTGCGGAAACAGTGATGCAGTCGGTGCAAACGAATCCGCAAGCGCTGTCGCCATCGAGTCGACAACAACGACAACCGCCCTGCCCATGACGACAACCTCGCTGAAGGTCTATGCGGCTACGGCATTCGATCAAACCGACGTGCTGATGGCCGAACGAGTGGCATCGGCGGGGCTTTCTGGCGGCATGGTGCGCATCGGTCGTGCCGATGGATCGGTGATCCATGAAAAATCGATTGGTGCGGTTCGTGGTTCAACACCGTTGTCGGTGGCTTCATCGACAAAGTGGCTCACAGCCGCGACGTTTATGACGTTCGTTGATCAAGGTGTCATCGGACTCGATGACAACATTGCGAAATGGCTCCCGGAGTTTTCGAACGACGCTCCATCCGTGACACCTCGACAACTGTTGAGCCACACCTCCGGTGTTCGGGACAACAAGTGTCAGTCCGGAGGAATGTCGTTGAGCGCGTGTGTGAAGGCGATTGCATCGTCCGCCCGCCAGTTTCCGGCGGGGTCGAAGTTTTCCTACGGCAACTCTGACTTCCTCGTCATCGGTCGTCTCGTTGAAGTCCTTGGTGGCACTGACTTCGCAACGATTGTGAACCAACGGATCACTGGTCCACTGCAAATGAACGCGACCACATGGCCAGGAGCGCCGTCAATGGCGAATGCTGCATTCGGCGTGCGAGTGACGATCGACGACTACGGCAAATTCCTGCAGATGATTTTGAATCGGGGGACGGCCAACGGAACACGAGTGCTAAGCGTGGAAGCCGTTGATGCGCTCATCTCGAATCAGGTTTCTGCCTACGACACCACGAATGACTTTTCAGTCGGGATAACAAAGATCCCGCGATATGGACTGGGCAGCTGGCCTGATGTGGTCAACGAATTCGGCGGCACTGTTGTCGTGAGCGGAAACGGCGGTATGGGTTTTTACCCGTGGGTCGATTACGCCACGAACACGTGGGGAATAATCGGGGTGCAGGATGCACGTGGCGCACAGGTGGCGGTTCCTGCATCGCAGAAGGTCGAAGTCGAAGCTCGAAACGCTCTTTCCCGCTGATGGGGTTCTGAATTTCGGCTGGTGAAGGTTGGTGGGATGAATCTGCGAGACTTGGATCGTGAACCGTTGGGACTCAGTGCACGCCGATGCGCTCGCTGATGGCAAAGGTTGGTACTTCGATCCCGACACGAGACTGTTGGTGCTGACAGAGATCGCCCTCCTTGAGAGAGGTCACTGCTGCAATTCTGGATGTCGCCATTGCCCGTATCCGTTCACAGCCACCGAATCAGACGAGCCCGAACTGTCCGGCGAAGATCGGGCCTAGTTCCGAGAACTGTTCGTCGCTGCGGACAAATCACGCACAAGAGGGGCCATGTAGGGGAGAGATCCCATGCCTGCTTTGAGTGCGATGGTGAGTCGGTCTGTAAGCGGGGGACGTTCATCGGTATTTCGCTGAACTGCGGAAATGCCGATATCTCCTGAAAATTTATGGAGAAAGTCTCCACGCACGTTCACGCAGTTTCACGTTGTTTCTTCACCTATTGCGGACAAATCGCGGACACGATTGGCGACCTGCCCGCTCTATCCCACAGGTGCGCCGGACCGGCTATCCAACCGGGCGTAACGTCACTAGAGGCGATTCGAAGGGAAGGGCGATGAGTGACCATTGGGGTGGTCCGGACTGGTGGCAGGCATCAGACGGCGGCGAATCGTGCAAATGGAGTCACCGTCGTCGATCACCGCGACCCGGCACCGACTGATCACAGTCGCCTGGCGCCCGCCCGGCCCCTTCTCCTGCTCGTCACCATGGCCAGCGATCCAGCAGCGACCAGGACGAGACTGACCAACACGAACATGACGGTATACGTCCCCGTCGCGGGGAGCTCCCCCGGCGGTGGCGTCGTCGCAGGAGGCGTTGTCGGTGCTGTCGTAGGAGGAACCGTTGGTTCCGACGTCGTTGCCTCGCTCGTGCCGAGGGGACTCACCGAGCCGTCCGGCCACATCGCCGTAACGCCGATCTCGTAGGTCGTCGCGTCGGTCAAACCGGGTATGAGGGTCGTCCGACCCGAGAAAAATCCGGGGCCGTTCTCCCACAATGTGCTGCCCTTCGGGCGGTACACGACGAAGTACATCGGTGGGCCCGCTCGTCCGCCCGCATCGGGCTCAGTCCAGAACAAACGCACCTCGGCAGCGCCACCGGATCCCGACACGATAGGAGCCACGGTCGGCGCGAGTGGAGTGGCGAGCACCTCGTTCGAGGGGGGACTTGGCTCGCTCGATTGTCCCGCCAGCGCAACGACCGTGCAGGAGTACTCCGTACCGTTGAACAGACCGGAGACGGTCGTCGCAAGAACGGTGGGGTCGGTCACGTCGACGGTCACCGTCGGAACGCCGGTACCGCTGCACTCGATTCGGTAACCGCTCACTGCACCAGCCAGGGGATCCTTGGGCCGGGTCCATGCGAGGTCGACGGTGCCATCGCCGGTACCGGTCACGGTGAGGTGTGGCGCCAGCGTCAGCTGGATCGCGCCGATGTTGCGCTTGTTGTTGCCGTCCACCCGAGGGTTCCCGAGCACGTCCTCGACGATGCACGAAAAGTCGATGGGGTTGATCAACTTGTTGAGTCCAGTGCACTGGGAATCCGGGATGACATCGAGCAACTTGCCCGGGTCTACGACAGTTCCCAGCAACGGCATGCCACGCTGCTCAGCCGTGCCCAAAAAAAGTTGCTTCGTCGGCAGACCCGGTGGGTCGGTGAGCAGGGGCGAACCGATCAACGTTTCGAGGGCGGCTTTATCCTGGCCGTTGACCGGCTGGATCCACACGTCCGGGCACTCGGGTGAGGAGAGCTGGCAGTCGGCTTCGAATCCGGTGTTCGTGGTGGCCCCGGATTCGTTGCCGAGGATGAGGCCAGGATCGTCGGACTCCCTGTTGTTGACGCCGATGGCAGTGCCGACGAAAGAGATCTTGCCGGCGCCGGTGCCGTGAAGGATCGGCGGCAGGGGCGAAGAGAGGGAGGTATTCGGCTTGACGGACTCGGCCAGCAGAATCGTCGAGGCCTCGAACGTCATCGAATCCGAGGGGGAATTGTTTCTGATGCGGTCCGCGTCCCGGAAGTTCTGCCTGTCTCCGGTGGGACGCCAGAGGCTGTTCACCACGTGGGTCTTGCCATTGCCCCGGTGGACGATGCCACCCGTGTCGTCCATCAGCGACGAGACGATCTTCACGTCGCCGTCGAACCAGTTGATGAAGCCCGAGCTGAACACATCGCGGAACTCAGAGTCCTCGATGGTGAGCGACCCCGATCCAGAGATCGCGCCAATTCCCAGCTCCACTCCCCAGTTCACGACGGTGTCCCACACGTTGTCCTTGATGACGACCGTGGCGGAGCCCTCGATGACATGGACGGCCGGGCGCACGCACGACCGCTGGGAGAAGATCCGGTCTGCCCGCACCCCGTCCATCGTCAGGCTGGAACCGCCGAACATCGATGCGATCGACTCCAGCTCGAACATCTTCAGGTTGTTGATCACGACCTTGGCTTCGGAGTTGTCCTGCCCGGAGCGACCGATACGAAACAAGCCCGGACTGATAGCAATGGTTGATACATTGTTGTTCCGAGGACACGATCCATCCAATCCGGTCATTCTCCCTGTTCTTGATATCCAGATGTTGTAGCCCTTCAGCGTCGCACCGTTGCCTTCGATCGTGAGCTCGTCCGTCACCTCGGCTATCCACTGCCCGTCAGGCTGCGCGACACCCGCCGGGCAGGTCCCAGTAGCGACGACCAGGCCCGGCGTGAACGAGATCGTGTCAGGTCCCGGATTACTGGCGGCGCTCGCGAGCGCCTCCGCGAAGGAACCCGGTCCGGTGCACACAGTGGAGGTCACGGCGTACGTGGCCGACGACGTCGTCGGCGTGGCCGACGACGTCGTCGGCGTGGCCGGGAGGATCAGCAGCGCGAACGCCAGGCCGCCGATCGCTGCGGCTATCTTGTTTGTCCGAACCATTCCGCCACCTTCATAACAGCGCTCGATCCTGCCCTATCGAAGCCACTGAAGAGCACTGCGATGGCGAGGAGCATCGGCTTTGACTTCAAATGACGTTATCACTGAAACTCGGCATGTAGGAGACTAGTTACGTGGAAGAAATGATTTCCATTCCACCAGCCATCCAGATGGCCGGTTCCGGTGCGGGTCGAGTTGCTGAGGTCCGGCCGGACCTCAGCGAGGGCATCGCCCTGATCGCTTCCCTCGCCTTAGTCGGCATCCGCGTCACCGAGAGCATGGCGGCGGTGGTGTCCGGCCCGGCCGTGCTGACCAAGGCAAACCAGAGAAGGCGGGCGCCAGTCTTTTCGGCCCGACTAAGACGTCTGCATCGAACCGGACGATCCCGATGCCCGAGATCGTGGTTAGTGCTCTCGCCGAGCATCTGCGAGAGTTTGGAGAACGCCCCGAGCGACTCATCTTCACGTCGACGACCGGCGCCCCGATGCATCGGAACCGATGGGCAGAAGTTTGGAATAGGCAGGTTCGATCGATCGAAGGTTTCCCCGAGTGGGCCACCTTCCACGACCTGCGCCACTTCTATGCGTCGCTGCTTATCAGGCATGGCGAATCGATCAAGGTGGTCCAGGCTCGCCTAGGTCACGTTTCAGCCAGCGAAACGCTCGACACCTACTCGCACCTCTGGTCCGACTCAGAAGATCAGACCCGAAGCGCAATCGATTTGGTCCTCGGCTCTGCTGGTGTGGGCCAATTGAGGGCCAAGGTTGCCGACTAGGGCGGAGATCCCTTACCTGCTTTGGGTGCGATGGTGAGCCGGTCTGTAAGCGGGGTTTTGTCCAGCGCCTCCCGGCGCCTGTGTGACCATCCATCTGTGCGGCCTACCAGCGGGTGTTGCCTCTTTCGAGACAACTGACGGGCAGCCAATCCCGACGCTCGGCCTTGCTCCGGGTGGGGTTTACATAGCCATCCGAATCGCTTCGGATGCTGGTGCGCTCTTACCGCACCGTTTCACCCTTGCCTGTGCCCGGTTGCCCGGGCCATCGGCGGTTTGCTTTCTGTTGCACTTTCCTGCGGATCACTCCGACTGGTTGTAAGCCAGCACCTTGCCCTGTGGAGCCCCGACTTTCCTCGAACCGGTCAAGCCGGCCCGCGGTCACCCAACCGGCTCACCATCGCCTGTTCAGT
>JAJTEQ010000022.1 GCA_021298195.1 Ilumatobacteraceae bacterium
CCAGCCGAGGGTGAAGCGCTCGAAGCGATGGAACAGCGCGACGAGACCGCCGTTCCAGTCGGTGTGGTGCATGTTGATGCAGTCGATCCCGGACTCGGCCAGGATCGCGGCCCGACGCTCGGCCCCCTCCTTGATGCGGGCGAGGCGAGTGGAGTCCACCAGTCGGGCCGTCGTGAGCGGACGCCAACTCGCGACGGTTCGCCAATCGTGGTGGCACAGCCACAGACGTGTCTCCCGTTGGGGTCGGACCGCTCGAACCGCTTCGATGACGGCGTCGATGGCCGCGGGGTCCTTGACGTCGAGTGAGAGGTCGAAGTCGCCCGGGCAGGAGCGCAACATGTCGGCGAGTGCGGGCACGTGTTCGGGAAGGTCGTCCCGGCGCACCGTGGACAGCGGGATGCGACGCCCGCGACGCTTGACCACTCCGTCGTGATCGAGGACGGCGACCCCGTCGGAGGTGAGCCACACGTCGCTCTCGAGGCCGGTGGCTCCGAGTCGGAGAGCCAATTGGAACGCGGCGATGGTGTTCTCCGGTGCGTGCGCCCGTGCCCCGCGATGGGCGAAGGCCACGGGAGGGTCCAACAAGGATGGAAGTCGTTGTTGCTGCACGAATCCATTGTGACACGGGTGTCCGGTCGGGTTCTTCTCGCCGGAGCGCGACCCCGTCGGCGTGATCCCTAGACTCGTCCCGTGTTCAACATGTCCGGCAGCGAGATCGTGGTGATCGTGTTGCTGGCTCTCATCGTGCTCGGCCCCGAGAAACTCCCCGAGGCGATCCGGCGGTTCGGGCGGGTGTACGGCGAGTTGAAGCGCATGAGCAACGGATTCCAGAGCGAATTCCGCAACGCCTTCGACGAGCCGATGCGTGAATTCCGCGAGACGGCACAACTGACCAAGGACGCGGTCATGCGACCGATGAACGAAGTGCGCAACACCGTCGAGGAAGCAGGTCGTGCCTTCGACGAGGCGGCGAAGTCGGCACCCGATGAAGCGGCGGGATCGCCGACAGAGGCCGGCTCGACCTCCGAGGACGGACGCGAGCCGACGTGAAACTTCCCTTCTCGAAGAAGTCGCGGAGCACCAAGGCCGACGAGGCGATGACGCTCACCGAGCATCTGGGTGAGTTGCGCAGTCGACTCATCCGCTCGGCGTTGGCGATCGTGGCCGGGATGATGGTGGTGCTGGCGTTCTACGAGCCGGTTCTGGACTTCCTGCGTCAACCGTACGACAACTTGTGTCAGCGCCGTCCGGATCTGGTCTCGAATTGCGACTTCTTCACCCTCGGGCCGTTGGAGGGCTTCAACGCCCGTTTACGTATCTCGCTGTACGGAGGTCTCATCCTGGCCCTGCCGGTGATCCTCTGGCAGATCTGGCGCTTCGTGGTGCCCGCGTTGCACGCCAAGGAGAAGAGATACGCCATCCCGTTCGTCTTGTCATCGGTGGTGCTCTTCGCGTTGGGAGGATTCTTCGCGTACCTGACCCTCGACAAAGGCCTCGAGTGGTTGATCTCGTGGTCGGGCAGCGACGTGCAGCAGGCCTTCCAGATCAGCAAGTACGTCAGTTTCGTCGGTTTGATGATGGCGGCGTTCGGCGTCGGCTTCGAGTTCCCGGTTCTGCTCGTGTTCTTGCAGCTCGTTGGAGTCTTGCGACCCCGTCAACTGGTCGAGGGCTGGCGCGTCGCTTTGATGCTGATCGTGGTTCTGGCAGCCGTGATCACACCGTCCGGGGACCCGATCACGTTGGCGTTGTTGTCGGTTCCTCTGGCGGCGTTCTACTTCGTGGCGATCCTGATCGGTTATCTGGCCACCCGAGGACGGGTGGCGGCCGAATAAACGTTCGTCCGCGTGGTCCAACGGGCAGACTGGCTCGGTGAGATCCGACCGGCAGGAGCTGATCGCCCATCACGGGTTTCCCCTCGACCGTTTCCAGATCGAGGCCATGGATGTGCTCGACGCCGGTGAATCGGCGGTGGTGGCGGCTCCGACCGGTAGCGGGAAGACCGTGGTCGCCGAATACGGCATCGCGGCCGCGTTGGCCGACGGGCGCCGAGCGTTCTACACCGCGCCGATCAAGGCGCTCTCGAATCAGAAGTACAACGACCTGGTGACGCTCTACGGTCGCGACCGCGTGGGACTGCTCACCGGAGACAACGCGGTGAACGCCGACGCCGCGGTGGTCGTGATGACCACCGAGGTGCTCCGAAACATGATCTACGCGCGCTCGCGCGCCCTCGACGATCTGGCCTGCGTCGTCCTGGACGAGGTGCACTTCATCCAGGACACCTACCGCGGTCCCGTGTGGGAGGAGGTCATCATCCATCTTCCGCGGCACATCCAACTCGTGTGCTTGTCGGCCACGGTCAGCAACGCCAACGAGGTCGCGGACTGGATCACCACGGTTCGAGGTCCCACCCGCTACATCGTCGAGGACAAGCGCCCGGTCGAATTGGAGAACCTGTACATGGTGGGGGACAAGTCGACCGAACGCGAGCACCTCTTCGCGACGCTGGTGGCCGGCCGCCCTAATCCCGAGGCGGGTCGACTCGAGGACCAGTCGCGTCAGACACGAGGTCGCGGTTCGGTGAAGGGCCGACCCCGTCGCCTCTTGTACACCCCCGCCCGCATCGACGTCGTCGAGCGGTTGCGGGACGAAGGACTCCTGCCGGTCATCTATTTCATCTTCAGTCGCAACGCGTGCGACGAGGCGGCGGCCTCGTGCCTGAAGCAAGGATTGAAGTTGACCACGCCCGACGAGAAGACCCGTATCTCGGGAATCATCCGCGAGCGACTCGGTGACCTCGATGACGACGACCTCGACGTGCTGGGGTATCCGCAGTTCGTGGCGCAGTTGGAAGCCGGAATCGCGTCCCACCACGCGGGCATGGTGCCCCCGTTCAAGGAGACGGTCGAGGCCTGTTTCGTGCAAGGTTTGGTGAAGGTGGTGTTCGCGACGGAAACTCTGGCCGTCGGGATCAACATGCCGGCCCGATCGGTGGTGATCGAGAAGTTGTCGAAGTTCACCGGCGAACATCACGAATTTCTCACGGCGGGCGAATTCACCCAATTGACGGGTCGCGCCGGGCGCCGGGGTCTCGACGATCGGGGTCACGCCGTGGTTCTCTGGAACCCGTTCGTGAGTTTCGACCAGGTCGCCGGACTCGCCAGCAGTCGCTCGTTCCGGCTGACCTCGAGTTTCCGTCCGACCTACAACATGGCCGTGAATCTGGTTCGCTCGTATTCCAGCGAGGAGGCCCGACACTTGCTGAACCTGTCGTTCGCCCAGTACCAGGCCGATCGTGACGTCGTGAAGATCGAGGCCCGACTGGATCGTCGCGCGGAGGAACTGCGCGAATTGCGCGAGGCCGCCGAGAGCCCCTACGGCGACATTCACGAGTATCGCGCCCGACTGGAGGGCACCGTGGGCGCTCGCAACGAGGGCTCCATCGAATGGCGTCTCTCGACGCTGCGACCGGGCGATGTCATCCACGTGGCCAAGGGCAAGGTCGTGGGACGGGCCGCCGTGCTGTCGTCGGCCAATCGCACCGGCGGCGTGAAGTTGACCGTCGTGACGGCGCGTCGCGCGACCCTCACCTTGTCGGCACGGGATTTCGCGGAGCCTCCGAACGTGATGGGGGCCGTCGAATTGCCGCTTCCGTACGCTCCCGGACGCGCCGAGTTCCAACGGCAGGTCGCCGAACGCCTGAAGGACGCGCGGTTGGTGGAGTCGACGTGGACGACACCGGGAACGACGGGATACGCCACGCACCCGGTGGAGGACGACCCGAATCTGCAGGAGAGATTGAAGACCGCCGCTCGGGCCGACCGCGTGTCCCGTGAGGTCGAGGAATTGCGTGATCGGGTGCGCGGCAAGGGCAACTCGGTCGCGCGCAAATTCGAGAAGGTGTTGCGCATCCTCGACGAATGGGAATACGTCGACGGTTGGTCCCTCACCGAGAAGGGCGAGTCGTTGGCCCGCACGTTCCACGAGTCGGATCTCCTGATCGCGGAGTGTCTGTCGCGCGGGTACCTCGACGGTCTCGATCCCGCGTCCACCGCCGCGTTGGCGTCGGTGTTCGTGTACGAGCATCGGTCGAGCGAGCCGCCGCCGGCACCGTGGTTCCCCTCGCAGGAGGTGCGCAAGAAGTGGCGACGCATCCAATCGACGAGCACCGAGTTGTCCGCCGTCGAGCAGTCGGCGTCCCTGAGCCCTCACCGACCTCCCGATCCCACGTACATCGCCATCGCGTACGCGTGGGCGGCCGGGGAGGGCTTCGCCGAGGTGGTGGAGGCCGAGGAACTGTCCGGTGGTGATTTCGTGCGAACGATGAAGCAGTTGATCGACCTGCTGCGTCAGATCGCCACGATCTCGTCGGTTCCCGAAACCCGTCGCGCGGCCGAGGCCGGCGCGGACCTGTTGCTGCGGGGGGTCGTGGCGGCGTCCTCGGCCCTGCCGACGGTGGGATCGTGACCATCGGCAAAGGAACCGACTGGGGCGTCGAGGGCGAGGTGCCCGCCGACGTGGTCGTCTGCGGCAGTGACCGCGCATTGAGCGTGGCTGTCGGGAACGGACGTGATGCCGTCGTCGTCGGGGGCGACATGGCGCTCACGATCGGCGCATCGGTGGCCCCCGGGATCGGTGGCGTCGGGCGTCGCCTGCCGATCGACCTGATGGACGTCGAACTGGTGCGTCGGGGCCGGCATCACGCGATCGTGGCCTCGTCCCACGTGATGATCCGCGGTGTTCGTCGTCGCGGCGGGCGACTGCGTGGTGAGGTGCACTGGATCATGAACGCGCAGTACTACGACGGTCGCGATCTGGTGCCCCGCGGTCATCCGAACGACGGTCGTTTGGAAGTGCTGTCGGTCGACCCGCGCATGGGCCCGCGACAGCGGTTGATCGCGTGGAACCGTTCGCGAACCGGCCGTCATCTTCCGCATCCGTGTTTGTCCGTTCGATCGACGATCGAGATCGTGATCGAGTGCGACGGGGCCGTCGTGGTGGTCGATGGCGTGCGGGCCGGGCGAGCCGACACCGTGAACGTACGGGTGCGCGCCGACACCGGTGCGATCTGGATCTGAGGGTCGCCTCCCGCGGTCGGACATCGGTTACGGTTGGCGCATGTCCGAGGTCGACGCCGCCAAGTCCGCGATCATCGACGCCGTCGACGCGCGGGCCGATCGGCTGATCGAGGTCAGTCGATCGATACACGCGCACCCCGAGCTGAATTTCGAGGAGCGATTCGCGCATGACTTGCTGTGCGACGTGTTGGAGTCGGCGGGACTTCCGGTGACGCGCCATGCGTACGGCGTGGAGACGGCCTTCGAGGCGGTCGCCGGTGACGCGGGTCCGGAGATTCTCGTGCTGCTCGAGTACGACGCGTTGCCGGGTATCGGTCACGGGTGCGGTCACAACGTCATCGCCGCGGCGGGCCTCGGCGCCGGCCTGGCCGTGGCCGGTCTGGCCACCGCGCTCGGGGGACGGGTCCGCATACTGGGCACCCCGGCCGAGGAGGGCGGCGGCGGCAAGATCTACCTGGCGCGAAACGGTGCCTTCGCCTCCGGGGACGCGGCCATGATGGTGCACCCGGCCGACGCCGACTTGTTGCGCATGCACTCGATCGCCATCCACACCGTCGACGTGGAATATGCCGGACGCGCCGCGCACGCCGCCGCGGCCCCGTGGGAGGGTCGCAACGCACTCGATGCGGCGGTCCTCGGATACATGAACGTGGCGGCGCTGCGACAACACATCCGACCCACCGAGCGCGTGCACGGCATCATCACCGAAGGTGGGGAGAAGCCCAACGTCGTGCCGCGGCGTGCGGCCGCCAATTGGTACGTGCGCTCCGACACCATCGAGTCGTTGCAGCCCTTGAAGCGCCGGGTGCTCGACTGTCTGGAAGGTGCGACGTCGGCGTGCGGATGCACGATGTCGGCGACCTGGGACGACGTGGCGTACGCCGACGTCCGTGACAATCGGGCCATGGTGTCGGCATACGTCCGGAACATGGCGGGTCTCGGGCGCGACGTTCTCGATCCGGACGTGATCGGCCGACGCGTGACCGGATCCACCGACATGGGCAACGTCAGTTACCTGTTGCCGTCGATACATCCGATGGTGAAAGCGGCGCCCGACGGAACGCCGATCCACACCGAGGATTTCGCGCGCCACGCCGGGTCCGAGTCGGGCGACCGTGCGGTGGTGGCCGGGGCCAAGGCGATGGCCTTGACGGTGGTGGATCTCTGGACCGACCCGGTCCTGCTGGACGGGGTGAAACAGGAGTTCTCACGGGTCGCATCGGCGGTCGACGTGCTCGGGGTCACCCAGTAGGGAGCGGTCGCATTACCGCGTCGTCGCGGGTCCACCCACTAGCGTGACCTCTCGTGACGGTCTACGCCCCCGAGGAGTTCACCCCTGCGGAGTCCGACGTCCTGCGCCGTTACTTCACCAACCTCGATGGTCCGGTGTTCGCTCTGGTGAACCTGCCCGAGGTCGTCAAGGGCGCACTCTTCGCCCGGTACAGCCGTAGTTCCAAGAGCTTGCGCCGACTCTTTCTCGACGAGTTCGTGGGCGATCTCGACATCGCCGGTGATCAGGGGGTCGACGCCACCATCGGCCTGGAGCGCGCCGAGGAGCTCTACGAGAAGGTGTTCTTCGAGTACGGGGACGACTCGGTCGCACAGTTGGGCGGCGTTCACTTGGCGTGCGAACAGGCGTCCAACGTGCTCACCAAGATCCTCGAGTGGGGACGTCTGGCCAGCTATCTCGAACAGAGCACTCGTTACATCGCCTACGACTCGCGTATCGCGGGTCGCTATCGGTTCTATCGCGATCTCGACGTGCTGAATTCCCGATTCGGCACCCGGTACGTGGGGGACATGGACCGCATGTTCGACTCGTACTCCGTCCTGATGGACAAGGTCACCGAGCACGTGCGCAACACCGTCGTGCGCGACCCGGCCGACAGCGACTTCGTCTTCCGCCAGGCCACCCGAGCCAAGGCCCTCGACGCCGTGCGCGGGGTGCTTCCGGCCGCTTCGTTGTCCAACGTCGGTATCTATGGCAGTGGTCAGTCGTTCGAGGGAATGTTGATCCGCATGCGGTCTCACCCTCTGCCCGAGGCGCGTCATT
Source organism: Ilumatobacteraceae bacterium (assembly GCA_021298195.1). Lineage (GTDB taxonomy): Bacteria > Actinomycetota > Acidimicrobiia > Acidimicrobiales > Ilumatobacteraceae > Casp-actino8. The sequence continues at coordinate 7,132 of JAJTEQ010000022.1, forward strand.
ACGCGGCTCTCATGCTGGAAGAACTGCGCAAGGTCATCCCGAGCTTCCTGCGTCGCGTCGACATCGCCGATCGCGGTGGCCGCTGGAGCGACTACCTGGAGTCGACGCGAGAGAACACCTCCGAGTTGGTCCAAGGTCTCTTCGCCGAGACGCCGATCGATCACGTGGCGCCGGTCGTGCTGACGGACTTCGACCCGGACGGCGAGGACAAGCTCATCGCGGCCATCTGCTATTCGCACACCAGCCTTCCCGAGACGCAGATCATGCAGCGGGTCCAACGCATGGGGCACGCCGAGAAGGTGGCCATTCTGCGCGCGTACATCGGCGATCGCGAGAACCGTCGTCACCGACCCGGTCGAGCGTTCGAGCGCACCGATTACCGCTTCGACGTTTTGTCGGATTACGGCGCGTTCCGTGATCTGCAACGGCATCGGTTGTTGACCATCGAATGGCAGCCCTTGACGCCGAACCACGGGTACACGCGTCCCGACCTGGTGGACGAGGCGGGTGTGGCGGACGTTTTCGACGAGGTCATGACGCGGTCGGCGGGCCTGTACGACGCGTTGAAGCCGGACTTCCCGCAGCAGGCCGCGTACGCCGTGTCGATGGCGTATCGGGTGCGCTACGTGATGCAGTTCAACGCGCGCGAAGCGATGCACATGCTCGAGTTGCGTTCCTCGCCGCAGGGGCACCCCGCGTACCGGCGCGTGGCGTTGGAGATGCACCGTCTGATCGGCGAACAGGCCGGCCACAAGGCGATCGCCGAAGCCATGACCCACCTCACCGTGGAAGCTCCGGAATTGGAGCGCCTGGCGGCCGAACGTCGTGCCGAGGCCCGGCGTTCGGGTCGCTGACGTTCGTTCGCCCGCCCCGTGACGAGATCGTGACGGCTGTCACGGCACCATCCCTCAGCCCCCTCGGGATCTGTGTCTATTATCCGCGCGCAAGTCCTCGTGTTTCGGGGGCTCGACAAACGATGGGAAGGTCATGGCAGCAGACGACGACGAGATTCTGGATCCCGACGAGATCGATTCGGATTCGTTCCTCGAGGAGGGCGAGGACGCCGACGAGGACCTGCTCGATGGCGACGAACTCGACGAGGAACTCGGTCTGGAGGATGGTGACGAGACCGTCCCCCTGATCGACGAGGACGCCGACGGTGACGAGGCCCCGGTGGTCGTTCCCAAGAAGAAGTCGAAGAAGAACAAGAAGGACGCCGTCGCCGACGAAGAAGAGGACGACGAAGACGACGAGTTGGTCGGTGAGGACGACGTCGAAGCGGACCTCGGAGTGATCCTGGACGCGCGAATCAAGGGCCGGAGCGAGGACGACGAGGAAGAAGCCGAAGAGGAGGAAGAGGAGGTTCCCTCGGCGGCGGATCCGGAGTCGAGCATTCAGCCCCGTCGCGCCGACGAGCGCATGTGCAACCAGTGCTTCCTGCTCGTTCGCAAGGGCGCTCCGGCCTGTCCGGTCGGTGACGACACCTGTCCGCTCTTCAGTTGAGGATCTGATGGCCGTCGAACCCGTGGTCCGTCGGGCGGTGTCGGCGGATCTCGGTTCGCTGCTGGAGATGGACGCGGCCAGTCGCCGGATCCTCGTCGATCAGCGGGGTGGGGAAGCGTGGCTCGCCGAGCATCCCGCGATGTCCCGTCTGGAGGGATCCGACCTGATCGAACGCAGCGTCGTCGGCCTCATCGACGATGTGGTCGTCGGTCTGGCCTTGTGGGAGATCGTCGACGATCCCGCGCGCGGTGGAATCCTGCGGGTCGATCGGGTGCACGTCGTGTCGGCGGCGCGCGAACTCGGGTTCGGGGACGCACTACTGGCGGCGATGATCGACATCGGCCGGTCCCGTGGCTGTCGGCACGTCGAGGCCCAGGCGTTACCGGGCGACCGGGAAACCAAGAACCTCTACGAGCGAGCCGGCATCACCGCCCGACTCATCACCGTGTCGCGGCGTCTCGACGACTGATCAGCGACCCGTCCAATTGGGCGGACGCTTCTCGATGAAAGCGGTCAGACCTTCCTTGGTGTCCTCGGAGGCCATCACCTCGGCGAACAGCTTGTTGGTCAGGGTCTTGAGCGTGGCGTCGTCCTCGTAGGCGGCCGCCAGTACGACCTGTCGGCTGGCGTAGACCGCCAAGGGTGCGCTGGCCGTGATCTGCTCGGCCAAACGGCGGGCCTCGGTCAGAGCCTGGCCGGGTTCGACGAGACGAGAGATGAGCCCGAGGTGATAGGCGCGCTCGGCCGGGATCGGTTCGCCGGTGAGGATGGCCTCCATCGCGGCGGCTTGTCCGATCGCACGGGGGAGACGGAAGAGTCCACCGGCTCCGGCGATGAGGTTGCGCTTGACCTCGGCCAGACCGAACGCGGACCGCGTGGTGGCGATCACCAGATCGGCGGCCAGGACGATCTCGCATCCACCAGCGGTGGCCAGACCGTCGACGGCCACGATGATCGGCTTACGACGCTCGCGATAGACGAAGCCCGCGAAACCACCGCGCTTGGTGTTGAGGTCACCGGCTTGACCGGAGTTGATGGCCTTGAGGTCCGCACCGGCGCAGAAGACCGGCCGTTCCTGCCCGTCGGTGTTGGCGGTCAGGATTCCGACCCACACCGAATCGTCGGCCTCGAGTTGGTCGATGGCCGCCTCGACGCCACGGGCCACGTCGCCGTTGATGGCGTTGCGGGCGTCGGGACGATTGAGGGTGATCAGGCCGATGCGGCCCTCGGTCGAATAGGTGACGATGTCGCTCATGCCCGCGACCGTAGTGGTCGCGTCAGTGTGCGCACCAACCGATCAGTCGGATTCGTCCGCCGATGCGGCGACGTCGGTCCGCGGTTCGTCGACGATGACGGGCTCGACCGGAGCCGTTTGCTCCGTCGGTGCGGACTCGGAGGAGACGGAACCATCGGTTGGTGTGGTCGTGGCGGATGCCGTGGGTGGTGCCGGAGGGCGCGGGGGCAGCTTCTTGGCGGGGCGCGTCGGGCGCAAGGGCTTGGGGGCGTGCGCGGTTCCGGCCTCGATCCCGAACGCCGCGGCGATCTGGGGCAACAGCGTGGCCAGACGCTCGATGGTCTTGGTGAGTTCGGCCGGGACCGACTCGGGCTTCGAGGTGATGCCGACGTGGGAGCGGATCGGAGTGAACGCGGCCGCTTCGAGCACCGCGACCCAGCGATCGGTCAACGCATCGGCGGTCAGATTGCTCGTGGCCGCGTCGGCCAACCGACGCCCGAGTTCGACGGGGAAGATGGCGCCGGCCTTGGGGGGCTGACCCGCCAGCTTGAGGGCGCGAACGATGCGTCCGACTCCGAGGTTGGCGTCGATGTCGGAGAGCCAGTTCTGGTACTCCTCCTCGGTGCGCGCGGTGAGGCCGGCCTTCATCTCGGTGACGAGCTCGCGACACGCGTCGGAGCGCTCGATCACCGCGTCGTTCGCGGCGGCCACGATGCTGCGCAGGTCGCGAAGATCGAGGTGGGCCAGGTCACGCTTGGCGGCTTCGGCGCGATCGAGCCAGTCCGCCACGCGCAGACGAGGCAACAGGTTCTCGGCCATCTGCAGAACGCTCTGTTCGGGCATGGTGGGCTTGCCCTCGGCGGCCAGAGCGGCATTGGCCTCCTTCAGACGCTGACGAACGGTCTGCATTCCCTGCAACGCCAACTCGGCGATGGGACGCTGATTCTCGGGGATCTCGGACAGCACCGACTTGCGGTGCGTGTTGCCGGCGCGCAGGCGCTTGGCCTTGGGACGCTGGGGCAGTTCCGGCGGGGCCTCGAAGCGGGGACGACGGGGACCCCGATCGCGACGTTCGCCATCGGCGGGACGACCTTCGCCGCGAGGCGCGCGATCGCGACGCTCTCCACGCTCGCCCCGTTCGCCACGATCACGACGGTCGCCACGATCACGACGGTCGCCACGATCACCGCGATCGCCGCGCTCACCACGGTTCTTCTTGGCCAGCTGCTGCGTCACCGGTTCGAAGGGCTTGTCCTGTGCGATGAGCGCGATGGTCTCGATCTTGGCGACCTTCACGCGCGCCTGCACCACCCCGATGATGGTCATGCCGTCGATGTCGGCTTCGGCTTCGACCTTGATGACATCACCGGCCTTGGCGCCCGCCGGCAGGATGGTCCCGTCGAGAACACCCTTGGGCTCGCGGGCACCAGCGGCGCGCCAGGTCCATGTTCCGTCGGGGCGCGAACTGGTCAACTCGATCTCGATGCGGCGGGGCATGGTTCCGCACACTATCGGGCTACCGTGGATGCGTGCCGATCTACGCCTTGGGGGACCGGGTCCCGTCGATTCATCCGGATGCCTACGTCCATCCCGACGCCGTCATCATCGGTTCGGTCACCATCGGCGCCGGTAGTTCGGTGTGGCCGTGCGCCGTGTTGCGCGGAGACGACGGCGAGATCGCCATCGGCGAACGCACGAGCATTCAGGACGGGTGCGTTCTGCACACCACGTACATCTACCCGACGGTCGTCGGTGACGACTGCGTGATCGGCCACATGGTCCACCTGGAGGGCTGCACGATCGAGAACGGTTCGTTGGTGGGCAACGGATCCATCGTGATGCACAAGGTGATCGTCCGTGCCGGTGCCGTGGTGGGGGCGAACTCGGTTCTGCTCAACGGCACCGAGGTTCCCTCGGGCGCCCTGGCCGTCGGTTCACCGGCGGTGATCAAGCCCGACAAGGCGCGTCCGGCCGAGATCAAGATGGGTTCGGACTCCTATGTCGCACGCGCGCGCGTGTATCGCGAGAAGCTCCGTCGCATCGACTGACGAGCGGAGATCCGTCATGGCCCTCACGATCCGCGTTTCGGTCGCCGCATCGGACGCGGAATGGGTGTCGGATCTGTTGTGGGGTCTCGGGGTGGTGGCGATCGAGGAGATCGCCGTGGCCGGGGAAGCGGTGATCCTGCGCACGTCGATGGGCGAGGATCACGACACGGTTCGCCGGGCGATGGACTCTCTCGACGTCACGTTGGACTGGAGTTTCGAGCTGATCGACGATCGCACCGTCGACACGTGGCGGCTGCACGTTCGACCGTTAGAGGTGGGCGACGAACTTCTGGTCGTTCCGGCGTGGAACGACGAGCCGTCGAACGACGTCGCGCGCATGCGCGTGACCATCGAACCCGGTGCGACGTTCGGAATGGGTGATCATCCCACCACGCGCGGTTGTCTCACACTGCTCGAGCGGATGGATCTGCGGGGCCGATCCGTGCTCGACGTCGGTTGCGGTAGCGGGATTCTCGGAATCGTCGCGACCATGCGCGGCGCTCGAATGGCCCACGGGGTGGACATCAATCCGGCCAGTGTCGAGGTGTCGCGTGTCAACGCCCGCGCCAACGGGGTGAGCGATCGATGGACGGTCTCCGACGAGCAACCGTCGGGAGAGTTCGACGTCGTGTTCGCCAACATTCTCGCTCCGGTGCTGATCGACCTGTCCGACGAGATCGCGCGTCGCGTGGCGGTCGGGGGTGTCCTCGTTCTGAGTGGAGTGCTCGACGGTCGGTACGAGCACGTGCTGGGGGAGTATCCGGATTTCGTCGTGACGGAACGTTCGGTCATCGACGGCTGGGCGTCGTTGAGGCTCGAGCGCCGTTAGGCGCCGGCCAACACGTCGATCTCCTCGCGCGTCGGCAACGAGGGCACCGCCCCCTTGCGGGTGGCGGCCAACGCACCAGCGGCCGCCGCCCGGCGGGCCGCGCCGGCGAGGTCGATTCCCTGACTGAGGGCGGCGGCCAGGGCACCACACGCGGCATCGCCCGCACCGGTGGTGTCGACGGCGCGCACCACGAACGGAGGGACGTCGATCTCTCCGTCGCGGGTGACGATGCGCATACCTCGGGCGCCCAGGGTGACGATGACGACCGACACGCCGCTGTCGAGCAGAGCCGAGGCCCCGCCGAGCAAACCGAGTTCGTGTTGATTCGGGGTGATCACGTCGACCAGCTGCAACAGTGACCGAGTCAACGCCGCCGCGGGTGCGGGGTTGAGAATCGTGCGGGCTCCACCGGCGCGTCCGATCGCCAGGGCGGCCTCCACCGAGTCGAGGGGAATCTCGAGCTGGCACAACACGACCCGCGCCCGCGACAGGACGTCGCGGTGGGCGTCGACGACACCGATGCCGAGTCGCTCGTTGGCGCCCGGAACGACGACGATCGAATTCTCGGCATTGCCGTCGACGCTGATGAGAGCGCGACCGGTGGGTGCGTCGACGTCGGTCACGAAGGACGCGACTCCTTCGGCGACCATGAGACTGTGGAGGGTGTCCCCGGCATGATCCGAGCCGAGGCAGGTGATGAACGCTGTATCGGCGCCGGCCCGCGCCGCGGCGACCGCTTGATTGAGTCCCTTGCCGCCGGCGTGCTCGGCGTACTCCGAGCCGAGCACGGTTTCGCCCGGACCCGGCAGTCGCTCGACGGTGGCCACGAGGTCGAGGTTGCTGCTGCCGACGACCACCACGTCGTACGAGTGCGAACCTCCGCTCATGGTTCCATTGAACCCGCGCACTCGGCGCCCGAGCAACCCGGTCGGTTCATGGGGCGACGATTCGCAGGAGCGGGTCGATGTTCAGTCGATCGACCGCCGGCAGGTAGACGCGAGCGGCGTCGTTGCGGAACTTGGCGCACAAATCGGGGCGGAAGAAGCGCGCTCCTTCGCGCACGACGTAGTTGAGGATGAAGAAGGTGAACGCCAGGGGGAGGAAGCGGATCTCCTCCTCGGTCAACGGATTCACGGCGTGGTACGCCTCGATGAAGTCGACGAAGGACGGCTCGGTCAGGGTGTGTGGTGAGTACGTCCAGTGTGTGCGGTCCCCGGTGGCCGACGAGACGCGCGAGAGGAAGTAGAAGTCGAGCATGCGGGACTCCACGCGGAACCAGTCGTAGTCCCAGCGCGAATGCAGAGTGAAGTCGCCCGAGGGATCGTTGCGCACGGAGAAGTTGCCGAGGTTCCAGTCCACGAGAATCGGTACGCGCGTCCACGAGTCGTACCGGATGTCCTCCATGGCGAGCAACAGGTCGTGCGTGCGTCGCCAGAGGAGGCCGATGTGTTCGGCGGGGAGTTCGAAATTGCGCGGAGCGAACGGACTGGACAACAAATCGAGGAGATGGATCGCATCCGATTTGATCGAATTCGACGTGGCGGGGATGGCCGGGGCGATGTCGGTGCACGCGGAATGAAAAGCGGCCATCTCGCGGGCGAGACATCGGGTTCGACGGGTGTCGAGACGAGGCGGGAGAGACTCACCACGTCGTGCTTCGCCGTAGAAAGCCACCCAGCGTCGCTCGTCGTAGTACGTGAAGGGACGATCGTCCCGACCGAGCACCGGGGCGAGGAAGCCATCGAAGCGGGTGTCGGCCAGGAGTCGGGAGCAGCGGAAGAGCCGATCGTGATCCTCGGCGAACAAGAAATAGGAGCCGTAGTTGGAGACTTTGGCGAAGACCCGTCGGGTGCCGGACTCGTCGACGGAATCGAGGTCGATCCGATACACGCTGTTCGTCGAGACCATCGGACTGGTGTCGTGAACGGCCACGATGGATCGGGGATCTCCGAACGCATCCCAGGCCGAGTACACGGCGGAGCGGTGGTCATCGGCCATGTGTCAGTTTCGCATCACGCCGTCACGCGGGTGCGTCACGGGATGCGTCGCCATGAACCGGTCAGGAGGCGGCGCGAATGCCGATGGGTGCGATGAGACGGAATCCGGCTTCGTGTCGCTCGTCCTCGCTCTCGCCGCCCCAAAGGCCGTACTCGTGGTTCGTTCGGGCGAATTCGCGACAGGTCTCGTTCACCGCACAGCCCGAGCAGACCGCACGCGCCATCGCCTCGCGCCGCTCGCGGGCCTGGGGGCGTTCGGCGGTGGACGGAAAGAAGAGATGGGTCATGCCGCGGCACGCACCCTTGTTCATCCAGGCGTCGTCGGTCTGCTGACGAGTGATGACGATGTCCACGGTCGACACGTTTTCCCCCTCGGAAAGTCCCCGAATCGCCGCCCCGACCCCCGAGGCGACGAGGTCACCCTAGGACTATCTAACCGGCGAGTCAATTACGAAATTCGGGTTCCGACTCGCCCCGGGCGACCACGTCAGGGCAGGAAATGGTCGATGCCGACGCGAAACGCCGAGATGTCGTCCGGGGTGGTGTCCCAGGCGGTCATCCAACGGACCTGACGCTGCGGGGGGTCCCAGTCGTAGAAGAACGACCACTCGCGCAGGGCCTCGATGTGATCGGTGGCGACCGCGGGGGAGAAGGCCGGGAAGAGGCTGTTGACCTCCGGTTCGGACCCGACGTCGAAGGCGTCATGACCCCGCACGGTGTCGTGGAGACGACGCGCCATGTCGTTGGCGTGTCGGGCGTTGTCGATCCAGAGGTCGTTCGACAACAACGCCGAGAACTGGGCCGAGATATAGCGCACCTTGGACGGAAGCTGCGTGAACTGTTTTCGGGTGTAGCCAGCCGATCGCGCCAGATCGCGATCGAGGAAGACCACCGCCTCGCCGTACATCATTCCGTTCTTCGTGCCACCGAAGGACACGATGTCGACCCCGGCATCACGCGTGAAGGAGCGCAAGGTCTCACGCGTACCACCGAGGGCCGCGGTGGCGTTGGCGATTCGTGCACCGTCCAGGTGCACCCGCATTCCCATTTCGTGAGCGACGTCGCACAACGCGGCGATCTCGGAGGGGGAGTAGAGGGTGCCCCACTCGGTGCTCTGGGTGATCGAGAGAACGCTCGGTTGAACGTGATGAACGACTCCGAGATTGTGACGCAACGACCTCACTTGATCGGGAGTCAGCTTGCCTGCGTGGGCCGGCAGATCCATCAGTTTCGAACCCAGCAGTCGCTCGGGAGCACCGGTCTCGTCGACGTTGATGTGCGCGCAGTCCGTGCACACCACTGCCCCGGCGGGGGAGAGTGCGGAGCCGAGTGCCAACACGTTGGCACCGGTACCGTTCCAGACCATCAGGGTGACGACGTCGTGATCGAACAGTTCCGCGAAGTCCCGCTCGGCCGCCGCCGTCCACGGGTCGTCGCCGTAGGCGGTCGCATGGCCGTGGTTGGAGGCGGCCAGTGCCTCCATGACCGCGGGATGAACACCGGCGTTGTTGTCACTGGCGAACCGGCGAAGCGGTGCGGCGGGAGAGGACATTCCCCGAGTCTGTCGCTGACCCCGACGAGATCCCACCGCCCGTGCCGTCTCACGTGGCATGATTTCGTCATGACGAAAATGGTCGATGGATCACGGGGGCGGGGAGTCGCGGGCTCGGCGAATCAGCAACGGTGCCGATGGTGCCGTCGGGTCCTGGTGGCGCGTCCGGGTCCGGGACGCCCGAAGGTCTTTTGCTCCCAGGCGTGCCGGCAATGGGACTGGGTGTCGCGTCAGCGGGCCCGTGAGTTGCAGATCAGCGAGAACGAATTGGTCGTGGCCCGACGCGAGCTGGAACGGCTCTACGACGATCTCTACGTGCTGTCGTGTGCCATCGAGGACACGGACCGTGAGCTGAGTGCCGGGAGACCAACGGTGGCGAGCCTTCGCGAAACGCTGCAGTGGCTCTTGGATGCGGCTCGGCCGTTGCACAACCGAACCGTCGCCCCGCACTCCGATTAGCCCATAATCTCCGTTATGACACATACGGATCGGCGAACGACCAGCGAAGATGCCGGATCCGGAGGTTCCGCCCCTCTCCCGCCGAGCGGATGGCTCAGCGAACGGCGACCAGGTCGACGACGAAGACCAAGGTTTCGTGGCCCTTGATGACACCGCCGGCGCCGCGGGCGCCGTAGCCGAGATGCGGCGGGATGGTGAGTCGTCGCCGGCCGCCCACTTTCATGCCCGCCACGCCTTGGTCCCATCCCCCGATGACCTCGCCGGCCCCGAGTCGGAAGTCGAAGGTCTCGTTGCGGCTCCAGGACGAGTCGAATTCGCGCTGGGTGCTCCAGGCGACGCCCACGTAGTGCATCACCGGTCGGCACCCGGTGGTGGCTTCGGCCCCCTCGCCCACCACCAGATCCTCGATGACGAGTTCGGCGGGCGGGTCTCCGGCGGGGATGGTGATGGTGGGCTTGGACGACTCGGGCATCGGCGTACCTTAGGCGACGTCGAGTGACGACTCAGGAGTCGGTGTTCTTTTTCGGAGGTACGCAGGAGCCCTGGGCCACGGCGACCGGTTTGGTTTCGTCGTCGGTGAAGGCCACCACCTGTCCGGTGATGAGTTTGCTGCCGACGCTCAGGATGCGCCCGCGGGCGTGGAGCCGGGTGCCCTTGGCGGGACGCAGGAAGCGAATCTGCATGTCGCTCGTGAGCATCATCATGTCGAGGCCGTACACGGAGAGGCAGGCGTAGAACAACGCCGCGTCGCAGGCGGCGAACACCGTCGGACCACTGATGATCTTGCCCGGTCGAAGCTGTTTGGGGCTGACGTCCATGGTGGTGAGAACCATGCCGTACTCCATCTCGCTGACCATGTCGGACGTCAATCCGTGCATGTCCGTTCCGAACAGCTCGCGCAGTTTGGCGTTCAGTTCGGCGGCGGTCACGAGTGGGGCGGGTGCGCTCATGCGTCTACGGTACCGAGGATGGAACTCTCCGATCGTGCCCGGGCGATTCTCGACGAGGCGCGACGCGCCGGCGCCAACGACGTCGCGTGGAGGCAGGGCCGAGTGTTCTCGCTCGCCTACTACGCCGGTCCGGAGGTCGAGTTGGTGGCCGAAGGCGCGTACGCCATGTACTCGTCGGCGAACGGTCTGAACGCGGATGCCTTCCCGAGTCTGAAGAAGTTCCAGTCCGAGGTGGTGGCCACGGTGACGAACTGGGTGGCCGGAGACGCCGAAGCCGCGGGTTTCATGACGAGCGGTGGAACCGAGAGCATCCTGATGGCGGTGAAGGCGTCCCGCGAACGAGGTCGACGCGAACGCGGAATCACGGCGCCGAACGCGATCCTGCCCGCGTCGGCCCACGCGGCCTTCGAGAAGGCCTGTTACTACTTCGGCGTCGAGGCGCGGCGGGTTCCCGTTCGGAGTGATTGGCGTGCCGACGTGGATGCGATGAGCGGGGCGTGCGACGAGAACACGGTGTTGTTGGTTGGTTCCGCACCGCAGTACCCGCAGGGTGTCATCGATCCCATCCCCGAGATCGCGGCGGTGGCCGCGCGACTCGACGTGAATTGCCACGTCGACGCGTGCATGGGCGGTGTCACGTTGGCGTTCCTCGAACGACTGGGCGAATCGGTCGCCCCGTGGAATCTCGCCGTCCCCGGGGTCACCAGCATCTCGGTCGATCTGCACAAGTACGGGTACACGGCCAAGGGTGCCTCGGTCATCGTCCACCGCAATCGACTGTTGCGCTCGTACCAAACCTTCGTCACCGACAACTGGCTCGGTGGTCTCTACGGTTCCTCCGGTGTGCTCGGTACGAAGAGCGGCGGACCGATGGCCGCGGCCTGGGCGGTCACCAAATTCCTCGGCGACGAGGGATACACGGACCTGACTCGCCGCGCGCGCGAGACCTGTCTGCGCCTGGCGGACGGAATCGACCGGATCGACGGTCTCGTGGTGCGCGCCCGTCCGGACTCGACGCTGTTGTCCTTCGGTGCCGACGAACGAGAACACCCCGTCGACGTGTACGCCGTGGCCGACGTCCTGGCCACGCGCGGCTGGTATCTCGATCGGCAGGGCCCTCCCCCGTCGCTGCACTGCACGGTGAACGCGTCCCACGCCGCGACCGTCGACGAGTTCCTGGCCGACCTGGGCGAGGCGGTGGCCGACGTGACGTCGAACCATCGACGTGGCGGCGCCGGTGCGTACGGAACCGTCGACTGAGGTCGGCCGGGTCGCGCCTGTGATACGAAGAACACATGAGTCTTCGTTTCGGAATCTTCATGCCCCCGATGCACAAGACGGGGGTCAACCCCACGTTGGCTTTGCATCGCGATCTGCAGTTGCTGGAGCACCTCGATCGTCTGGGATACCACGAGGCGTGGATCGGCGAGCACCACTCCGCCGGTAGCGAGTTGATCGCCTCCCCGGAAGTGATGATCGCCGCGGCCGCCGAGCGCACGAAGCACATCAAGCTCGGCACCGGCGTGAACTCACTGCCGTACCACCACCCGTTCATGTTGGCCGATCGCATCGTCATGCTCGATCACCTGACGCGTGGTCGCATGATGTTCGGCGCCGGTCCGGGTCAACTCACGTCGGACGCCCACATGCTCGGTATCGATCCCATGACGCAACGGCCGCGCATGGAGCAGTCGCTCGACGTGATGATGCGCTTGTTCCGGGGCGAGACGGTCACCGAGAAGACCGATTGGTTCACGTGCCAGGACGCGGTGTTGCAGGTGAAGCCCTACAGTGACTTCGACATCGCCGTGGCGTCGTCGGTGTCGCCGTCGGGCTCGAAGCTCGCGGGCAAGTACGGCGTCGGTCTGATCTCGATCGCCGCGACCGAGCCGGCGGCGTTCCAGATGCTCGACTACAACCTGAAGGTCTGGGAGGACGAGGCCGCGTTGCACGGTCACGTCGTCGACCGATCGAAGGCGCGGTTGATGGGTCCCATGCACATCGCCGAGACCGTCGAACAGGCCAAGGAGAACTGCAAGTACGGATTGCAGTGGGTGTGGGACTACCTCAGCCACATCATCCCGGTGGGCGACCCCAACGGGCCTCCCCCGCCCACGGACATCGACGAGTTCGTCGACCAAGCCAACGAAAGCGGTCGCATGGTGATCGGTACCCCCGAGATGGCCATCGCCCAGATCGAGCGCCTGCAGGAGAAGACCGGGGGTTTCGGTTGCTACCTGTTCCTCGGTGCCGACCTCGCCGACTGGCACCAGACCCTGCGCAGTTACGAGTTGTTCGCCGAGCGCGTGATGCCGCACTTCACCGGCCAGTTGGCCGGACCGCAGGCCAGCTACGACAAGGTGGTCGGAGCCGGCTCGAAGTGGGTCGATGCCACGTTGGGTGCCCAACTGACCGCCATCGCGGATTACGAGGCGCAAAAGGCGGCGCGAAGCGCGTGAATCGGTCGACGAGAAACTCGTCGCTCCAACCACGACCGCGGTCGTCGGTGCACTAGGGTTCGGTCGTCGTTGAACCCGACCGGGAGAGTCACGGTGCCGCCAGCATCGGGACGCCGAAGGAGCAACCTCCCCGGAATCTCTCAGGCCACCGGACCGGACGGGTGAGACAACGCTGGAAAGCGGATCCCTCGGGGTCCCGCCGACGGGGAAAGACCGCCATGGTCGAAGCTCTCAGGCCCACCTTTGGTGGAGAGACAGCGGGGGAAGCGAACCCGATCGTCCCGGAGGCTTCCATGAGCGCTGAATCACTGTCCGACCTCTTCGCACCCGACGAGTTCGTCGGTCGTCACATCGGCACTCTCGACGCCGACGATCGCGACTCGATGTTGCGCACGATCGGAGTGTCCACGGTCGCCGAACTGATCGACGCCACCGTGCCCGAGTCGATTCGTCTCCGGGAGGATCTCGACCTCCCCGACGCCATGTCGGAGGTGGACGTCACCGCCGCCCTGAGAGATCTGGCGGCGCGCAACCGACCGCGTCGCAGCATGATCGGCATGGGCTACACGAACACCGTCACCCCGCCGGTCCTGCGTCGCAACGTGCTCGAGAACCCGGCGTGGTACACCTCGTACACCCCGTACCAGCCGGAGATCAGCCAGGGTCGTCTCGAAGCCTTGCTGAATTTCCAGACGATGGTGATCGACCTCACGGGGCTTCCCATCGCCAACGCGTCGCTGCTCGACGAGGCCACCGCCGCCGCCGAGGCGATGACCATGGCGCGCCGCACCTCGAAGTCCTCGTCGGACGTGTTCTTCGTCGAGGCCGACACTCACCCACAGACCGTCGCGGTGCTGGCCACGCGAGCCGAACCCTTGGGAATACGTCTTCACGTGGGTCGACGTGACGACGCCGACGAATGCTTCGGCGCTCTCTTCTCTTTCCCCACCTCGACCGGCTCCTTGGAGGATCCGCGGCCACACATCGCGCGCGTGAAGGAGCACGGCGCGATCGCCGTGCTCGCCACCGATCCCCTGGCCAGCGTCCTCGTGGCGTCGGCGGCTTCCCTGGGTGCCGACATCGCGGTCGGATCGGCCCAACGATTCGGAGTGCCGATGGGTTTCGGTGGGCCCCATGCCGCGTACATGGCGACCACCGAATCGATGGCCCGCACGCTTCCGGGGCGTTTGGTCGGAGTCAGCACGGACCAGGCCGGACGTCCGGCGTTGCGCTTGGCGTTGCAAACGCGTGAGCAACACATCCGGCGCGAGAAGGCCACCAGCAACATCTGCACCGCCCAGGCACTCCTGGCGAACATGGCCGGGTTCTACGCCTGTTGGCACGGTCCCGATGGTCTGCGCCGTATCGCCACCCGCGTGAACCGTTTGGCGTCGCTCTTCGTCGCCAACCTCCGTGCGGCCGGAGAACGGACCGTTCACGCGACATGGTTCGACACCGTCGCGGTTCGCGCACCGGGTGCCGCCACGACCCTGCGTGACCGGGCGCGCGCCGCCGGTTTCGACGTTCGCGTGATCGACCACGACACCGTGGGGGTCACTTTCGACGAATCGTCCACGTTGTCGGAGTTGGGCTCGATCCTGTCGGTGTTCGGGATCGATCTCGACACGTCACTGGACGGCTCGACCGACGGATTGGACGACGCCCTCACGCGACGCGAGCCGCTTCTCCGAGCGCGGGTCTTCTCGGCGTACCGCACCGAGCACGAGATGCTGCGTTACCTGCGCAAGTTGGCCGACAAGGATCTGGCTCTCGACCGCACCATGATCCCGCTGGGTTCGTGCACGATGAAGCTCAACTCGACGACCGAGATGGAACCGATCACCTGGCCGGAGTTCGCCAACGTTCACCCCTACGCGGCCGACGACGAGACCGAGGGCTATCGGGCACTCATCGACGAATTGGAACGGATGCTCGTCGTCGTCACCGGTTACGACGCCGTCAGTCTGCAACCGAACGCCGGAAGTCAGGGTGAGTTCGCCGGTCTACTGGCCATTCGCGCCTATCACCGCAGTCGCGGGGAGGACCGGCGCACGGTGTGTCTCATCCCGTCCAGTGCGCACGGCACCAACGCGGCCAGCGCCGTGATGGCCGGCATGTCGGTGGTCGTGGTGGCCTGTGACGCCGACGGAAACGTCGATCTGGACGACCTGCGCGCCAGGGTCACCGATGCCGGTGACCGATTGGCCGCCGTGATGGTCACCTATCCGTCCACGCACGGGGTGTTCGAGGACGGCATCTCGGAGATCTGTCGCATCGTCCATGACGGAGGCGGCCAGGTGTACGTGGATGGCGCGAACCTCAACGCTCTGGTGGGCCTGGCGCGGCCGGGCGCCTTCGGGGCCGACGTGAGCCATCTGAACCTGCACAAGACCTTCTGCATCCCCCATGGCGGCGGTGGGCCCGGTGTCGGGCCGGTGGCGGTCAAGTCCCATCTCGCCGCGTTCCTGCCGGGACATCCCTTGCGTGACGACTCTCCCGTCGGTCCGGTGTCGGCGGCTCCCTTCGGCTCGGCCGGAATCCTGCCGATCTCGTGGGCCTACGTTCGCCTCATGGGCGCGCGTGGATTGCGCACGGCAACCGAGATGGCCATCGTCAACGCGAACTACGTCGCGCGTCGTCTCGACGCCCACTTCCCGATCCTCTACACCGGCGTGAACGGTCACGTGGCGCACGAATGCATCATCGACCTGCGTCCGATCACCAAGGAAACCGGAGTCACGGTCGACGACGTCGCCAAGCGTCTGATGGATCACGGTTTCCACGCGCCGACCATGAGCTTCCCGGTGGCGGGCACGTTGATGATCGAACCGACCGAGAGCGAGACCAAGGCCGAACTCGATCGCTTTTGCGACGCGATGGTCGCCATCCGCGTGGAGATCGATCGGGTGGCGAGTGGCGAGATCCCCGTCGAGGACAGTCCTCTGCGACACGCTCCGCACACCGTCGACGACATGGTCGGTGATTGGCCGCGTGCGTATCCCCGATCCGCGGGTCGTCCCGCCGGTTCGGCGTATCACGCGCCGGTCGGTCGGATCGACGCCGCCTATGGTGACCGGAATCTCGTGTGCACCTGCGAACCTTTGGAGTCGTACGCGTCGTCACGCTGATTCCGACGGTAGTTTTCGCTCATGGCCGTCGATGACAACGCGAACAAGTCCGCCGATTCCGGTGTCTCGGGGGGAATCCCCGGGGTTTCCGACCTGTTGTCGCTCCTGGGCGGAGCCGCTCCCCTGATGGCCGTAGGTCGCATCGTGGAAATGGTGACCCAGATGACCGGTGAAGTGGTGAAGTCGATCGCCACGTTCAACGACACGATGACCGAACTGAATCGGGTGGCGCACCGCGTGAACGATCTCCTCGACGACCTCGAGGCTCCGTTACGCGAGATCGTCCCCGCCGTACAGGCCGGGGTGAAGCAAGCACGGGGGACGTTGAAGAAAGTCGACGGTGTCGTGTCGCAGGTGGGCACTCTTCCGGCCGACGTGACCAAGGCCGTGGCGACCCTGGGTGACCTGGCCGGACGACTCGGACCCCTCACGCAGTTCGCCGAGATGGCCGGTGGCATGTTCGGCATGAAGTCGAACTCGGCCGGCTGACCCGATCACTTCTTCGTCACGAAGGGCGTGGGCACGATCCGTCCGGGCAGTTCGCTACCCCGAACGTCGATCACCACGTTCTCGCCGACGACGACGTCGGGAGTCACGAACGCCAGAGCGACACCGTGCTCGAGCACCGGTGAGAAGTTGCCACTCGTCACGATTCCGATGTCGGGGACGTCGCCCGACCCGGCGCGGCGCACCACGCAGTCGGCCCGGGGTGGACGTCGTCCGTCGGTGGCGATGCCGCGCAGAATCCGCGACACCCCCCGCTCCTTCTCGGCCGCCAGTGCGGCGCGACCGATGAAGTCACCCTTCGTCCAGGACACGACCCATTCCAGATCCGCTTGCAACGAGGTGATGCCGGGGCCGAGTTCGTGGCCGTGCAACGGAAGGGCCGCCTCGAGACGCAAGGTGTCCCGGGCCCCCAAACCGGCCGGCACCACTCCGGCCCCCAGCAGTGCGCGCCAGAGTTGGGGGGCGACATCGGCGGGAACGGCGATCTCGACTCCGGCCTCACCGGTGTAACCGGTGCCGGCCACAGTGCACTCGGCGCCGTTCCAGGAGCAACGGGTGACCTTGAATCGACCGACCGCGGCGGCTTCGGGGAAGAACGAGGACAGTTTGGCCCGGGCGTCGGGTCCTTGAACGGCCAGTACCGCGCGCCGGGCGGTGGTGTCGACGCCTCCGATCGCGGAGATCACACGGTCGGTGTTGGATGCGTTGGGCATCACGTCGAAAGACTCTTCGGCGACCCACCACACGATGATGTCGTCGAGGACCGACGCGTCGTCGGGATCGAGGAGATGGGTGTACTGGGCCCGACCGGGAGCGATCTTGCTCAGATCGTTGGTGAACGCCGATTGAAGACGCGACAACGCGTCGGATCCTTCGACGCGCACGGTTCCGAGATGCGAGACGTCGAAGACCACCGCTCCCCCACGGCACGCGAGATGCTCGGCGATGGTGCCGGACTCGTACTGGAGCGGCATGTCCCAACCGCCGAATGGCGTGAGGCGCGCTCCGAGAGCGCGATGCTCTGCGTCGAGTGGAGAGAACTTCATCGGATGGGGATCAGACCGCGCGTCGGATCGCGTCGCTCCCGGTCTCGTCGGCGAGAGCGGGATACAGCTCGACGATGCGACCGTCGACTTGGTCCTTCACCTGTGCGAGTGGCAACAGGTTCAGGACACCCTGTCCGCGACGCACGACGTCGATGAGTTCGTCGCCTTGGCAGAGAACGACCGACGATCCGTTGATGACGAGATGGGCCGACGTGAGGTCGGCGCTGACGTTGTCGCGCAAATAACGAAACACCTCGCGCACCGACTCCAGTCGGATGCCCGCATCGAGGAGACTCTTGATCATGCGCAGTTCGAGAAGGTTGCGATAGTTGTAGTGACGGCGCGAACCACTTCCCGCTGCGTCGGCCAAAGACGGTCGCACCAGGTCCGTGCGCGCCCAGTAGTCGAGTTGGCGATAGGTGATACCGACGATGTCGGCGGCCTGCTTGCCGGAGAAGGCTGTCTCGGATGTGCTCATGGTCGCTCCACTGCCTCGGGTGACACGGATGTAGTTACACCGCCGTGGCAGGGTACGGCGATCGTCGTCGAGCGTCAACGTTCGCCCGTCAGGCCCGCGGTCGTGCCTGCTCACGGGCGTGCGTCCCGTTCGGTCAGGGTTTGAAATCGTCGGGATTGATGTTCTCGATGAAATCGCGAAACTCCCCCAACAACTCGGATTCGTCGGGGGTTTGCGCGTCGTCGATGAGTTCGTTCTCGTCGTCGTCCTTGTCGCCGAGGTCGGCGAACTTGCCGGCGTCGTCGATGACGGCCGTGGTGCACTGGATGTGAGTGCCCGTGCGCGCGGCGACCGCCACGGCGTCGGAGGGCCGACACGAGACGTTGACCACACCGGTACGCGTCTGCAACACCAACTCGGCGTGGAACACGCCGTCGACGACATCGGTGATGACGACGCGTTCGAGAAGAGCACCGAGGGCGCCGAGGAGATCGACGATGAGATCGTGGGTCAGGGGTCGGGGTGGCTCCAGTCCGTCGAGCGCCCATTGAATGCTGGCCGCTTCGGGCTTGCCGATGTAGATGGGAAGCACCCGCCGATCGCCGTCTCGCTCGCGCAGAATGATGACCGGAGTGTTGCCCACGACCTCGACGCGCACACCGATGAGTTCGAGCTCGACCATGGGCGAAGCGTAGTCCGCGCCGGTGGTGCGAGCTCGACGGCCCTCAGTGACGTTTCCGTGGCGACCCGTCATCTATGGTCACGAAGCGACCCGTCATCTATGGTCACGTAGCGACCCGTCATCTATGGTCACGAAGCGACCCGAGAGCCCGCGCGAGGAGAATCGCGCGCAGACGGGCACCGAGATCGGAGAGATCGTCGAGGAGATCGTTCGACTCGACGCGTGACTCGGGTGAACGTCGACGAAGCACGGGCAGGACCCGTTGTTCGAACAACCCCGCCTCCCTCTCGGCCGAGGTCTTCCACGCCTTCAGGTGACGAATGTCGATTCCGGCGTCGGCGAAGCCCCGGGCCACTTCGGCGATGGCCAGGTCGTGTTCGTCGTAGAGACCTTGACCGCCGTGCGCGGTCACCAGGGCGTAGCGCTCCAACTCCACGAGGCCGGCGGGATCCAATCCGGACAGGGACAGCAACTCGTCGCGGCTGTACGTCGCCGGTCGTCCGACGGCGTCGGAGGGATCAGGTGGCGCCGGTCGCTTCGGGGCCTTGTCGGCGATGGAGGGAACCGCTTTCACTGCTCGAGCCGCCGGATGACTCTTGGACGGTGCGGACGTCGACGCGCTCTCGGAGGTGTCGTCGTCGACCTCGCTCGCGACGACCGCGACGGACACGTTCTTGATTCCCCGCGGAGTGGAACGATCGATGCCATCGGGCGGGGTGTCGAGTCGATCCTTGATGACGCGTAGCGGCAGGAACTTCTCTTTCTGTTCGCGCAAGATGTACTTGAGGCGATCGACGTCGTCGTCGTGGAATTTGCGGTAGCCCGAACTCGTTCGCTCGGGAACGATCAATCCTTGACTCTCGAGGAAACGAATCTTGGAGATGGTGACGTCGGGGAACTCCTCGAGCAACAGACCGAGCACCTCTCCGATCGAGAGATACGGACGATCCGAGGCCGACTTGGTGTTCATGACTCGTTCGATGGTCCGAGGTAGATCAACCGGAAGCGACCGATCTGAATCTCGTCGCCTTGTTGCAACACGGTCGACTCGACCGGCTTCTGATTCACGTAGGTGCCGTTGAGGGAGCCGGAGTCGCGCAACACGTACTCGTCGCCTTGACGGGAGATCTCGGCGTGGCGACGCGACACCGACACGTCGTCGAGGCTGATGTCGCTGTCGGGGTGGCGACCGAGTTTGGTGATGGACGAGCTCAGGACGAAGCGCTCACCGGCTTGAGGTCCGCTTCGCACCATCAGGGTGGCCGCGCCCGTGGGCAGGGTGCGCAGGTCGACCGAGGCGTTGTCCTGGGGACCGAGAGCGTCCTGGAGGGGGTCGACCTTGGCGATGACGATGGTCTTGTCGCCGTCCACCTCGAGGGCGTTCCCACATGAACTGCAGAAGAACGCCTCCGACTGGTTCTTGTGACCGCATTTGGTGCAGAAGGTCGACACGTCAGGCGCCGATCAACGCCGAGTACTCGTCGGCCGACAACAAGTTCGAGGAATCGATCGCACCGGCGATCGTGATCTCGCAGATCCAACCGGCGCCGTAGGGATCCGAGTTCAGCAGTGACGGGTCATTGGCGAGATCCGAGTTCACCGCCGTGACGGTGCCGGTGACCGGGGCGTAAATATCGGAGACGGACTTGGTCGACTCGACCTCACTGAACGAATCACCCACGCCGACGTGGGAACCGACGTCGGGGGCCTGCACGAACACCACGTCACCCAAGGCATCCTGGGCGAAGTCGGTGATGCCGATCCGCGCCACCGAACCGACGACGCGGACCCACTCGTGGTCCTTGGAATACAGGAGGTCACCGGGAACGCTCATATGGCTCCAATCTACTCCTCGACGGCGGTCGGCTCATGGGGTTCGCGAAGACCGTCCTCGACGGATTCTCGCATGCTCCGTCGGATGGTCGGGATGTACGCGATGGCGGTGTAGTAGCTGAGAGCCAGCCCGATGGGGCCGGCGACCCACGCGAAGGCTTCGAAGAACGCCCGGATCCCGAGCGCGCTCTCCCCCATCACGAACCCGGGAAAGGTGAACATCAGGAGGAAGGTGGCCCACTTGCCGAGATAGGTCACGTCGAATCGTTCCATGCCGAAGAAGAGTTTGAGCACCGCGACCGTCGTGCCGAACGTGACCTCGCGAAGAAGGACCGCCACGCAGAACCACCAGGGTGCGGAACCGTCGATCATGATGCAGACGATCGCCACGACGAACATCAGCCGATCCGCGGTGGGGTCGAAGATCTTGCCGAACTCGCTCACCTGATCGAAGCGCCGCGCGATCCAGCCGTCCACCCAATCGGTGGCCCCGAGCAGGCCCAACAGCCACGCCGCGTAGGCCCGGTCGTCGCGACCGAGCAGCAACCAGACGAACAGGGGAAGGCACAACAGACGGATCAGGGTGATCAGATTGGGCCACGTGGCGATCCCGCGTGACGGCGATTCGGGCAGCGATCCCCCACTCGCTCGGCTCGTGTCCACGCTCGGACGCTACATCAGGGTTCCCGAGCCGAACCGTCTAAGGTCGGCCCATGAGCAACGTGCGCGGGGGAATTCTCGACGGTCAGGTCGTCATCGTCACCGGTGCCGGGTCCGGAATGGGCGCCGCCTTCGCGCGTCGACTGGCGGCCGACGGGGCCCACGTCGTCGTCAACGACCTGGACGAGGCCGCGGCCGGATCGGTGGCCGAGGAGGTCGGCGGAGAGGTGGCCGTGTTCGACGTCGCCGACGCGACGGGTTTCGATGCCGCCGTCGACCGAATCGTGGCGCATCACGGTCGTCTGGACGTGATGATCAACAATGCCGGCATCGCTCCCCCGCGCGACGAAGCGCGAACCATGCTCAACTACGAGAATCAGGCCAAACGCATGGAGGGTCGGATCTCCGATTTGATCCCCGTCGACTACACGGT
>JAJTEQ010000023.1 GCA_021298195.1 Ilumatobacteraceae bacterium
TCCCGCTTCGGCGAGATCGTCACCGAGGGCCAGGGCAACCTCGGCCATCGCGGCGGCGTCGGTCCAGATGTGCGGGTCGCCATCGGCGTGCTCGTCGCCCGAATTCTCCGCGGAACTGGCGATAACATCGACGTGATCGGCCGCCTCGAAGATGCGAACTCCGCCGTCACGCGCCGCATCGATCGCCTCGTCCAACGACTCCTCCAGATGCAGACCGTTGATCACCACGATGTCGGCGTTCGACAAGGCCTCGATCTCCTTGGGTGAGGCCTCCCAACCGTGCGGGTCGACACCGTTGGGCATCAACACCGTCACCTCGGCGGCATCCCCCACGATCTCGGTGACCAGTGCGCCCAGGATCGGGGTGCTGACCACCACCGACCGTCGATCCGATGTCTCGCCGTCGGATTCACCGCCACAGGCGGCCAGAGCCAGAACCGATACGACGAAGTAGGAGATGCGAGGCGACGTCATGAGTTTATGATAATGATTCTCATTCGTGTTCGCAACTCATCCGTGATCGCTCGCGGTTCGGACCACAGAACTACCGTTGCCCCATGGCCTCCGCCTTCCTCCACCCCTTCGCCAAGCCCTTCGCCAAGCCCACCAAGAGCGACTTCATCACCCTCGTGAGGGGCCAGGGAGCGGTGGTCTACGACGACCGGGGCAACGAGTACATCGACGGCATGGCCAGCCTCTGGTACTGCGCCGTCGGCCACGGCCGTTCCGACATCGCCGCGGCCATCGGCCGTCAGGCCGGCACCCTGGCCGCGTATTCCACGTTCGACCCGTTCACCAACGCCCCCGCCGAGCAGCTGGCCGAGGTTCTGGTCGACATCGCCCCGATGGCGGACTCGCGGGTCTTTTTCACGTCGTCCGGCTCCGAGGCCGTCGACACCGCCATGAAGTTGTCGCGCCTGGCGCACATCCAGGCCGGTCATCCGGACAAGACCCTCATCATCTCGCGACAGCGCGGCTATCACGGCACCGCGTACGGCGGCACCAGCGCCCAGGGCATCGCCCCCAACCGCGAGGGCTACGCGCCGTACGTGGGCGACGTGATGCAGGTACCCGCCGACGACGTGGAGGCGTTGGCGTCCTCGATGTCGCAACACGGTTCGACCATCGCCGCGGTGTTGGTCGAACCGCTCCAGGGTGCCGGCGGCGTGTACCCGCCCACCGAGGGGTATCTCGAGTCGGTTCGTCGCCTGTGCGATCAGCACGGCGCGCACCTCATCTACGACGAGGTCATCTCCGGATTCGGTCGGCTCGGCCAGTGGTTCGCCGCTCATCGCTACGACGTGCGACCCGACATGGTGACCTTCGCCAAGGCCGTCACCTCCGGATACCAACCCTTGGGCGGAGTGTTCGTCGGCCCCGCGGTTCGCGCGGCCCTCGAGAGCGACCCGAACTTCTTCCTGCGCACGGGCTTCACCTACTCGGGTCATCCCACGGCGTGCGTGGCGGCGCTGACGAATCTCGACATCATGAAGCGCGAGGGATTGGTGGCGCGGGCGCACCACGTCGGCGAGCGACTGGCGAGTGGCCTCAGAGCACTCGCCCACGATGGCTCGGTTGCGTCCGTGCGCGGAGATGGTGCGGTCTGGGCCGTCGGCCATCACCCGGGAGTGGACGCCTTCGCGGTGCGCGACGCGATGTTGCGCCACGGCGTGATCACCCGCGCCATCGGCACCGACACCAACGCGTTCTGTCCGCCGCTCGTGATCCACGACCATCAGGTGGACCGGATCGTCGACGCCCTGGCTTCGGCACTGAAGGAAGTGGCATGAGCGTCACCGATCCCGCTCTCGCCGTCTTCACCCCGTTGGACCCGGCCTTTCGAGCCAACCCCTATCCGTTCTACGCCGCTCTGCGCGAACACGATCCCGTTCATCGCACGGGCGACGTGGTCATCCTCACCCGCTACGAGGACGTCGCGTACACGTTGCGCAGCAACGACTTCAGTCGTGACATCGAAGCGAACGGTAACGAGCCGACCGATCCGTTGTCGCGGGCCAAGCGCGAGCGACGTCGCAGTCGTAATTCGTCCAAGACCATCTTGAACCTGGACCCGCCCGACCACACGCGACTGCGGCGTCTGGTGAGCAAGGCGTTCACCCCTTCCTCCATCGAGAACCTGCGTCCGCGGGTTCAGCATCTCGTGGACGACGTGCTCGACCGCGCCCACGCTCGTGGTGGAATGGAACTGATCGACGAGTTGGCCTTCCCCATCCCGTTCCAGGTCATCTCCGATCTGCTCGACATGCCCGTCGATCGGGCCGACGAGTTGCGCGACTGGAGCCAGGTCATCACGTTCGCCCTCGAGCCCGCTTCCACGATGGAGGATCTGGCCGAGGTCGACAAGGCGTTCGCCCAACTGATCCCCTACCTGTTCGAGATCATCGAGGACCGTCGTCGACACCCCGGCGACGACTTGCTGTCGGCCCTCATCGCGGTCGAGGACGACGGCGACAATCTGGACCCGGCCGAACTGATCTCGTTCGTGGTCCTGTTGTACATCGCCGGTCACGAGACGACCGTGAACCTCATCGGCAACTCGGTGAACGCGTTGCTGAAGCACCCCGACCAACTGTCGGCTTGGTACCAGAACCCGGATCTCGGCGTTCGCGCGGTCGACGAACTACTGCGTTTCGACGGCCCGGTGCAGCAAACGGTCCGAGTACCCATGGTTCCCGTCCACTACGAGACCGCCGCCGGCCGTGTCACCGTCGAACCCGGCACCGTCGTCACCACCGTGCTCGGTGCGGGCAATCATGATCCGTCGATGTTCGACGTACCCGGTCGACTGATGCTCGATCGCGCGAACGCCGGGCGCCACCTGGCTTTCGCCGCCGGCATTCACTATTGCCTCGGATCGAACCTGGCCAAACTCGAAGCCGAAGTGGCGGTGGGTTCACTCGTGCGCCGTTTCCCGACCATGCGCTCGGTCGGTGACATCACCTGGCGCGACCGACTCACGATTCGCGGAGTCGATCGACTCGGCCTCGAGTTCTGACTCAGCGTCGAATGCGACCCGGGTACGCCGGAGCCAGATTGCCGTTCTCGTCGCGGACGTCGAATTGCTCCGAGATGTCCTCGACCCACTGGATCGTTCCCGAGCGCTCCATCAGATCCGGTGCCACCGCCAGAGCGGCGATGGCGCGACCGACACCGAGCGTCGTTTGCGCCGTCGAG
Source organism: Ilumatobacteraceae bacterium (assembly GCA_021298195.1). GTDB lineage: Bacteria > Actinomycetota > Acidimicrobiia > Acidimicrobiales > Ilumatobacteraceae > Casp-actino8. The sequence goes on from JAJTEQ010000023.1 coordinate 3,196, forward strand.
AGGTCGCTGCCCCGCTTGCCCGCCCACTCCAGGATGAACTCGGTGGCCACGGAACCCGGGTAGATCGAACAGCACGCGATGCCCTTGGGCTTCAGTTCGAGGGCCATGTCAGCGCTCAGGCGATCGAGGCCGGCCTTGCCGGCTCCGTAGGAAGAACTGAAGTGGTACGAACTGCCGCCGGGTGACGACACGTTCATGATGGATCCGCCGGGGCCACCCTCGAACAGCAGCGGCGCCGCGTGCCACGACGCGACGTAATGCGCGCGCAGACCGATGCCCACCTGATCGTCCCAGATGCTGATCGGGTGTTCCCAGAATCCTCCGCCCCACGCGGGCGGGTCGGGAATCTTGTAGACGTTGTTCACCAACACGTGGATCTTGCCCGCCTCGGTGCGCACGCGATCGAACAGCTCGGCGATCTGGCGGTCGTCACCGTGATCGACCTTCACGGGAATTCCGACGCCTCCGGCGTCGTTCACCATTTTCGCGGTCGTGTCGATGGTGAGCGGACCATCACCGGTGTTGCGACCGGTGATGTAGACCGTGGCACCCATTTCGGCCAGGGCGATGGCCGTTCCCCGACCGATGCCGCGGCTGGATCCGGTGACGACGGCGACCTTGCCACTCAAACGGCCACTCACTTGGACACCTTGGCCGGGGTGAACTCGATCTCGAGGTCGGTGAGGCCGCGCAACATGAAGCTGGGAAAGTACTGGAACTTGTTGTTCGACGTGAGAGAGATGGTGTCGAGCCGCTTCGACAGCTCCTCGGCCGCCACCTTGCCCTCGAGCCGCGAGAGGTTCGCTCCGAGACAGAAGTGGATGCCCTTTCCGAAGGCCAGGTTGTCGCGCAGGTGCTCGCGATCGGGGTCGAAGGCATCGGGCTCGTCGTACAGATCCTCGTCCCGATTGGCCGAGGCGAACACGATGATGATGCGCTGACCCTTCTTCAGGTCGACGCCACCGAGCGTGGTGTCCTTGGTGACGACGCGCCACATTCCCTGGGTCGGGGTGGACAGCCGCAACGTCTCCTCCATCACGCGTTCCGCGCGACTCGGGTCGGCCTTCAACTTCGCCCACTCGTCGGGGTTCTCGGCCAGCAAGCGGATCATCTCGGTGAGCGTCTTGGTGGTGGTCTCGTTTCCGGCCACCAGGAGCTGCTGGACGATGCTCAGCATCTCGGGCATGTCGAGCTGGCGATTGTCGATGACCTCGGGATCGTCGTCGTCGATGGTGGCGTTCAACAAGTTCGTCAGCAGATCGTCCTGCGGGTTCGTGCGACGAAGTTCCAACTGCTCGGCGAAGTAGTGCTGGAACTCGTTCACGCCGTACTCGGCCTTGATGCGATCGTCGATCGAGATGTTGGTTCCGATACCCGCGATGGAGTCGTCGGACCAACGCTTGAAATCGGCCAAACGGTCGTCGGGAACGTTCAGGGCCTTGGCGATCACGCGCACCGGCAGCGGCACCGCGAACTCCTTCACGAACTCGATACGCCCCTTGTCGATCCAGGACTCGATGAGTCCCACGGTGATCTCGCGCACCACCGGCTCCATCTCGGCGATGACCTTGGGGTGGAACGCCCGCGAGACCAAGCGGCGATATCGCGTGTGCTCGGGCTGGTCGGCCGTGAGCATCGTGGGCACGCGCGGGTAACCCTTCGACATCACCTCGGCGAACCGTTCGCGCTCGGGGCCGCTGAGCGGCATGCCCGCACCACCGAACATCGACGAGAACGTCTGGGGGTCGCGCAGAACCTGCATCACCAGATCGTGCTTGGTGACCATGTGCACCCCGATGCTGGCCACCGCGTGCACGGGAGCCTCCTCGCGCATCTTGGCGTAGTGCGGGAACGGGCACTGTTGCGTGGTGGGATCGAAGGGATTGAAGTTGGAAATGTCGACGCTCATCGGTTTCTCCGTGTCATTTGGTGTCGGGGTTCGTCACTTGGTTGGGTTCGTCACTTGCCGGTGAGTCGTTCGACGACGGGAGCGACCGCGTCGATCACCGACGCCCCGAACGACACGTAGCTGATACCGAAGCGCTCGCGTCGCTCGACGATGCGGTCGCAGATCTCGTCGATCGAACCGATCAACGCGTTGGGGTGCTCGGCCAACACCTCCGGCGTCATGCCGAACATGGGGGCCATCTTCGCGCGGGTTCCCTCACCATCCGGGGTGACGATGGTGAAGTACGCGGCGATCTCGATCTCGATGTCGGAGAAACGGCTACCCGCGCCCTCTTTCACCCACTGGATCTTCTGGTCGGTCAATTCGGCCGTCGAGGACCCGATGCCGTCGGGACCCAACTTGCCCGAGGAGTTGTTGAAGTTGAGGCTCACGATGTCGGCTTCGCGACCCGCGATGGTGAGCACGCGCTTGGCGCCGCCACCGATCATCAACGGCGGACCCGGCTTGCGCACCGGCTTGGGAACCGCCTCGAAGCCGACCGCGTGAACGTGACGACCGTCGATGTTCAGTTCGCCGTCGGCGAAGGAGGCCCGCAACAGGCCGATGACTTCCTCCATGCGGTCGATGCGCACACCCGCCTTGTCGAACGGGATGCCCATCGCCTCGTACTCGTTCTGCAACCAGCCGGCGCCGATGCCCAATTCCAGGCGTCCCTCGGAGAAGAAATCAAGGGTGGCGGCTTCCTTGGCCAGCATCACCGGATTGCGATAGTCGACGCACAACACGCGACAACCGACCTTGATGGTCTCGGTGGCCTCGGCGGCCACCGCCATGGCCGGAATGGCCGCCACGGTCTGCACGGGGTGACCGGTGGCGTTCAACGCCGGGCCCGGTCCGATGACGTGATCGGCCAGATGGAACGAGGAGAACCCCATCGACTCGGCCTTGCGGGCCAGATCGCGCCAATCCTTGGCCGATGCCGGTGCGTAGGCCTGCAATCCGAAGCGGAACGGCTTGCTCATGCGGGCACCTCCAGCACGGTCACGGCGCCGGTGTCGCCGTTGACCTCGATCAACGAACCACTGACGATGCGCAAGGTGGCGTCGGTCGCCGACACCACGCACGGAAGCCCCAGTTCACGACTGACGATGATGGCGTGGCTGATGGCCGCACCGACGTTGACCACCACCGCACCACACGACATGAACAACGGCGTCCACGCCGGGTCGGTGTTGGGGGCGATCAGCACGTCGCCGGGCTCCAGTTCGCCGGGATCCGACGGATCGAGCACCACGCGGGCCCGACCGACGTACACACCGGTGCACCCGGGCACGCCCTGCACGACGTCACCCACGACCGCCTTCGTCGCCGAGCCCTGCCCCTTCTTCTTGTACTCCGAGAGCGGGGGCACCAAGCCGTTCTTGATGAAGAACGGCGGCTCCAACTTCTGCAGTTCCTGCCATTGCGCGTGACGCTGCGCCAAGGTGTCCTTTATCGACGCACCATCGAACAGGAACTGATCGAGCTCGGACTCCAGCAAGGCGAACACGTGATGCGGGTCCGCCAACGAACCCTCGGCCGCACGGCGACGACCCAATTCGCGGAACACCATGCGCACCTCGTGCAGGGCGCGGATGATGTTGGTCTTGGTGCGCTCACGGATGGCCATCTGGTTGGCCGCCACGAGGGCGCCCTCGAACTGACCGGCCAACTCCTCGCCGAGCGGCTTCACCAGAGCACGCACCTCGTCGGTGAGTCGACGACGTTCGTCGGCCATGCGCTTGTTCCGACTGGTGGGCGATTCGGCGTCACTCTGCAGACGGATGCGATCGATCGCCGCCAAGGCGATCTCGGGTTTGGTCTCCCAGGTGTCGGCGCTGATCTCCCATTCGTTGGGTCCGCGCGAACCGAACTCCACCAGGAACTGATCGAATTCGGCGACCCACTTCTTGGCGCCGGCGTCGGACGACGCCCGCAAGCGACCGAGCAATCCGGTCACACCGGCCGCGAATTCCTTGCTGACCGCCGCGGACGCGTTCGCCGATCGCGAGAGTTCCCACATTCGGTAGCTCGGTTCGGCCGAGTCCACCTCGCCGATGCCGGCGATCAACTTCATCGCGGTCTCGGGCTGCCCGATGGCGGCGCACACCGCTCCCAGGACACCCGGAGCGATGGCCGAGTCCGACGACGGTGGGGTGTGGCTGTCGAACAACTTGCGCAACATCGGTTGCAACATGCGTGCGCGGGCCAGCAGGCCGGCGTCGCTCAAACTGGTCAGGTCGGGCCGACCGGCGCGCAGAGCGATGGTCAGTTCCTTCTCGGCGTCGACTTCGGGGATGGAAGTGGTGGTCATCACGAAACCGAGGTGGGCGAGAATTCCCTCCACCAGATCCGGACGCTCGTCGAGCGGGTGGGCCTCGTACGGAGGAACCTCGGGATGATCGCCGAAGAACGCCAGGTCGAGCTGTTCGACCGTCAGCAACGGACTGCGCACCGCCTGCATGCGCACGTTGGCCAGGTTGATGTAGAAGTAGCCGGCGAAGAAGCCGCAGACCTCGGGCTCGCCATCGGTGAACTCGTCGAAGGTGTAGTTGCCGCCCCGCACGTAGCCGTCACGCCACCCGAGCAGGATTCCGTTCTCCCAGCAGAACTGCTGGCTCAACGGGCTCGCCGACGAACTCAGAACCTCGCCGGCGTTCGCGCGCGTGTAATGAGGCCACCGCTTGCTCGGCGCCCGGTCGGTGATCCAACGATCGGCCATGTCTCCCCCTGTCCCCCGAACCTGCCGGTTCGCTCAGGAGAAACTAACCGACCGATTAGTTCCAGCGCCATGCCGACGGTCGTCGCCGACCCGAACCGAGCCGGTCACGCCACGTCGGCCGTGATCCGCAGGCCGGTCAGCCCCCGCAGGACGAACGAATCCCCGTAGTGGAAGTCGTTGTCCGGCGCCAACCGGATGTTCCTCAGTGTCCCCAACAGATGGGTGATGGCGATGCGGGCCTCCGATCGCGCCAGACCCGCCCCGGGACAGAAGTGCTCGCCGTTCCCGAAAGCCAGATGTTCCTTCACGTTGGTCCGTTCCGGATCCACCTCGTCGGGGGCCGCGAACTTGCAACCATCCCGGTTCGCCGAGGCGAACAACAGCCACAGGTGATCACCGGCCGGAATCCGCGTTCCGGCCACCTCCACGTCGACCTTGGCCTGCCGGAAGAGTCCCCCCACCGGGGCCTCGAGACGCAACATCTCCTCGACGAGACCCTCGATCAATGCCGGCTCCGCGCGGACCCGCTCCTGCAGGGCCGGATCCTCGGCCAGACGCCGGATGATGTTGGCGATGAGGTTCGTGGTGGTCTCGTTGCCCGCCACCAGGAACTGTTGCAACATCCCGAGTTGCTCGTCGTCGGTCAGTTCCTCTCCGTCGATCCGCGCGTTGGCGATGTCGGAGAGCAGATCCTCGGTGGGCGACTCCTTTCGCACCGCGATCTGGGCCAGGAAGTACTCGGTGAACTCCTTCGTGGAGATGAGGAAACCCTTCACCTGCTCCACCGACGGCGAGTGATTGCCCACCGGCATCACGATGTCGTCCGACCAGCGCTTGAAGGTGGCCAGATCGTCGTCGGCGACCCCGAGGGCCATGGCGATGATGGTCATGGGCAAGCCCACGGCGAACCGCTTCACGACGTCGGTCGCCCCCGATGCGGACAGATCGGCGACGACATCGGCGAGCAAGCGTTCGGTGACCTCGACCATGGCCGGCTCCATGGCTCGGATGCGATCGGGCCGAAAGGCCGGGTTCACCAACTTGCGCTGACGACGGTGATCCGGCGGGTCGGCGTTCAGCAGAACCGCCACCCGCCCGCGCGTCATGGTGTTCGATCCCAGAACCGCCGCCATCTCGGGGTCCTTCATGAGTTCCATGATCCCGGCCATCAGGGCCTCGCCGGCCTGCGCCGGACCGGTGGGGCTGAGGCTGGAATAGCGCTCGGTGTCGCGCAGGATCGCCCGGACATCGTCGTAGCGGGAGATGATCCAGGCCCCCAGATCGGCGTTGTACGGCACTCCGTCGGCCTCACGCAGACCGGCGAAGATGGGATACGGGCAGGCGATGGCGCCCTGCTCCCGGTGGATCAGTTGGTCGACGGACTGCCCCGACATGTGCCCCCCATTCGAGTCGAGCGACGTTTCGCTGGTTTCGGTACGACTCAAACTAATCGCTGGGTTAGTTTGTGATCGCCTCGTGGTGACGGGGCCAACGAGGGGGCTCGCATGACCATCGCCGACAACGCGCAATCCACCGACCACGACGTGGAAACGCACCACACGTTCTGTCGCTTCTGCCACGCCAGTTGTCCCATCGAGGTCGACGTGGCCGGCGGACAGGCTGTCGCGATCCGCGGAGTGCCCGAGGATCCGCTCTTCGCCGGCTACACCTGCATCAAGGGTCGACAGATTCCCGAACAGATGACGCACCCGAGCCGTCTGCGCTCGTCGTTGCGCCGTCGGGCCGACGGAACCTTCGAGGAGATCTCGTCGCAGGACGCCATGGACGCCATCGGCGCCGAATTGAAGCGCATTCTCGACACGTACGGTCCGCGCGCCATCGCGTCGTACACCGGGACCGGCGGCTACCAGAACTCGCTCGCGGTGCCCGCGGCGCGCGCGTTCCACCAGGGTCTCGAGTCCCCGTCGTTCTACACGTCGGTCACCATCGACCAACCGGCCAAGACCACCGCGCCGTTCCGCGTCGGCATCTGGGAAGCCGGCTATCACAACTTCAGCGACGCCGACGTGTTGTTGGCCATCGGATACAACCCCATGGTCTCCAGTTTCTCGCCGGTGGGGGGTCTGCAGGGAACGAATCCGTACGTGGTGCTGCGCGACGCGAAGAAGCGCGGCATGAAACTCATCGTCATCGATCCGCGCCGCACCGAGTTCGCGACCCAAGCCGACATCCACCTGGCCCCCAAGCCCGGTGAGGACCCCACCTTGATGGCCGGCATCTTGAAGGTCGTCATCGACGAGGGCTTGTTCGATCACGAGTTCTGCGAGAAGTGGGTGGCCGATCTGCCGCAACTGGCCGCCGCCGTGTCCACCTTCGACCTCGACTACGTGGCGAAGCGTTGCGACGTGCCCGCCGACGACATCGTGGCCGCCGCCCGCATGTTCGCCACCGCCGCAAAGGGAACCAGCGGAACCGGAACCGGCCCCAGCATGGCTCCGCACTCCAGCCTCACCGAACACCTCTCCATCGTTCTCAACACGATCTGCGGGCGCGTGAACCGTGAGGGCGACACCTTGGAAAGCGGGTACTTCTTGTATCCCGAGACACCGCGACGAGCCCAGGTGCACGCCGCGCGTCCGCCGGCCACCGGCGCGAACCAGCGGGTGCGCAACTTGCGCGGTATCCGCGGGGAGATGCTCACGACCGCCCTGGCCGAGGAGATCCTGAACGAGGGCGAGGGCCGCGTGCGGGCGCTCATCGTCAGTGGCGGCAATCCGGTGGTGGCCTGGCCCGACCAGGAACTCACCATCAAGGCGATGGAGGATCTCGAGCTCCTCGTCGTCGTCGATCATCGCATGTCGGCCACCGCCGAGTTCGCCGACTACGTGATCGCACCGACGTTGTCGCTCGAGCGTGCCGACGTTCCCCACCTCATGGACCGTTGGTTCCGCGCGCCGTACACCAACTACACCGAAGCCATCACCCCGCGCATCGGCGACGTCATGAACGAGTGGGAGGTCTTCTGGGAGTTGGCGCGACGCCTGCACTCGCCGCTCCCCTTCCCGGGCGGAAACGCACCGATGGACCGCCATCCGAGCGACGACGAGATGCTGGACCTGGTGTACGCCGGTTCCCGTATGCCCATGGACGAGGTGCGTCGCAATCGCATGAAGGTGCACCCCGACAAGGCCATGATCGTGCAGGCCGCGGACCCGGCCTGCACCGCCAAGTTCACCGTGGCCCCCGACGACATCGTCGAGGAGATGCGCCAGATCGTCGTCGAAGGAGATTCGGCCGCCGCACTCGGTGTCGATCCGGCGAAGTATCCGTTCCGTCTGGTCAGTCGCCGTCTGAAGCACGTGCTGAACTCGTTCGGATCGGAACTCTCGGTGCTCGGCTCCAAGGGCAGCACCAACCCCGCCTACATGAACCCCGACGACATGGAGCACTACGACCTGGCCGACGGCGACCTGATCGAGATCTTCAGCCCACGCGCGTCGGTGCAGGCGGTCGTGGAGTCGGCACCCGACGTGCGGCGCGGAGTGATCTCCATGGCGCACTCGTGGGGCGGATCCTCGCTCACCGACGAGAAGGTGCGCGACATCGGCACACCGACCAGCCGACTGGTCTCGGTGGACAAGGGCTACGACACGGTGAACGGTATGGTGGTCCAGAGCGCGATTCCCGTTCGCATCACCGTGCTCGAACAGATCAACCGCTGACGAGAGAGGCGACGACGATGGCACGACTCGACGTTCCCGACGGTGAAGGCCTCGAGGCCCATCGCATCTGGGCCCTGGCACCCCACATGGGAGCCGGCATGGCCGCCATGAGCGAGGCGGTGTACGTGAAGTCCAGCCTCAGCATCCGCGAGCGCGAGGTGGCTCGCATGCGGATCGCCCAGCTCAATCAGTGCGTCGTTTGAATGAACACTCGGGCCGCATCGGCGATGCGGCAAGGACTCGACGACGAGGCGTACAACTCGGTTCAGCACTACCACGACCATCCGGACTTCACCGATCGCGAACGTCTCGCCGCCGAGTACGCCGAGCGCTTCGCCATCGACCACACCGCCGTCGACGACGACCTCTGGAGTCGCCTGCGCACGCACTTCAGTGACACCGAGCTGCTGGAACTCACCGTGACCATCGGTTTTTGCGTCGGCATGGGACGCGCGTACCAGGTGCTCGACATCGCCCGGGATTTCGACGTGCTCTGGAGCAAGGAACCGCCGGCAACGGACGGCTGATCCACCGTCGGCTAGAACAGAGGACGAAGGAGATCACCATGAGCCCACTGGAAACCGTCAACGCATTCATCGCCGCCCTCGAGCGGCTCGACGTGGACGCGGCCTGTGCGCTGGTCGCCGACGGATGCGAGTACGACAACGTGCCCCTGATGAAGGTGTACGGACCCGACGGCGTCAAGGGGGTCCTCGGACCCATGTTCGGTGATTGCACCGAGGTCGAATGGATCGTGCACCGCGAGGCCGCCAACGGCACCACCGTGTTCAACGAACGAACCGATCGCTTCAAGATGTCCTGGGGTTGGCTCGAGTTGCCCGTCAACGGCGTCTGGGAGGTCGTCGACGGCAAGATCACCTTGTGGCGCGACTACTTCGACGCCCAGAGCTACTTCAAACAGTTGCCCGCTTCCTGAGCGGACTCACTTGCCGAGGTAACTGGCCTCGATCAGGCTGCGGTCGTTGCGCAACGTGGCGGCGTCGCCCTCCATCGCCAACTCTCCGTGGCTCAGGACGTAGGCGCGATCGGCCACCTGCAGGGCCATGTGCACGTGCTGTTCGACCAGCAACACGCCCGCGCCGGTTCCGTCGGCGATCTGGCGAAGGATCGGCAACAGGCGTTCCACGATGATCGGAGCGAGACCGAGACTCATCTCGTCCACCATCAACAACTTCGGGCTGACGGTCAGAGCCCGGGCCATGGCCAGCATCTGCTGTTCGCCACCCGACAGCAAACCGGCACGACGATCCATGATGGGCTCGAGCGCCGGGAAATAGCCGAGGGCCTTCTTCACGTCCGCGGCACCCTTGGCCGCGCCCAGCTTCAGGTTCTCGGCCACGGTGAGCTGATAGAACAGCGCGCGTCCCTCGGGCACGTGGGCCAAGCCCTCACGGGCGATCATGTGCGGACGACGACCCTGGACCGACTTTCCGAACACCTTGATGTCACCCGAGATGATGGGCACGAGACCCGACGAGGTGAGCAACGTGGTGGTCTTGCCGGCGCCGTTGGGTCCGAGCAACGCGACCACCTCGCCCGGGTTCACGGTCAGATTCAAGCCACGAACCACCGACACACCGTTGTAACCGGTGTTCAGGTTCTCGATCTGCAGCAACGCGTTCATCAGTGTCCTCCCTCGTTCGCACTGGAGCCCAGATACGCCTCGATCACCTTGGGATCACGTTTGATCTGATCGGGTGTTCCCTCGGCGATCTTCACGCCGAATTCGATGACGTAGATGTAATCGCACACGTCGAGCACCAGACCCATGTCGTGGTCGACGAGGAAGATGGTGAGACCGGCGTCGATGATGCGTCGAAGACGCCGACCCAGCTCCTGGGACTCGGTGGTGTCCAAACCCGCGGCGGGCTCGTCCATGCACACCAGATCGGGCCGGGCGGCCAGTGCGCGCGCCGCCGACACCAACTTGCGCTGACCCTGGCTGATCTCGTTCGGGTACTTCTTCGCCAGGTCGCCGATTCCCAAGACGTCGAAGGCGAACTCGACACCGCTGCGGTCGCGTTTGCGTCCGGGACGCACCAGGTCGAGCAGGAAATTCTTGGCGGTCTGCCGTTCGGCGGCCACCTGCACGTTCTCCTCGATGGTGAGATCGTCGAACAACTCGAGCGACTGCCAGGTGCGACCGAGGCCCAAACGAGCCCGCGAATGCACCGGCATCTCGTTGATCTCCTGGCCCTTGAACTCGATGCGTCCCGTGGTGGGCACGAAGCCCGTGATGCCGTCGATGAAGGTGGTCTTGCCGGCCCCGTTGGGACCGATGAGACCGACCAACTTGCCCTGCTCCACCGAGATGTCGACGTTGTTCACGGCCCGCAAGCCTCCGAACGTGACCGACATTCCGTTCGTCGTCAAAAGACTCATGCCGAACCCTCCCCCTGGGTTGTGTTCACCTTACTTCGCTCGGCGATGGCCGCTTTTCGCACCGCCTTGTCGATCTTCTGCTGCTTCAGAAGCCGCGGTGCGCCCGCGAGTCCCTCGGGGTTTCGCACCGCCGTGATGATGAGGCCGATGCCGCCGATGAGCGTGGCGTACCCCTGGTCGATGTGCAGGATGTTCTCCAGGAAATTGAAGTTCAATCCGTTCGGGACCACGATCCCGGCCAGAACCGCGCCCGACACGCTGGCGATTCCTCCGAGGTACGCGAAGGCCAGGAAGGTCAATGACGCGAACGCTCCGAAGTACTGCGGTGTCACGGACCCGAATCGATATCCGGACAAGGCGCCGCCCAGTCCGGCGATGAAAGCAGCGAGGCCGAAGGCCAGGATCTTCGTGCGCGCGACGTCGATACCCGATGCCGCGGCCGCTCGCTCGTTGGAGCGCACCGCCAGGAACTGGCGACCCGTCGCCGATCGGCGGACGTTCACGACCATCAGACAGAGGAGGACCACGAACACCAGACAGACCACTCCGAACCACACGTTCGGCGGAACGTCGTCTCGACCCTTGAATCCGAGCACCTTCAGCGCCGTGTTGTTGGGTCCGAAGTCCTTGCCCCCGATCATCGGCGGGTCGACCCGCAACGCTCCGAGTTCTCCGGCGAAGGTCTTGTTCTTGAAGACGAGTTGTTCGATGGCGACCGCGGCGGCCAAGGTGATCACAGCCAGGTTCACCCCGCGAAGGCGTAGGGCCGGAATGGAAATCGCCGCGCCGAACAGAGCCGCCACCACCGAGCCGATGAGTGGGGCCAACGGGAACGGAAGGTCGGAGAAGTACTTCGACATGAAGAATCCAGCGGTTCCCGCCAACGCCATCTGTGCCAGAGAGATCTGACCGACGAATCCCGTCAACACCACCAGTGACAACGCGATGACGACGCCCACCAACGTGTTGATCGTCGACTGTCGCCAGTCGTAACTGAACCCGAACAACATGACCAACGTCGCCACGACCGCGACGAACGTCAAGGCACCCACGTGCCTGGGGGCCACGGCCGCGGGCATCTTGCCCGATGACACGGCTCCGCGCACAGGGAGCGCCTTGCCACGAGCGAACATGGCGATGACGATGACGAAGAAGGGCAAGGCCTGGGTGAGACCGGCGGTCGGCAGCACACCACGCGGGAACCACGTCTGGGCACCTTGGTACTGCACCCACCCTTGCAGCATCGCGATTCCGATACCGGCGGCTACGGTCACGCCGAACGACGAGAAGCCGGCGAGCAACGCCGCTCCCAGCGCCGGAACGATCAACAACGGAAGGGTGATCGTGTCCAGGTTGGTGATGGGTGAGGCCAAGATGCCGAGGAGTCCGGCGATGACGGTCGACAACACCCAGTTCGCACCGGCCAGGAAATCGGGCGAGAAACCCAGCAGCATCGCGCCCTTCTCGTTCTCGGCCGCGGCGCGCGTGGCCAGACCGAAACGTGTGAAGCGGAACAGCGCCCACAGGACGATGGCGATCGCCACGACCACGGCGACGAGGAACAGCTGGTTGTTGGGGATGGCCCCCAGTTCGCCGGGAAGGTCGACCTTCCCCTTGGGAAGCGGGAACTGCACGCCGGTGCGGGCCAGTTCGCCGAAGCGAAGTCGCAGGAACTCCTGGAGCACCACGAACAATCCCACCGAGGTGACCACCTTGGCCAGCACCGGAGCGTTGCGCAACGGGCGGAAGATCAGAAAATGGAGGGCCAGACCGAACAACACGGCCAACAACAGCGAGACGATCAATGCCGACGCGGTGGTGAGACGGTCACCGGGAAGATCGATGACGGTGGGCCAATTCACGAGGTCCAGCTTGTTGCCGTCCTCGCGGAACCAGTTGACCGGAATCTCGATCAGAACCAGCGGGTTGGGCAACGGCGGCACGTAGAACTTGCCCTCCATGCGCAACCCGTAGTACCAGTACGCGACGAAGATGGTCACCACGCCGTTGGCGAAGTTGACCACACCGGAGCCGCGATACGTCAACACCACGCCGAGGGCGATGGCGGCCATCAAGGCCCCGGTTCCCACGTTCGAGAACATGGGTGCGAGCTGTCGTGCGTCCCATACGTACAGGATCGCGAAGACGAACAACACGATCGCCGATCCGGAGACGGCCGGCTTGCGACGAGCGAACTTCAGCAATCCTTCGAGCACAGACTCGTCCCCCGAATCATCGGGTCGTTGGACCCGCTCTCACGGTCGGCCCCGCGAGGCCGATCCGTCACTTCACGAACGAATAATCGTCGGACGACGCCGACGAACGAACCACGTCGGGTCGAGAACGAGACACCACGTGTCCGCTCTCGACCCGACGTTCGACCCGTGAGGGTCGAGAGTTCGAATCAACCCTGACCGAGTTCGGCCACCGGGTTGATGGCCTTGCCGTTGTATCCGTCGAGGACGGACACGTACTCGGCACCTTCTTGCTTCTGGATACCCACGGAGAATCCGCAGAGGCTCGGGAAGGTGGCGTTCGCGCCGCACTTCATGTCGCCGGCCGCCATCCACTGGGGTCCGGCGAAAGCCTTCACAGCGGCGCGGATGCCCGCACCGTCGGTGGCGCCGCCGTTCATGAACTGGGCGACGGTCATGAAGGTGGCGAACGTCGGACCGCTGAATCCGGTGTACTCCAGATCCTCGATGCCCTCGGTCTCGGCCCAGGCGAAGACCGCGTCGTTGTAGGCGTCCTGGTTGGGGTCTCCGGCAATCTCGTACGAGAAGCCGTAGCCGACGAAGTACCAGCCGTCGGGCAACTTGCCGGGCTCACCGACCGACTTCATGTGGTCCTGCATCGGAGTGCCGAAGCACAAGCCGGTGGTGACCACGGTGGTGTCGATCTCGAGGGTCTTGATGGCGTCGTAGATACCGATGCAGCTCTGCACCGTCACGAGCGGCAAGAACACGTCGGCCGTGTCCGCACCAGCGGACTGGATGGCGGTGGCCATCTCGCTGGTGCCGGCGGTGTCGGGCACCGGCACACCGGTGACCTCGAGACCGAGGCTCTCGAGCACGGGCTTGGTGAGCGCGGTGAAGGCGATCGTTCCGGCCGGGTTGTCGTTGTACACGACCGCGGCCTTCTTGATCTCCTTGCCCTCCAACTCACCGAGGTAGTTCGCGGCGAACACCGACATACCCTGCACGACTCCGGGCGAGCCCGGGGTGAACGCGTAGGCGTCGGTGGCCAGGAACTCCGGCGTGGTGGTGGGGTTACCCAGGATGACGGGCTTCTTGTCCTTCAGCCCGTCGAGCAGGGGTGCGGTGCCGTTGAACATCGCACCGGTGACGACCACCTGCACGTCGTCGTTCGCCAGCATCTCCTGCGCGCACTTCTGGCCGTCCTCTTCCTTCGTGACGAAGCACTCGACCAGTTCGATCGGACGACCGCCGATTCCACCGAGGAAGTTGTTGATCAACCACACGGCGGAACGGGCACCATTGGAGGCCTCCGGGAACGCCGGGGTGCCACCTTCCTGGTTCACGTAACCGATGTAGATCGGGTCACCGCTGGCCGCACCCGCGGTGCCGCCGGTGTAGGCGAGCGCGGTGTCGAGCGTCGACTGGTCGAGCGGAGACTCCGACGGCGCGTCGGTGCTGGGTGCTTCCGAGGTCGGGGCTTCCGATGTCGGGGCCTCGGTCGCCGGCGCCGAGGTGCTCTCGCTACTCGAATCCTCGCTACACGCGCCGGCGAGCAAGCCGAGTACGGCCAGGCCCGCGACGAAACTGATCTTCCTGCTTCTCACGTTTCCCCCTTGACGATCGACTACCCGTTGCGGATATGTCGCACGTCACAGATTGTCACAAGGTGTCGGCAAGGTCAAACACCGAAAAGCGGAAAACCGCAGGTCGCCGTCAGGTCGAACCCGACGGCCCCGACTCGCGATAATCCCCGAAGGCCGCGTCGCGCTCGCTCAACGCCGCGGTCACGCCCTTGGTGGCGAAGCCCTGCATGTACTCCATGGACGACTTCTGGTGGAACCCCAGAGCCTGGATCTCGGCCGTGGCCCGGATACCCGTGCGGATCCCCATGGCTTCCATGGCCCGGTGCGCGGCCCGCTTGTTCAGGGCCAACAGATCGGCCGGGATCTTGGCCACCCGTTCGGCCATGGCCAACACCTCGGAATCCAACCGGGCTTCGGGAAACGCCCGATTGGCGAAGCCACCCGCCACCGCGTCGACTCCGGACATCGAGTCCCCGGTGAGCAACGCCTCCATGCCCCGACGCAGACCCATCATCCAGGTTTGCCATTGCATGTCGGGGGGCGACATCAGCCGCACCGGTGGATAGCCGATCTTGGCGTCCTCGGCGACGTACACCAGGTCGCAGGCGGTGGCCAGCTCGGTGCCACCGGCCAAGCAGTAGCCGTGCACCTGTCCGATGATCGGTGTGCTCATGTCCCACATCTCGAACCAGTTGTTGACGACGTGACGCGACCACCAGCCGTCGGCCCGCGAGATGGACCGCTCCACGTCGGAATTCGGCGAGCCGAGGTCGTAGCCGGCGCAGAAACACGACCCCGCACCACGGATGATCATCACCGAGACGTCGCGGTCCTTGTCGCCGGCCCGCAACGCGTCGAACAGCGCTCCGCGCAGGTCGTCGTTGAGGGCGTTGCGCTTCTCGGGTCGGTTCAACGTGAAGCGACGGACTTTCGGAGCGGGGTCGTCGATCAGGAGCACGTCATCTTTCGCCATGGTCGTCAGGCTTTCTCCCAGTAGGGGGCGCGCAACTTGCGCTTGTTGATCTTGCCCATGGTGTTACGACCGAGATCGTCGACGAACTCGATGGTGCGTGGGCACTTGTAGTGACTCAGGCGCTCGCGGCAGAACGCCAGCACCTCCGAAGCCTCGGGCGGATTCGACGGATCGCGCAGAATCGCCAAAGCCTTCAATTCCTCTCCCATCTCGGTGTGCGGCACTCCGATACAGGCGACGTCGAGGAGCGCCGGGTGCTGCACCAGGACCTGCTCGGCCTCGGCCGGATAGATGTTCACTCCACCCGACACCACCATGTCGCTGAAGCGATCGGTGATGTACACGTAGCCACCCTCGTTCACGTAGCCGATCTCCCCCAACGTGAACACGCCGGGGGCGATGTTGGCCGCCTTGGTCTTCTCCGGATCGTTCGGATAGATCACCCCTCGGCCCGTCGCGTCCTTGAAGAAAAGCCGGCCCTCGGCGTTCGCGGGAAGCTCGTTGCCGTCGTCGTCCAACACGAGCACCGAGAACGGTGGAACGGGGCGACCGACCGATCCCGGATTCTCCAACCATTCGGTGCTGGTGATCTGGCACGTGGTGCCGACCTCGGTGGCTCCGTACGCGTCGATGAATATCGGCCCCCACCAGTCGATCATCGCCCGCTTCACGTCGACGGGACAGGACGCACCCGTGTGGGCCGCCAGTTTCATCGACGACACGTCGTACTTCGACTTCACCTCGTCCGGAAGCGCCAACAGCCGGACGAAATGTGTCGGCACCATCACCGACGACTCGGTGCGATGCTCGTGGATGGCCTGCAGTGTCTTTTCGGCATCGAACTTGGCCAGGATCACCATCGGGACACCGCGAACCAGCAAACGCATGCCGTTCAACGGACCGGTGTGGTACATCGGACCCACCACCAGATGCGTGCCGAACTGGGCGAACCGATTGGCTTTCATGCCCTCCAGGTGTTCGGCCATGGTGGATCCACCGGCGAACATCGTCGGCGGCAACTCGGTGCCCTTGGGTCGGCCCGTGGTGCCCGAGGTGTAGAGCAGGTTCGCGCGCGGGACCACGTCGAGGGGCGGATGCGACGGGTCGCCCGACGCCAACCAGTCGGCCCAGGTACGCACACCGGGCGCGTTCACACCCCAACCGATCACGTCGATGTGGAGTCCTTCGGCTCGGGCGATGTCGGCGGCGGCCACCGCGCGCTCGACGGTCTCGGGTCCGACGAACAACAGACGCGCGTCGGAGTCGACCAGGATGTAGGCCGTCTCCTCCGCGGTCAGGTGGAAGTTCACGGGCACCGTCGACGCACTGCCGAGCAGACAGCCGAGGTGGGCGAGGGCCGTTTCGGCGGCGTTCTCGGCGAACACCGCGACTCGGCGATGCGGACCCAGGTCGGTGGCCAAGGCGATGTTGGCCACTCGATTCAAGATGTCGTCGACGTCGGCCCAACGCAAGGCCTTGTCGGGATCGCGCACGGCGATCTCGTCGGGACGTTCACGGGCCAGGTCGGCGGCGAAGACGGGCATCGGACGACCTCAGACGTCCGCGGCCACGCCGCGCTCGACGAGGGCCTCACGATGGTTGGTGAAGTCCGCCGACAGATCGGCGGGCCCTCCGTAGTGGACCTGCAGGAATCGTCGCGAGAAGAGCCACTGCCCGTTCACCTTGCGGTACGCGTCGTCGTAATGAGCGAGAAGGATTCCCGACTGACCGTCGGCCCGACGAAAGCGCTCACTGATGGCCCACCGACCGGTGGCCTCGTCGGCCGAGGCACCTTGCCAGGCGTCACCGTTGTGAACGGTTTGCACCACCGCGGCGAATCCCGTCATCGCGCCGTACCACAGCTTCAAGATGGCGTCCTTGCCCTCCACCAGGCGGCCGCGGCCCAGGTCCCACACGGCGTCGTCGGCCCAACACGACCCCCACTGTTCACCCGACCGGTGGATGACGGCGTCGGCGTAGCGATTGATGAGACGTTGAATCGAGACGTAGTCGTCGACGGAGACGGGTGCGGCGGTAGTCATGGCTCTGTTCTAGCCCAACGGACCGTTCCCGAGCGATGGGAGCATCGCGGGAGGGTCCGTGCAACGTCACCGGTCCGGCATCGGTCAGAATGGGTCGGTGAACGCCGAGATCGATCTCGAACGACTGACGTTGCTCGATCCCGACGTGTCCGACTGTCCCTACGCGGCGTACGACGCGTTGCGTCGGGAGGCTCCGGTGTGGCGCGACAACGCCACCGGCATGTTCGTCGTGACCCGCTACGAGGACGTCCGGATGGTGTTGACCGACACGGAGCGATTCACCAGCGCCCGTCACCGGGGCCGCATCGATCCACGCAGCGCACGCCTGAAGAAGATCTACGAGGACAAGGGCTGGCTGCCGGGCGCCACGCTGGCGGCCCGCGACGACCCCGAGCATCGGGAGATGCGCGGGTTGTTCAACCACGCCTTTCGCCCCTCCAAGATCAAGGAGATGGACGACTTCATCGTCGACCTGGCCCACTCGCTGATCGACGAGTTCATCGGAACCGGCGAGTGCGACTGGGTGCGCGCCTTCGCCGTACCGCTGCCCCTGATCGTGATCGGGCGCCAGATGGGTGCGCGCGACGAGGACATGTGGCGCATCAAGGCGTGGACCGACGCCTGGGTGCATCGTCTGGGAATGATGCAGACCGAGGAGGAGGCAGTCTGGTCGACCGAGATGGAGATCGAGGCCCAGCACTACTTCCAACCGATCTTCGAACGTCTGCGTCGCGAACCCGACGACACGCTGCTGAGCGACCTGGTGAACACCGTGATCCCCGAATGGGGCCGCACCCTCACCGACAACGAACTGCACGCCGAGATGATGGCCGACACCTTCGTCGGTGGTTCGGAGACCACCACGAACGCGTTGGCCGAGGGCGTTCGTCTGCTCATCGAGAACCCGGGCGAATGGGAAAAGGTCGTCACCGATCCCGATCGTTACGTGCCCCTGTTGGCCGAGGAAGTCCTGCGACTCGAGGGTCCGGTGCAGGGCCTGTTCCGCACCGCCGCCGTCGACGTCGAATTGCACGGGGTCACCATCCCCGCCGGGTCGGTCGTGAACGTACGTTACGGAGCCGCGAACCGCGACGAGAATCAATTCGAGTGCCCGGAGAAAATGGACCTCGACCGGGAGAACGTGCGCAGTCACGTGGCCTTCGGATTCGGCACCCACCACTGCCTCGGGGCGCCTTTGGCCCGACGCGAGTTGATCATCGGCTTTCGCGCCCTCGTGGACCGCGTGGACAAGATGTGGTTCATCGACGGAGCGAACGACTTCCGTCACCACCCGAATTTCTGCCTACGGGCCCTGAAACACCTTCACATCGGTTTCACTGCGCGTTGAGCGACTTCGGCACCGCACCACTGTCGTGGTAGTCGACCTCGTGTTCGACGCGCCCATCCACGATTCGCAGCCAGCTCATCCCGGGACTCGACCATTTCTTGCCCACGTGCTGCTTGCCGAAAACCGCGCCCATCTCCTCGGTGATGGTGGCGCTCATCACCCAAGTCACCGCCACGCCGTCGTCGCTGGTCCAGAACTGGTCGGGCAGCAACACCAGGTCGGGCCATTTGTCGAGTCCCTTCTTGAAGAAGGCACGGATGGCCGGCCATCCGGTGTGCGAACCGCCGACGATGTCGTTCAGGACGGCGTGCGGGTGCATCATCGTCTCGGGGGCGTCGGCGTCGCCGCTACTCCACGCGGCGAACAGATCCTTGACGAGTTGGATGCGGGGATCGGTGTTCGGACTCATGCCGAATACTGTCACACCGCGACGCCGAGTTCGACCAGACGGCGCAGGAAGACACGGTGGACCGCGGTTCCGACGATGGCCATGTTCGGCGCCGGATTCGTGCCGTTTTCGTAGAGTGCGCGACACGAGAGATTGGCGCACGACCCCTTGAAATAGTTGAACGCTTCCCAATATCGCCAGACGTCGGCCCCGATACGAATACCGGTGATGTCGGCCAAGCGCCCGAACCACTCCTCTTTGGGCAATGCGCGCGATCCACGCATCTGGATGCAGAAGACCCAGTCCTCCAGCGGGTCACCGAGGTGCCCGAACTCCCAGTCGGTGATGGCCGTCACTCGTTCGCCGTCGTGGACGAAGTTGTCCGGCCCGGCATCACCATGAACGACGCTCAACCGGTCGCCGTCGGGTGCGTTGGACTCGAGCCACTCGGCACTGCGTTCCAGGAGGGCGATCGTCGTCTTGCTCGACGATCGGTACACGTCGCGCCACCGCCGGACCTGCTTCATGGTCGCTTCTCGAGCACTCGACACGTTCGACGCTCCGAGCAGATCGCCCAAGGCGCCGGATGTCGGATCGATGCCGTGCATCGCGTGCAACACGCCGATGAAGTCGTTCACCGGCGACGGTGCGTCGGGCACGTGCGACACGAACTCCATCACGAAGAACCGTCGTCCGATGATCGCGCCCGTCTCGTCGACGGCCAACACGCGTGCCACCGGAACACCGTGAGCATGCAGGGCGGTCATCAAACGTGACTCCAGGACCCCGTCGGTTCCGAACACTCCACCCTGTTCGATGCGCACCACCACGCGCTCTCCGGTGCTCGACGTGGCGATCACCATCTCCCGGGAATGTCCCTCGCTGATGCGGCGAAACGACTCGACGGCCGGCCAACCCAAGGTGGTGGACAACCAGCCGGAGAGAGCTTCGGACTCGGTCGGGTTCATGACGGGTTCAATCGCCCACGGAAAGCCGACAACACCCCGCCGTCCGCGGCCAACTTCGCGTCGAGGTCCTCGACCTCCGACGTATCCGCGGCGACCGCGTGGTTCGGATCCACTTGCCGTTCGAGTACCGCGATCAACTGCACGACCGTCGTGCGGACCGCCGGATCCTCGATGATGGGAAGAACCGTCGTGCGCAGAACCGCGGCCGTGTTCCGCATCACCACCGCGTCGTCGAAGTCGGGCGACATCAGTCGCCTCGCAACAGGGCGGCGGCGCGAGCCTCGGCCTCGAAATCCCAACTGGAGCGCCACACCGGATCCGACAACGGACCCTCGAGGCGATCCCAACCCTGCTTCTTGAACCAGTCGTAGGTGTGTCGGTGACCATCCTCGAAGCCGAGCTCGGGCTCGTATCCCAGCAAGCGACGGGCCTTGTCCATGCTCAACACGGCGTGATGTCGTGACCCGAAGAGGTGTCCGTACACGCCCGAGGGAAACCCCTCGGGACGGTCATCGGGGACCATCACCACGTCGGCCTCGACCCCGACGATGGCCGCCAACGTGGCGACGTAGTGCGAGGTGGTGACCGCTTCGGCGGTGGCGTTGAACACCTCGCCCTTGGCCACGTCGACGCCGATCATGTCGACCATCATCCGACACAGGTCGTCGACGTGCCCGTACGAGCCGGTCACCAGACCTCCGTGAGGCAACAGGATCGGGCGCCGCTGGATGAGGCGCAGGAACATGGGGGTTTCCATGTCGTAGATGTTGTTGCAGGGGCCGTAGATGGCCGCTGGACGGACGACGGTGACCGGGAATCCCGTCGCCCCGTGACGCGTCAGCATCGCGCTCTCGACCATGGCCTTGAATCCACCGTACGAGCGCGGACCGCTGCGATCGATGTCGAGTTCCTCGTGCCACGGGAAGACCCCGAGTTGCGACTGGTCGTAGGCCATGATCGACGACACGTAGACGTAGTGACCCACCGAACCGTCGACCAGATCGAGCAGACCGGCGATGTCGCCGCCCCCGGCGACCATCACGAAACCGGACACGTCGAGGATCGCGTCCCACTCGCGGCCCGCCAGGACCCGCGACATCGCTTCCATGTCGGTGCGATCGGCCACCAGATGTTCGACCCCGGCGGGCAGAGCGGTCGGCGTGACCCCTCGATTCAGGACCGCCACCTGGTGTCCTTCGGTCACCAATCGTTCGACCAGGCGACGGCCGACGAAAACGGAGCCACCGAGCACCAGTGCGCGCATCAGAGGCCCTCGTACGGCCCGAGCACCACCGATTCCAGGTGTCCCGTTCCGGAGTCTCGAGCGTCGGCCAGATTCGTGCAACGACCCCAGGCCTCGGCGTAGTGCCAACGATTGAGATCGGTGGGCTTGGGAGTGACGATCGACGTGACGCGGTCGATCTCCCAGACCTCGCCCTCGTGATGAAGGTCTCCGCGATACACACCTCGGCCCAACGCGTCGTCGAAACCGTTGTGATAGCCGCCGCCCTGCAGATACAGCGGATAGGAGATCGGCTCGCTGCGATAGGACTCCACCACCCCGTCGGGTCGGGTGAGGTGCACGACGGACGACTTCAACCGACGGGAGTTGCGACCGTCGACCTTCACGAACTCCACCTCGTAGTCGAGCGACGTGTAGGCGAAGGACTCCCGGGGGTCACCGTAGGGATACACGCAACGCGTCTCGAATTTCGTGTAGGGCGCCTTCCCGCCCACGTGGTGGAACTGCCAGAAGATGCAACGATCCGGCATGCGATACCAACACCACTGACGCAACCCGGGGGGCGCCGTGTGAACGGGCGGCGGAGCGATCACGTTGGTGCGCGGTCCACCGGTCTGGTTGCCGATCCCCCACGAGTGATCGCGCACGCCGGTCCAGTCGTTCACTTCAATGCGCTCGCCACCCACCTCGATCCAACCGTTCACCCTCATCACCTGGTCGTAGTTCGAGCGATCGCTGTGCAATCGACCGTTGACGTAGACCTGAACGTGGTCCTCGTTGTAGGGAGCATGAACCCCCTCCCACGACAGGTCGTACGCCTGGCCGTGTTCGTTGGCGTCACAGACGGTGCGCAAGGTGCGCAGTCCCTCGACGATCTCGACCGACATCGGTCCGACGGCGATGTCGTCGATGGCCGGACGAAGACGACGGGACCAACGCATGTTGTGTTGCCGACCGTCGAGGGCCGTGCAGACGAATCCGTCGATGACGTCGTTGTTGATGTGCAGACGCAATCCCATGAACCACGCCACCCGGCCGGCGTCGTCGCCCATGGTGAAGTAGAAACCGTCGCTCCAGTGCTGCGACCCGTCCACCACGGTGTCGAACGTGTTGCCGATCTGATGACGGGGAAACTCGTCGAATCTGGTCAGTTCGCGCCCCACGGGGCAAACCCTAGAAGATCGGGTCGATAAGAATGGTCCTCGGGGACGCACCGACCATCGTCGGTCGACCCGCGAGGGGGACACATGATCGCCGATCACAGCAACACGTCGCTCGACCGAATGTGGTCGTTGTCGGGTCGTCGCGCCGTCGTCACCGGCGGAGCCAAGGGCATCGGGGCGGCCACGGCCAAGCGTCTCGCCGAAGCCGGCGCCGACGTGATCGTGGCCGACATCGACGAGAGCGGAGCGGCGCGGACCGCCGTGGAGATCGCCGGTGCGACCGGGCGCACCGTCATCAGCACCGCGCTCGACATCAGCGACACCGCGTCGATCATGGCGGTCACCGATCTGTGCGTCGAACGTCTCGGTGGTCTCGACATCTGGGTCAACAACGCCGGCATCTACCCCACCACCGGACCGGCGTTGCAGGCGAGTGACGATTTCATCGATCGACTCCTCGAGGTGAACGTGCGCGGCTCCTACGCGTGCGCGCGCGAGGCGGCCAAGCGCATGGGCGCCGGTGGCGTCATCGTGAACCTCGCCTCCACCACCGGATTCCGCGCCGCTCCCGGCATCAGTGCGTACGTCGTCTCCAAGCACGCGGTGGTCGGACTCACGAAATCCTTGGCGCTCGAGTTCGGACCGATGAACATCCGCGTGGTCGGCGTCGCACCCGGACCGATCGACACCCCCGGCGTGCAGGACCAACTCGCACCGCTCAAGGCCGCCGGCCTCGACGTCGGAGCCCGCATGAGCCAGACGTTGCTCGGTCGCGCCGGGCAGGCCGACGACATCGCCCGCGTGATCCTGTTCCTCGCCAGTGACATGGCGGCCTGGATCACCGGTGAGGTCGTGGTGGCCGATGCCGGATCGTTGGCGGGCTGACCGTGTCCACGCGCCCACCGATACCCACCACCGCCGATCACCTCACCGCCGATTGGTTGAACCGCGCCTTCGACGGGTCCGTCGCCGAGATCGTCGTCGTACGGGCCGAGCGCCTGGGCGAAGGTGTCGGCCTGCTGGGCGAGGTCACCCGATTGCACCTGCGCTACCGCGACGGCTCCGAGGGTCCGCGACCGACCACCATGATCGCCAAGTGCCAAGCGGCGGCTCCCGGCAACGTGTTCATGTCCCAAGCCATGGGTTTCTACGAACGCGAATCGAACTTCTACTCGCAGTTCTCGCGGACCATCAATCTTCGCGTTCCCTACTGCCACTACACCGACGTCGACCCCACCGGCGCTCCGTACATCGTCCTCATCGAGGAGATCACCGGGGCGCGCATGGTCGACCAGATCGTCGGAGCCGGATACGACGACAGTGCCGCCATCCTCGACCAGGCCGTCACCTTGCACTCCACGTTCTGGGACAACGAACTGCTGCGATCCCTCCAGTGGCTGCCTCCCATGAACAATCCGCTGTACCGTGCGGCCCGCGAGATGGCCGAACCCAAGTTGGAGTCGTTCATCGACACCTGGACCGGCATCGTGCCCGATCGCACGCTCCCCTGGATGCGGCAGCTGACGCCCAAATACCCCGACATGGTCGATTGGTGGGTGGACCAGGGCAAGGCCACGTTCGTGCACATGGATTTCCGCGCCGACAACTTCCTCTTCGGCGGATCGGCCGGGGCGGGCACGGTCACCGTGCTCGACTGGCAACTGAGCGCCCGTCACGTCGGCATGTGGGACGTGGCCAACTTCCTCGGTCAGTCCGTCACCATCGCGAACCGCCGTGATTGGGAGGCCGATCTGGTGCACCGGTACTACGACGGCCTTCTCGCCGCCGGCGTCACCGACTACACCTGGGATCGCTGCTGGCGCGACTACCGGTACTGCTTGTTCCATCAGGCGTGGTCGCAGGTGGCCGTCAGCGACATCGACCCGGGCAACGATCGTGGACGGCGGTTGCTGCACGAGATGATCACGCGGGCCTTCGCCGCCGTCGACGACAACGACTGCGACGATCTTCTCGGGGAGTTCTGAGCGTGAACCCCGAGCTCGTCGACCGACTCACCCGGGAGATGCACTTCGAGTTCGCGCGCACCGCTCCGCCCGCGGGCTTCCCGGCCTTCCCCGACATCCCCGTCGGACGTTTCACCAGCGACGAGTTCTGGGATCTGGAACAACGACACCTCTGGAGCAAGTGTTGGGTGTTGGCCGGACGCAGCGAGGACCTGAGCGAACCCGGCGATTTCATCACCTTCGACGATCTCACGCACCCGATCATCATCATCCGTGGTCGCGACCGCGAGTTACGGGCCTACTACAACACCTGTCAACACCGGGGCGCGCCGGTGGTGCGCGAGAGTTCGGGCAACTCGAAGTTGTTGCGGTGCCAGTATCACTCGTGGTCCTACGACATCGACGACGGTCGCCTCGTGTCGGTCCCCGACGAACGCGACTTCGTCGGCCTCGATCGAGCGGACCGCTGCCTTCCCGGAATTCGCTGCGAGGTGTGGGACAACTGGATCTTCGTCAATCGCGATCCGGACGCCATGCCATTGCTCGACTGGTTGGGCCCGATCGTCGACGAGATGGCCGAATTCCAGGGACCCCGACTGCGCACGGTGGCGCGGCAGAGCGAGATCGTTCCGTGCAACTGGAAGGTCACGGCCGAGGCCTTCCTGGAGGTGTACCACTTCCGGCACATCCACAGTCGCAACGGCGAGAGTCTCCTCGACAACCGAGGCGCCACCATGGGTCTGTTGCCCAACGGGTGTTCGCGCATGGTCACCCCGTTCTCCAAGGCCTCGTACACCGCCCTCGGCATGACGAACTGGGACGACTACCGGCACGTCGTCATCCCGGGGTTCACCGACATCGAGACCGTCAACGACATGGTCCGCTGCACCAGCAGCGCCTACGGGGTGTTCCCCAACCTCATCACCCCGGTGGCGGCCTACGGTTTTCCCTTCATCACCTTCTGGCCCCTCGACAAACGCACCACGCGGATCGACTGGACGCACTACGCGCCGATCGACTTCGATCCCCCCGAGGCTCTTCGCGTTCCGCAGCTGCTGGCGAACTGGATCGAACGCTGAGATCAGCCGCGGGCCACTCGCGGGTTGCCGTCGGTCCACATGACGGTCAACTTGCGGAACACGATGCGCCAACCGTCGGGGGTGCGCTTCAATTCGTCCTCGTAGCGACCGGCGATGATGAAGTTGGGGCCTCCCTCGGCGGCTTTGCGCACGTGCTGTGACTGCAGATAGCAACGACACCAGGCACGGTCACCCTCCACGCGAACCATGTGGTTGGCCACCAGATGCTGGGTCTGTTCGAGCGGTTCGAGGGCCCGGCGAATACGGGCCTTGATGGCGTCACGTCCCCGAACGTCCTCCAGAAGATCACCGTTCGCATCGGGGTCGAACACCCCGTCGAGGGCCTCGAAATCCTTGGTGTCGAGGGCCCAGCAATAACGATGGGTCAGGTCGACGATGGCCGCACGATCGACCAGGAGACGGGCGGCGGTGACGGAATCGAGGTTCTCGATCGACTGGCTTTCGAACATGACCGAACCGTACCCGAGCATCGTGTACCCGAACGACCGCTGCGTTCGTGTGGAATGCTGTGACCATGCGCGACCTCGGAGAACCGGTGCAGATCGCCTACGCCGCGAGTCCGAACGTTCCCGTTCACGAGCACGCGAATCGTCACGCCGAGCGTTGGGGATCCGGACCTTTCGTCGTCGCCGAGCACATCGATCTCGCCGTGTCGCTCGTGAACGGGGCACCCACGCCCTTCGATCACTCCTCGGCCTACGGCTGGTGGGGTGAGCTCATGGTGGAGCTGGTGGTGGAACACACCGCCCCCCTCGTGCCTCCGGGTCGCGTTCACCACGTGGCGTACATGGTCGATTCGTTGCCCGCGGCCATCGAGCACTGTCGGTCGCACGGAGCCCCCGTGTTGCTCGAGGCCCGCACGAGGTCCGGGACGGACTTCGTCTTCTGCGATGCCCGCGACGAACTGGGTCACCTCGTCGAGCTGTACGAACGCAGCGAGGGTCTCATGGCGTTCTACGAACGCGTGCGGTCACTCGCCCGCGGATGATCAGATCATCGAGTCGTCGACCCAGCTTCCGTGGAATCCGTACGGCACCCGCTGGGGCAGGTGCACTCGTGCCACCGCGGGCTTCGACAGATCCGAGGCATCGAGGATGACCAAGTCGGTGCGGTTGGTGGATTCGTCGTGCACGAAACCCATCGCCCATCCCTCGTCCTCGCCGGCCGTTGCCGAATCCTGAACGAACACGAATTCGCCCGGATGCGCGTGCGGACCGAGATCGTGAACGGTCTTGGATCCGTCGTTCATGTCGTAACGCGCCACCACGCCGGGGTCGCCGCCGGGAACACCCGAGCCCGAACCGGTGACGGCGGATCGCGAGCCGGCCACCCATCCGTATCGGTGCTTCAACCCGACCAGGCGTTCGTCGACGCGCGGAAACGCGTGGGCCCAATCGTCGATCTGGGTCTCGCTCACCGCACCGGTCCGCATGTTGAAACGCCAGCGGTACATGAAACACGGCTCGAAACTGTCCATCGATCCGCGCCACATCGACTCGTGACGTCCGACGTCGCACACCACCTCGTCACCGTCGACGAACGCGTTCAACGGATGGAACACGTAACAGGGATCGATCTCGAACCAACGAACGTCCTTGTCGGTGCCCATGCGCGGCATGATGCCGATGCGCGCGCCGTAGCCGTCGTCCCAGCCGATCGGGGGCAGCCCCTCGGCCATCTTGTCGAGGTTGAAGACCACCGGCAGGTCCATGAAGATGGCGTGCTCGCGGGTGATCATGAAGTCGTGCATCATCGTGCCCTTGGGCGTGGTGATGGGTGCCGAATGGACCAACTGTCCCCGACCGTCGAGGACGTGATACGTCACGAACGGGGCCACCGCGGAGTACCCGAAGAAGTGCAGTTCGTTGGTCTCGGCGCACAACTTCGGGTGTGCGGTGAACGCGGTCGTCAATCGGCCACCGAAGTCGTCGCATCCGATCGTTTCCAGCTCCGGCGAGATCTCCCACGGAAGGTGACCCTCCTCGAGCGCCCAGATGCGACCGGCGTGAGCCAGGACGTGGGTGTTGGCCGCACTGGCGGTGGGGTCGAACATCGTCTCGGGGTCCATGGCGTCCATGCCGTTCAGGTACTTCGGAGTGCGCACGTACCGGTTGCGGTACCACTTCGCTCGCCCTCCTTCGAGACGCACGCCGTGCACCATGCCGTCGCCGAAGAACCAGTGTCCGGCCGCGCCGTCCTTCGGGTTGGAGCCGTTGCGCACGTACAGACCCGACAGACCGGACGGGATGGATCCGGTCACCGACAGATTGGTGTCGGTCACCTCGTCGAAGACGGGCGCGTAGTTGCCGCGCAGGAACCACGGTGTCTGTTCGGCGTTACGGTCGAGCATGTCGGTCATGTCGGTGTTCCCTTCGTGAGGTGTGTGTATGGCTTCAACGATGTTCGGCCCACCAGGGCGCGACTTG
This sequence comes from Ilumatobacteraceae bacterium, assembly GCA_021298195.1. Classification (GTDB taxonomy): domain Bacteria; phylum Actinomycetota; class Acidimicrobiia; order Acidimicrobiales; family Ilumatobacteraceae; genus Casp-actino8. The sequence goes on from JAJTEQ010000023.1 coordinate 31,348, forward strand.
GGCGGCGAAGCGTTTGGCGTACGCGCGCGTCAGTTCGTCGGTGGATCCGGAGAGGTCCTGGGCTTCGGTGCTCGGCAACGGACTCGCGCCCTGCATCGGGTCGACCCACTCCAGGCGGAGACCGGCCAACACCGAGCCCAGTTGGGGCGACGCCGCTTCGTGGTGCTCGCTCGTCTGATGCGCGATGAACGCGGCGAAGTCGGTGAAGGCGAGCAACGTGTAGTAGGTGCTCGGTTCGGAGCCCCGCCAGTACTCGTAGCGCAACAGACCCTGCTCGCCGGCGTGGCTGGCTCGATAGAGGTCGCGCGAGATCTCCTCGAAGCGCGCTTCGGCGCCCGGCTTCACCGTGATGTGCGCGAGGATCGTGGCCACGACGGCACCGTAACAAACCCCCCGCGTTCTGGGTAGGAAAAGTGCCCGAAACCGGCGCTTTCTCCGACCCGGATCGGGGTCAGCCCACCAGTCGCTCGCTCAGAACCCAGAGTTCCCGGGCTCGCTCGGGGTCCACCGCACGGGCGGCCACCCCGACGGCGGCCAAGGAGTCGTCGTCAACCACCGGCGACACGTTGCAGTCTTCGCAGTACTCGCCACCGCGGCCATCGAGCAACGCCGACGTGGCCGCCCACACCGTGGTGGCGGCTCCTTGTTCCGGACTCTTCCACGTGAGCGCCTGGGGCCGGTCGCTGATGCGATCCATCAAGGACTGGATCACCTCGGGTGTCATGTACCTACCAAGTTCGGTGTGGATGCCACCGGGGTGAACCGCGAAGGCACGAACGCCGAGGTCCCGGTATCGACGATCGATCTCGACCGCGTGCAGGACGTTGCAGGTCTTGGCTGCCCCGTACGACAGAAACGGGTCGTAGTCGCGTTTCGCGAAGTTCGGGTCGTCGAAGTCGATGTCACCCATGCGATGACCCGCTGACGAGAGCACCACCACCCGCGCCGGTGCCGACTGCACGAGCCGCGGCAGCAACTCGCGCGCCAACAAGAAGTGCCCGAGATGATCGACACCGAACTGTTGCTCGAAACCGTCGCTGGTGTGACCCAACGGCGTGGCCATGATTCCGGCGTTCAGGATGAGCCCGTGAAGCGGGCGGGGATCGGCGAGAAAGCGCGCCGACGCCGCGCGCACCGACGCCAGCGAGCCGAGGTCGACGTCCAACTCCTCGAGGTCAGCTCCGGGATGTGCGTCGCGAATGGACGTCATGGCCTCGCGGTTCTTGTCGGGATTGCGCGCGGCCATCACGACGGTGGCCCCGTGCGCGGCCAGTGCCCGGGTGGTTTCGAGACCGAGTCCGCCCGAAGCCCCGGTGACCAGGAACCGACGACCCGTGAGATCGAGGCTGGCGAGTACGTCGTCGGTGGTGGACGCGGCCGAGAAGCCGCTCGCGGTGGGTGTGTGGGGTGCGGTCATCTCGTCACTCATCCGAGCGGTCCGCCGGCGAACCAACGATCGAACATGGGCTTGATCGCGCTCCACACCAACTCCACGATCAGACCGCTGGGCGGTTGGACGTAGGTGAATGCTCCGTAGTTCTTCTCGGGTGGAGCCTGGGCCATGACGATCGTCCACCCCCGTTCGACGAGCGCCAACGACTCGCCCGCCACGTCGTCGGACCACACGCCGACATGATGTAGACCCGGGTTCGAACGCCCGTCCCAGATGGAACCCGGCGCTCCTTCGAGCAACTCGATGTGCTGGGGTCCCTCGGCCGAATACGTGAACCGCAAAGGAATCTGCTTCTCCCCCTCGCCGGGCAACCACACGTTCTGCTCGCGGGTTTGCGGTTCGCACCACGTCACCCCGAGAGAATCACCCAACTCGGACATCGCCCGTTCCAGGTTCGGGACACGAATTCCTTGGTGGTAACACCGGCTGTAATCGACTTGCTTCACGTCTCCCCCTCGTTCGGAACTCAGATGCGTCGCTGATGACCTTCCCAATACGGCGCCCGCAGCGGAGCCTTTTGGATCTTGCCCGTTCCGGTGCGCGGCACGTGGGCCACGTAGTCGACCGAACGCGGCGCCTTGTAACCGGCCAGAAGTTCGCGACAGTGGGCAATCAATTCCGATGACAAGGATTCGTCGGCCATGACGCCGTCCTTCACCTGTACCAAGGCCTTCACGCTCTCGCCGAACTCCTCGTCGGGGACACCGATGACCGCCACGTCCTCGACCGCCGGGTGCACCGCCAGGACTCCTTCGATCTCGGCCGGGTAGATGTTGACGCCACCGCTGATGATCATGTCGATCTTGCGATCGCTCAACCACAAGTAGCCGTCGGCATCGAGGTAGCCGACGTCGCCGGTCGTGAACACGCCGGGCTCGAGATGAGCCGCGGCCGTCTTGCCTTCGTCGTTGTGGTACGTGAAATCGGTGCCCATCTTGTTGCGGAAGTACAACGTGCCCTCGGCACCTTGAGCAACGCGGTTGCCTTCGTCGTCGACCACGATCACTTCGACTGTCTCCAACGGTTTGCCCACACTTCCACCCTTGGCCAACCACTCCGCCGAGGAGATCGTGGAGATGATCGAGCCTTCGGTGCTGCCGTAGTACTCGGTGATCTTCGGGCCCATCCATTCGATCAGGCCCCGCTTCACCGCCGGCGGACACGGGGCCGCGCCGTGCCACACCGTCGTGAGCGAACCACCGACGAAACGACTCTTCACGTCATCGGGCAGGTCGAGCATGCGCTTCATCTGCGTGGGAACCAGGTGCACGTTGGTGCAGGCATGGCGATCGATCAGCTCGAGCATTCCGGCCGAGTCGAACTTGTGCTGCATGACCACCGACGATCCACCGATCATCGGCAGGTACGAGAACGCCCATTGCGCCGAGTGGTAGAACGGCCCGCACAACATGGTGCGACCGGGGATGGGCAGGAAGTTCGAGAAGCCCGCCGCCACCAGCTTCATGATGTCGGGTGTCATCGACAGCCCTCCGGACAACATGCCCCGGACCCCCTTGGGGCGACCGGTGGTGCCCGAGGTGTAGAACATCGGACCTCCGAGCATCTGATCCGCGGGTTCGGCCGACGAGCCGGCCGACACGACGTCGTCGTATTCGCGGAATCGACCGTCGCCGCGAACCACCGAGTCGGTGGCCGTTCGGATGCCGACCACCAGGCGAACGTTCGCACTGCGATCGTCGCGCAATGCCACGGCGGTGGCCTCGGCGAAGCGGTCGTCGACGAAGACAGCGGCGGCGTCGGCGTCGGCGAACACGTACGCCAATTCGTCGGCCACCCAGTGCCAGTTGACCGGAACGTAGGTCCAGCCACCGTGAGCGCAGGCCATGGCCAGTTCGAAGTACTCGCAGTGATTGCCCACGATGACCGCCACCGTGTCACCGGTCCGTAGACCGGCGTCGCGCAGACCGTTGACGAGTCGATTGACGCGCTCGTCCAGTTGGGCCCAGGTGACCTCGCGGAACTCGTCGATCAGAGCGGCGACGTCGCCTCGATCACGAGCGTGGTCGGAGGTGAGAACAGCCATGGTGCGACCTCAGCGCGACAAGATGGTGACGCCGGAGATTCCGGGAGCGCCGTACACGTGCGTGTAGGCGGTCTTGGGATCGTTCGGCACCTGACGGGCTCCGGCTTGACCCCGCAACTGCAACACGTTCTCGTACACCTGCCGCAATCCGGACGCGCCGATCGGCTCGCCGTTGGCGAGGCAACCACCGTCGGTGTTCACCGGGAACTTGCCGCCGATCTCGGTCTCTCCGGCCTGGATCATGAACTCCTGCTCGCCGTGCTCGCAGAACCCGTTCTCGGCCATGTGCATCACCTCGGCACCGGACTCGGTGTCCTGCAACTGCGCGAGATCCATGTCCTTGGGGCCCATGCCGGCCATCTCGAAGGCGGCCTTGGACGCGTCCACGGTGGGTCCGGCGTTGTGTTCGAGGGCGATGGACGGCGCCAACACCTCGAAGCTTCCGAACCGGCGACTGCGCACGACCGCGGCCTTCAGGAAGATCGGCTTGTCGGTGTACAGGTGAGCCTTGTCGGCGCGCGCCAGGATGAGAGCCACACCACCCTCGCCGGGTGAGCAGAACATGTACTGCGTCAGCGGGTACGAGAGCATCGCCGAGTTCAGGACCTCTTCCTCGGAGATCGGCTTGCGTCGCCACGCCATCGGGTTCATGGCTCCGTTACGGAACGCCTTTTCGGACACCTTGGCCAGCGTGCTCTGCGAGATGCCGTATTCGTGCATGTAACGGTTGATCTTCATGCCGAAGAACTGCGTGGTGAGGGCCAGTCCGGACGCGCCGTACCAATCACCGAGGCCACTGCCCTTGGTGTTGACCCGGAACGCACCACGCTCGTGCTTGTCGAATCCGACCGCGATACCGAGGTCGAAGACGCCCGAGCGAATGGTGTTGTAGGCCGAGAACAACGCCGATCCACCGGTGGCACAACCGTTGGCCACGTTGATGAACTGCAGACCGGTGAGGCCGAGCAACGACACCATGGTGTCGGCCGCTCCGGCGGCCATCGAGCCTCCGAAGGCGAACTGCATGTCCTCCCAACTGACGCCGGCGTCGGCACAGGCCCGACGAACGGCGATGACTCCCTGATCCATGCCCGACACGCCTTCGGTGCGACCGAACTCGTGCATTCCGATTCCGACGATGGCAACTTCCGTGGTCATATTTACTCCCTTGGGTCTGGTCGTTTCTCAGGCCACCGGCGCGAACGCGAAGGTGACGACTTCGTTCCCGTTGGCATCGGTCGAGAGCGGCACGATGACCATCTCCATCTCCATGCCGATCTTCAACTTCTCCGGATCGGCCTCGGTCAGGCGCGACTCGATCTTCAACTGTCCCGGCAATTCCACGTACCCGACTCCGAAAGCCTTGAAGGTCTTGGGATCGACGTCTCCGGCGTAGGGCGGGGCCTTGGGCGGGAAACCCTGCACGGTCCAGGTCCACAGAGTTCCGCGACGACCCAAGAGCACTTCTTCGGTCTCGGCCCCCGTGCACTTCGGGCAACCCTGTTGGACGGGGAACATGTGGTTGCCGCACGTGACACAGCGACTGCCGATCAATTGCGGACTCTCCGAGGGCCACGTGAACACCCCTTCGGTCACCGGAACCTGCGCCATCATTCCCCCTCCGCACCCTGCGGTGCTCTCCACCCTGGACTCCGATTCGCATCGGTGCTTCGACCTTAGTGAACCGCGCCCCCGGGAAACTTACCCGGCGATAATTGATCGCCTCGGGCACTACTGTGCCTGCGGTGACCACCGTTTCCGAGGCCCACGGTCCGTTGACCCCCGCCGACGCCGTCGCGGCGTCGATGGCGATCCAACGATGCCTGCTCGACTACTGCCGGGGCATCGACCGTTGCGACGCCGAGTTGGTGGCCAGTGTCTACCACCCCGACGCGACCGACGACCACGGATCGTTCGTGGGCCTGGGCGTGGACTTCGCCCGGTTGGCCACCGACAAGTTGCGCGGATACGCCATCGCCACCACCCACTACTGCAACCCGCCGCACATCGTGTTCACCTCGGTGACGTCGGCCGAGGTCGAGACCCAGGTGCTGGCCTGGCACCGTTGTCGTGACGAGAACGGCGAGTTCCTCGAGAAGTTCGCAGGACGCTACTTCGATCGATTCGAGTGTCGCGACGGCGACTGGCGCATCGCGCACCGCACCCTCACCCACGATTGGGACGCCATCGAGCGCGTCACCAACGCGTTTCCGCCCGGCCGTTTCACGGCGTCACCTCGCATCCAGGAGAAACCATGACCTCGTTCCCCGTTTCCACCGCCGACATCGACGCGACATGGTTGACCGCGGCCCTCCGACATGGTGGCGCGATCGACGCGAGCACGTCGGTCTCGTCGGTCACCGTCAGCAACATGGGCGCCGGTATCGGGTTCATGGGTGAGGTCGGCCGACTGGAGGTCGCGTACGTCGGTGGCTCCGGGCCGTCCACGGTCATCTGCAAGATCCCCACGCAGGACGCCACCGTGCGCGGACTGCTCGGTCCGGCCCGCGTCTTCGAACGCGAGGCCCGTTTCTATCTCGACGTGGCACCGATGCTCGACGTGGTACCCGAGGCCCACGCCGTCGTGGCCGACTTCGACAAGGATGATTACGTGCTGGTTCTCCAGGACCTCGGACATCTGCGCGTCGGCGATCAGTCCGTCGGCGTGAACGCGAACGAGGCCCTCGCCGCGGTTCGCGCATTGGCTCGGTTCCACGCGCGCTTCTGGAGGTCCGCCGACCTCGATCGCATCGCGTGGATGCCCGAGATCAACGCCGAGGGCATGAAGATCGGCAGCGAGATCTATCGGGCCTCGTTGCCCGGCTTCTTGCAGGTGTTCGCCCATGCGGTCGACGCCGACATGGTTCCGGTCATGGAACGCTTCGCCGACAACGTGCACCAGCTGCTCGACCGTTTCGCCGCCATGCCGACCACCATCGTCCACTTCGACTATCGACTCGACAACTTGTTCTTCGGCTCCGGAGACGAGGTGTGGATGATCGACTTCCAAGCCTGCAGCAAGGGTGGCGGAGCGTACGACCTCGGCTACTTCATCAGTCAGTCCGTGCCCGTCGACGTGCGCAAGGCCGAGGAGCAGTCACTGTTGCGCGCCTATCACGACGAACTGGTGGCCCGGGGCGTGAGCGACTATTCGTTCGATCAGCTACGTGAGGACTACCGCGCCGGAGTTCTGTACGGCTGGATCATCCCGGTGTACGCCGTCGGCACCCTCGACTCGTCGAGCGAACGGGCCATGGCGTTGTGGACCGAGGTGATCAAGCGAGCCCAGTCGGCGATGCGCGACCACCACGTCGCCGACCTCTTGATCTGACCACCGACCCGGAACGACGGATCAGGCCTCCGGAAGCGGGTAGTGCAATCCGGGAATGCCCATCTCCATGACCTGGTACCAGTCCGGACGGGGCAAGACACCGGGATAACCGGCGCCGACCTTGGGTGCGGTGTCCTTGTTCCACTCATGGTGGATCGGCGGGATCTGGTACGTGCCGTTGCTGGCGTTGGTGCCACCGTCGACCAACAGATCGTGGCCCGTGATGTAACTGGCGGCATCGGAGGCGAGGAACATCACCGGTCCGACGATCTCGTTCAGCTCGCCGATGCGACGCATCGGGGTACGGCTGGCGATCCACTTGTCCATGCCCATGCCCTCGAGCGCCGGGCGCACCATCTCGGTGATGATGAAGCCGGGTGACACCGAGTTCACGCGCACCCCGCGGTCGGCCCACTCGCAACCGAGTTGCTGGGTCAGGTTGCGCAAGGCGCCCTTGGCCGCGGTGTAGGCGATGATGTTCAACTCGTTGGCACCGCTGCCCATGATCGAGCAGATGTTGACGATGTTGCCGCTCTGACGCTCGAGCATGTGCCGGCCGACCTCGCGCATGTACATGAACGCACCGTTGAGGTCGATCGACAGGATCCAGTTCCAGGTGGCCATGTCGTACTGCTCGGGCGCGACGCCGCGCATGTCGCTGACGCCGGCGTTGTTGATGAGCGCGTCGATCTTGCCGTGCTCGGCGATGGCGGTCTTGACCACGCGGATAACGTCCTCTTCGACGGCCACGTCACCGGGAGCGACGGTCACCTTGGAGCCCATCGCCCGGCAGCGCTCGGCGACCGCGTCGAGCATGTCCTTGCTGCGCGCGGTCAACACCAGGTCGGCACCCTCCTTGGCGAAGCCTTCCGCGAAACCCTCACCCAAACCGTACGAAGCGCCGGTGATGAGAACCGTCTTTCCGGTGAACTGACCCATGACTACCCCCTGAACTGCCACCGGAACCGGTGGGACGACGCGCCGATCCTAGAGGCTGGTCTCGCCCAGACTCACCTCGGGGAGATCCATGTGCACGATGCCCGCCAGCATTCCGTCGAAGTCACCCTCGAAGTGCGCCGCGCGCATCTCGGCCATGGTTCGACGACTACCGAGCAAACGCAGGGTCTCGAAGGCCGTGGCCGTCAGGGTGAGCGTCGGATCGCCCTCACCCACCACGTGCTCCTCGCCGTCGATGACCGCGCGAAAAGCCCCCAGGCCCTTGGACCGCAGATCACCTTTCACCAGTTTCAGACCGAGCACCGCCGAGCGAGCCACACCCGTCGAGGTGCGGTCACCGCGCCGGCCCACCGCCGTGAACAGATCGTGCTCGTGAACCACCGTGTCGTACGTGAGAGTCCACAACGCCTGCGGAGCCGCGTCGATCATCGCCTCGAATGCCGGCGCGTTGGCGTTCCACTCCTCCACCACGCTGGCCAACGACCGCGACCGACGATCAGCCACTTGGGCGTCCACCCATGCCTGGGTGTCTCCGCTCGGACGCTTGCCGGATCCGAGATCGGTGGCGATGCCCGTCACGTGCGAGAACAGATCCTTCACGGTCCATTCCGGACAGGCGCCGACGACGCGGGCGGCATCCTCGTCAGTCAATTCGGTGGCCAGAGCCTGCATGCGCAGTCGGGCGTTGCGGTACTCGGTTCCCATCGAGATGTCGTCGGTCATGCGAGGAACTTTCGCATACCCGTGCCCAGACGAGCGACATGAGCCTCGGGATCGGCCCAGCCCGCGCGGCTGGGGGCCTCGACCGACCACGGAATGCCGCAACCCGACGATCGCAAAATCCCCACGAGACCGGCGATGTCGAACTCACCGTCACCCGGTGCGCGTCGACTGGCCAGGCAGTCGGTGTAGTAGTCGTCGATCTCGGGCACGATCGGACCGTCGTTCATCTGCACACCCGTGATGAACTCGCCGGGGATCGACCGCAGCATGTCGACGTCGCGTGCGCCGCGCTCGTGGTGCCAGACGTCGATGCACACACCACCGTTCGGGCGACCGGCATCCTGAACGATCCGTAACGCGTCGGCCGCCGAATAGACGTCGTTGAACGGCAGGAACTCCAGGCCCAACACCAAACCGTGATCCGCGGCACGATCGCACAACGAACCGAACGCCCGAGCGGCGTCGGCACGATCACCCGCCGGGCCGATGACCTGCAGGTACCGACTTCCGAAGCGGTCGGCCATCCGCCAGGCGGCCTGCTCGAAGAGCGACGCCTTCTCGCCACCGGTTCCCTCGACGCCCAACCCGCCGATCACCTCGATCTCGGCGAGACACACACAGTGTTCGTCCAACAGGTCCTGCAGATACCCCTCGGCCAGACCTTGCTTCTCCAGTTCGATGTACTGCCCGACGTACAGACCGATGCCCACGAATCCGTTCCGTGCGGCCAGACGGATTCGATCCTCGACCGGATGCATCGGGGCCAAGCTGAAGTGGCTCAGGATCAACTCTTCGGCGCCGAGGGTGCGCGGATTAGGTTGGGGCACACGTCAAGCATCGCACACGATGCGCGGGGCCCAACGAGGGGGAACACATGTCAGCCAACGGACGTCTTGCCGGCAAGGTAGCGGTCGTCACCGGAGCCGCCAGCGGCATCGGCGAGGGTGCCGCTCGTCGATTCGTGGAGGAAGGCGCCAAGGTCGTTCTGGCCGACGTGCAAGACGACCGTGGTCGAGCACTGGCGAGCGAACTCGGCGCCGACACCCGTTACCTCCACTGCGACGTCACCGACGAGAGCCAGGTCGCCGCGGCCATCGATCTCGCCGTCGCCGAGTTCGGCCGGCTCGACGTGATGTTCAACAACGCGGGCATCGTCGGCGCCGTCGGTCGCATCGGCGAGACCACTGCCGAGCAATGGAACCGCACCGTGGCCGTCGACCTGAACAGCGTCTTTTTCGGCATGAAGCACGCTTCCCGGGTCATGATCCCGCAGGGATCGGGTGTCATCATCTCCACGTCGAGCACCGCGGGAATCCTCGGCGGGCTCGGACCGCACTGTTACACGGCGTGCAAGCACGCCGTCATCGGTCTCACCAAGTCGGTGGCGTCCGAATTGGCCCAACATGGAATCCGCGTCAACGCCATCTCACCGGGGAACACGGTCACCGCGATGACGTCGGCGGTCATCACCGGCGACCACAACAACACCGAGTTGGCCACCAAACACATCACCTCGGGGTCGTTACTCGGAATCGCCGGATTCCCCGCCGACATCGCGAATGCCGCCCTGTATCTCGCCAGCGACGAAGCCCGTTACGTCACGGGGCACACCTTGGTGGTCGACGCCGGTCAGACGACGTTGGGTGGCAGCGGGCGTTTCCACCAGCAGGACGCCGCGATCATGCGCGAGGCCGGCATCAAAGAGAAGGCCTGACCGCCCTCATCGTCGCGGGTCGACCAGAACCTTCGTCTCGGTCGAGGTTCCACCGGCCAGATCGGCCAGGGCCGCGTCCAACCCGTCGAGGGACACCGTCGACGAGTGCAACGGCTCGGTGCGGAATCGACCGTCGGCGATCATTCCCATCACCATGTCGAACTCCTCGTGGTTGTACGCCAGCGCCGAGGTCACGTCGATCTCCTTGATCAACCATGATCCCGGGGTGATCGGTGCGTCCTCTTCGGCGAGGCCGATGAGGCACATCGAACCGCCGCGTCGAGCCAGATCGACGGCCGACTGAACGGCGAAGGGACGACCGACGCATTCGTACACGATGTCGGCGCCGAGTCCGTGCGTCAGTTCCTTGACCAACGCGTCGGCGTCGGCGCCCGGCGCCACGCTGTGATGCGCCCCCAATTCGCGCGCCAGTTGTCGGCGACCCTCGTTCGGTTCGATCACGACCACCACGCCCGCGCCCGCGGCGCGCACCCACTGCAGGGTTCCGAGTCCGATCGGCCCGGCACCCTGCACGACGGCCACGTCTCCGAGACGAATGCCGCTGCGACGGACGGCGTGGAAGGCCACCGTGGTCGGCTCGACCTGGGCCGCTTGTTCATCGGTCAGCGCGGAATGGGCCTTCACCACGCGCGACGCCTCGACCGGGATCCGCGACGCGAACCCACCGTGTGGCGGCGCACCCGGTTCACGTCCGAGCGCGGACAAGAACGACACCATGCAACGATCGGCTTGGCCGGCGCGGCACGGCGCGCATCGCCCACAGGCCGGCGCGATCGCCACCACCACCCGATCGCCTTCGCTCAGGCCCTTCACGTCGGCGCCCGTGGCCGAGATCGTTCCGGTCCATTCGTGTCCGCAAATCGCCGGGTTGTAGGGACGGCCGGACTGGTACGCGTGGATGTCGGTGCCGCAGATGCCGCAATACGCGACGTCGACCACCACACCGGTGGTGCTCGGGGTGGGGTCGGCGAACTCGACCATCTCCAATTTGGACTTGCCGGTGATCAATGCCGCGAACATGCGCCCTCCCCCGTCGAACCCTCCCGACACTACGACAACGATCCGGACCCGAACGAACGCCTACAGTCTCTTCATGAGCCTGATCGCCATCGAAGCCTCCATCACCCTGAACGACGCCGCGGTGCGTGACGCCGCGGTCGCCGAATCCGCCAAGTACCAGAAGGCCACGCGTGACGAGGAGCCCGGTTGCCTGGTGTACTGCTTCGCCGCCGACCCCTGCGTGCCCGATCACATCCAGGTGTACGAGTTGTGGGCCGACGAGGAGTCATTGGCCGCGCACTTCGACCATCCCAACTACCACAACATGCGCGAGATGCTCGGTCGTTACGGATTGAAGTCGGCCGTCAGTCGCAAGTTGCGCATCGACAAGACGGCACCGGTGTACGGACCCGACTTCAAGGCCTCGGCGCGCTTCGACTGACGTCACCCCGCGACGTCACCGTAGGACCACGGCCGCTGGATCACCCCGCGGCCACCGCCGCTTCCTTGGCCCAGCGGTAATCGGCCTTGCCCGACGGGCTGCGGTAGACGGCGTCGACGAACACCACGCGGCGCGGCGC
>JAJTEQ010000072.1 GCA_021298195.1 Ilumatobacteraceae bacterium
CAGAGCCGGTCGCCGGCAGCGTGGGTTGGGACACCGTGATGGGCTGCGAGAAACCGACTCCGCTCACGGGGGCGTACACCGCCAAGGTGTGGTTGCCCGACGTCAAGTTGGCCGGCAGGTTTCCGCTGATGGTCACCACGCCCTGGGCATTCGCGTAACCCGAGCCGATCACCTGCGGCGTGGACGCCACGATCAACTGCACGTACTCGAAGGGGGTGAACCCGCCGAACGACACGGTGATGGCCTCACCGGTGGAGATCGACGTGTCGGTCACAATCGGCGTCGACGCGGTCGGCAACGCCTGCACCACTGCCAACGCTGGGGCCGGCAAGGTGGTCGTCGTTGTCGTCGGCGCGCCCGCCACCGGAGCAACGGTCGTGGCCGGAGCAGCCGTCGTCGTGGGAGCTCCAGTAGTCGTCGGCGCCGCAGTAGTCGCGCTGGGGGCTGCCACCTGGGCGGCGTCGCGAATGAACCACGCCATGGTGAGATCCGCCGGCATGGGGCCAGCATCATGGGGGAATCCCACGATCTCCCCAGGCTCCGACGTCCCAAAGCTGGTCGGGGCAACTGGGGCTCTTCCGTGTCCGACGCCAATGCACTGGGACGTGGTCGGACACGTCAGCGCAATGATCTGAGTTCTACCGCCTTCGCTCGACTCAGAATTCAGTCGTGTCCATGCCGTGCCATTCCAGACCATCACGAGCGATTCACGTTCAGGCGGATTCGTGTAGAAGGTTCCGACCAATACGCATCGCGTGGAAGAAACGCACGACAGATCGATCGTGGTGACACCATTAAGCATCCCCCCCGAAGCAACGACCGGACCCGCAATCTCGGTCCACCGAGCATCCTGCGAGCCAAGGTTGTAGATCAACACGCCACCGGTGCCATTGCTGGCAACACCCTTGGCGGAACAAACGCCGAGATCACCCGGTTGACAATCAATATTGGTGAGCTCAGAGAACCCATCCGTTCGACCGCTCGGGAGGGACCATGTCCCCGCGACTCCATTTCGTTCGTAAACCTCAGCAGTGCTGCCACCAGTGCTGTTGATGGTCTTTCTTGTGACCACTACGCAACGCCCCGTCGAGGCGCAGTCGACATCTTTGATTTCTTGTCCGTACTCAGACGAAAACAAGGAACTTGACTCCAGCGACCAGGTCGAACCATTCCACTTCAGAGCAACAGATGCGGCCGGAGTATCGGTTGACATGCCGACAGCCATGCAGAATTGAGTTGTGGGGCACGACACCGAGTTGAGTCGCATGACGCTCGCTGGTAACACCACCTGACTCACGGTCGAGCCATTCCATACCAAAAGATAACCAGTTTCGGGGTAACTGAAGGACGGTCCTGTGATGGCACAGAAGGTCGACGTCGCACACGAAACCTGATTGGGGGAATACCCGGCTGGAGACCCCGTCGATGGTGCCAACGACCACGCGGATCCATCCCAACGGGACAAGTACAAGTCCGCAGATGTGGAACTGCTCGTCGCTCTGCTCGAACCCACCGAAAGGCAGAAAGTCGTCGACGAACAGGAAACTCCGAGCATCATGGCGGAATACCCCGGGTTCGGGTGAGTCAACGTCGTGACCGTGTCGAAGTCGGCCGAGGCCGAACCGCTCGAAACGGCCAGGAGCCCCGTCGCCATCGCGGCGACGAGCAGAACCGACGACAACCGACGTCGTACGGACGAGATGGACCTTGAATCTGGTCGTGACATGACACACCTTTCGAAACGGACGTTCGCAAAGTGCCACCCTGCGACCGAACCTTCAAGGTTCTTGCAGCAGGTTTGACCACGAACGCCCCAGAAATGACCACGACCCCGCCGACCCGCAATGAGCCTCCGGAGAGCGGCAAGGGGCGTCATGAGACCTCTCGCGGGCTCGACCTCCCCCGTATAGCGTGGCGCCATGCCCATGTACGGACGCCCCACGACGACCGTGGGGCGCCGCGTCGAGCGTGATTTCCTGCGCGAGGCACTCGAAAATGCGTCGAATCGCCGCGGCTCGGCCACCCTCATCGAGGCCGAACCCGGCATGGGAAAGTCGCACCTTCTCCGCGCCCTGGCCAACGAGGCACGCACCTCGGACATGTCGGTGGTGCAAATCGTCGGTCACGTCAGCGACTCCTTCGAACCGTACGTCAGCCTCGCTCAACTGCCGCGACTGACCGACTCGCCTGCTCTTCACCTGCTCACCAACGACGCGGATCCTCGAGCGCATTTCGCGGAATTCAACGACTATCTCGCTCGATTGGCGTACCGGCCGGCGCTCTTCATCATCGACGACCTTCAATGGCTGGACGAGTCCTCACTGACGATCGTCTCCAAATCCGTCGAGCACATGCTCCAGCTCGGCATCGCCTTCGTCTGCGCGATGCGAACCGGCTCCACCGCCACGGAGCACGTGGCTTCGCAGGCGCTTCGTTCCATCAGTCGATCCTGCACGTGCGTGCATCTGGAGGGCCTGGAAGAGTCCGACTCGATCGATCTGGCCCGAACCGTCGGCGACACACCGTTCGACGACACGTTCGTACGGGAGATCAATCGTCTCACCGGCGGTAATCCGCTGTTCACCCTCGAGTATCTCCGGCTGTCGAAACGGTCCGCCACGCCGATCCCTCGCTTCACCCCACCGGAAGTGAACCGCGTGATCGAGGAGCGAATCAGGTCCATCCCGATGGACGTTCGAGTTCTGGTCTGCTTGTCACTTTTGGGAGGCATCGGCACCATCGACGACCTCATCATGGTCACCGAGAGCATCGGAATGTCGCCGAAGGAAACGCGCGACAGTGTGGCCACCGCCGAGTCCGCGGTGTTGATCAATCGCAGCCACGTCCGAACGGTGGAGTTCGTCCACCCTCTGTACGCGAACTGCGTGTCCGAATTCCCCGAGGGACAGGACACCGAATTGCGGTCGTCGGTGATCCGATTCCTCGAGCGTGGGGGCCGTTATGTCGAGGCCTTCGACCTCTGTGATCCACGATTCATCCAAGAGTCCCCCGAGGCGACGCGGCGATTGGCCATCGCAACGATCGGTGATGGTTGGTCCAGCGAGTTCCTCAATCTCCCGCGACGAGTCGCCGAACACGTGATGGAAAGCACCGACGAGGGCTCGCCCGATTGGGTGCGGGCAGCTCTGGTTCTGGCGCGCCAGCATCTGAGTGAAGGCCGACGCGAGGATGGATGGCGCGTCGCCCAGACCGCGGCCACCTCGGCCCACGCCGCCACGTTGCACGCGGAGCAGGCCCACGCCTTGCTGTTGATGGCCACCCTCGCCGAGTTCATCCCCGACACTGTCGCCTACACCCGACTTCTCGACAGCCTGAGCATGGCCGACGTTCCCGCCGAGCTTCGAACCCGTCTGCTGGCCCGATCCTCCCAGGTCGTGTTGTCGACGCCGACGGCCGTCACCGACGCACTTCGCCCGCTGGGTGGCGCGTTCCGAACGGCGGGCATCGAGATTTCCGAGTCCAGTTCCCGTTCCGCGTGGGCGTGGTCCACCAACGCCTCGGCGGCGCGTTCGCTCGCGAACCAGGCCCTCGACCTCCTCGCCGACCACGACATGTCACCAACCACCCAAGTACTGGTGCTCAACTCGTGTCGCGAGGTGCACCGCTCTCCGTCGTTCCTTTCCCAACGCCTTCGGATCTCCGAACGTGCCGTCAGCTTGAGCCACCCGACCGCCGCGGTCGAAAGCCGTTTGCTTCGCTCCATCGACCTCTACGAAAGCGGCTCCACCCACCTCGCCACCTCGGAGTTGATCGTGGCCGGAGAAGCGGCGAAGCGTTACGGAGACGCATGGGGTCAATGGCGGATCGCACTTCGCTGGGCCGCCCACGCACTCAGCAAGGGCAACATCGAGGAAGCCTGGGACTTGTCCGCAAAAGCGCTCGCATTCGGCGAACAGGCGGGCGAACCCGGACGAGTCCCTGCGTTGGCGGCCCAGCAGTGCGCTGCCGCGATCGAACGCATCTTCCCTCACGACCAGTTGTGGATCTTCTCCATCGACCCCGCCCTCACGGCTCACGGACCGAGCCGAGCCATGGCCGCTCTGGCATGCGTGTCGGCCGGTGACAACCAACGCGCGGCGGACTATCTGGAGGACTCGTTCGACATTTTCGACGACGTCGATCGTGAATCCTCCTGGATGTTGACGCTCACCACCCTGATCGAGGTGGCCGCGGCACTGGGTCACGCCCAGTTCGCCGCACGGGCCGTCACCGCCTTGGAACCCTTCGCCGATCTGAACGTGGTCGACGGTCTCGGCACCTTGATGCGCGGTCCGGCCGTGCGATATCTCGGACTGGCGCGGCGAACCGTCGGAGACCTCGAACGAGCCGTCGATGATCTGTTGCGCGCAAAGTTGATGGCTCAACAGAACGGCGAGGAACTGTGGCGACTGGCCGCGTTGGTCGACATCGCCGAGACGCTGGCCCCCAGCGGGTCGCCTCGGCTCGCTCAATTGGTCCGGATGTCGGACATCGACGACGCGTCCCAGTCCCAGTTGACGTGGCGCGCCGAGCGCGGGCGCCACGCATTGGAAACCGCCGGTCGTCTGACGAAGGAGAACCTGACCCTCAGCGATCGCCAGATCACGATCCTGAGGGAAATGGCCGGGGGCGCGACCATCGCCGACATCGGCCAAAAATTGAGGTTCAGCCATTCGACCGTTCGACAGGAATCGATGGCGATCTACCGCCTGCTCGGCGTCGACGGACGCGCCGGCGCGATTCAAGCCGCCCGCGATCGTTTCCTCATCTGATCCGTCCGGCGTTCTCTACACTCGTGAAATGACCGAGCGCCGTGTCCGTTCTCGTGAGGGCACCGAAGGAACTCTCGAGAACGCCGGCTACCAGTTGATCCTGGAGCGCGGCTACGAGAACATCAGCACCCGCGACGTGGCCGATCGGGCCGGTTGCAACCACGGTCTCATCACGCAGTATTTCGGCACCAAGTCGGCGCTCTTCACCAAGGTGTTGCATCGGTTAGCCACCGAGATCGGGGCCGCCATCGCCGCGGGCACGCCCATTCCCGAATTGAACCGCCTGCCGGTGATGAACGCCTATTGGCGACTGCTCGCCAGCCTGCTCTCGGCCGGCATCTCGCCCGCGGAGGCGTTGGCGTCGGGCACGCCCACGGTGGAGGCCATGGTTCGGCGTGCCAGCGAGATCACCGGACGTTCGTTCGAGGACTCCCGCGGATTCGCCGCCTCGATCATTCTGATGATCGGTGGGTTCCACATCTTCGGCCCGGTGTTCGAACGAGAACTCACCGGACCCGCCGGCACCGACGACGCCACCCGCACGCTTCAGCAAGCGGCGTGGCTCATCCTGAACGGCCTCACCGACCCCCGTGGCTCGGGGAACGGGAATTAGACCGGCTCGCGGTTGTTGCTTCCGGTGGCGGGAACGACCAAGAGTCGGTCGTTCCTGCCACCAGAAGAACCAGTGGGACTGTCTGCTCAGCGAGCGAGCAGGGTGAGTCGGCGCGAGCGCACCAACACCGCGGCGAACACCAAGGTGAACAGCGCGATCACCATGGTGCGTCCGCTGCCCTCGGTCAGACCGGTGGTGGGCAGAGACGACGGGACCACGCGCAGACCCATCACCGCGTAGGTGTTGCCACTGGCGACCACCAAGGTGTGATCACCCACACCGATGGAGCTCGGCAGGGTCGCGGACTGGCTGAGATCACCGGTAGCCGTGGTGGTGAAGTTCGCCAGCAGGGTCGGCGTCGACATGGCCACCAGCTCGCCCGGAGCGTTCGCACCCAGGCCCGAGCCGACCACACCGACCGTTCCACCGGCACCCACCTGGTACTTGCCGTCGGAGGTGATGTTGGCGTTGTCCGAGCCGATCATCAGCGACAACGACGGGCCGTCGAGAATCACGATGTCTTCCACCGGAACGTCGAGAGAGTTGCCGTTGGCATCGAACACCAAGTTGCGCATGACCGCGCCGGTGGTCGTGTTCACGACCGTCACATTGGTGACCGCTCCAGCGGGCAACGACGCCACGAACTGCTGCAGCAACGCCTGACCCGCGGCCTGAAGTGCTCGGATCTGCGCCGGAGTGCGCTCCGAGGCTGGCGTGCGAGCACCTGACGTTGCCACGCGACTGGTCTCGATCTCCACCTCTTGACCGTTGACGACCATGCCCTGGGTGCCAGGTTGACGAACCAGAGCAGCCTGATTCGCCGTCGTCACCAAAGTCGGCGCACCCGGCGTCGCCGATGAGCCACCACTGAGGTTGACTCCGGACACGGTCGCCTTCATGACCCAACTTTTGGGAACCGACTGCGAAGGATAATTCGTGGCGACAAAGAAGACGCTCGAACCGATGGGGATCAGGTCGAACACGGAGGCTACGCACGCCCCGCCGGAGGCGTTGATGGGTGTGGTTGCACTACCGGCCAACGGCGTCCCATCAGCAGCAACGAGCACCACGGCCGAGGAACCACTATTTCCTGAAGCACCCAACGTGAGAATCCCGGATCCATTGCCCGTGAATTCGGCTCTCGCCAAGGCCAAAGTTCCGCTGTACACGGTAGCGACACCACTGGTGCCAAACCCGCTGTCAACGGAGCCGTCGGCGTTCAGCCGAACCAGTTTCGCTGAGAACGACGAGGGCTGACCAGAAGCCGACGTTGTGACGTTGACCCCAACCATTATTTTGCCATTGACGAGGACCGCTGAGACTCCTGTTTCTCGCGATGTGCTGGTGTCGACAGTTGCTACACCCGAAGTCCCAAACGTAGTGTCCAACGAACCCGTCGACGTGTACTTCGACACCGTTGCATCAGGCGTCGCACCCGAAGAGGTTCCGGCCACGAGGAATGTTCCCGATGAACCCGCCGCCAAGTCTGCTCCGGATCCCGAAAGCGTCAGCGTTCCCGATGTACCGAATGAAGAGTCCAAGGAACCCGTCGAAGAGATTTTCGCGATCTTCGTCGTTGATGTTGAACCCGAGGAACCTTGCGTGTACATGACAAGCACAGAGTCGCCGAAAGTGACCATTTGCCTCGGGTAGACGAAGTTAGGTTGCGACGCCGATTCAAGGGTAAGAATTCCGTTCGTACCGACCGAAGTGTCGAGAATTCCGTTCGCCGAGAACTTAGTGACCACTGTCGACACGGTCGTGCTGACCCCGAAGGTGTTGATAGTTCCCGCGACCATGATCGAACCATCCGATTGCTCTGTAATGATGCTCGGCCCAAAGTTCTGCATCGCCGGCACGTCAAAACCGCCGATTCCACTTGTTCCAAACGTGGTGTCGAGCGAACCGTCAACGTTGTACTTCACCATGCGCAAGCTTGCTGTGAACGGGGACCCTGTCATCGATGCCGACGCCGCAACAAGAATCTGACCTGATCGTGTCACAGTTGCAGTAGCCGGACCAACGTTGTTCGAACTGTCGCCCATCGCTGCAGGCCGTCAGCGAACCACCGCCACTGCCACCACCACTGCCACCGCCGCTACCACCACCCTGAGCCTGGGCATACTTCAACCTGACCATCGTCTGTCGCGAGTTTGTGTCACCTTGCGCCAGTTGCCCTGACGAGTTGTCGCCCCAGCAGAAGCTCCCGTAACAGCCAAAACCATTGGTGATTGATGAGCCCATATCCATGTAGCGGATATCGGGCGAGTACAGAGCGTGCCCGTTGGTGAAGCCGAGAGTCGGGTCATCAGGCATCTTGTAGGGCGATAGAACATTGTTTCCTGATCCGGCATCAGATGGTTTGGCCTGACCCGAATCGTTTGCGCCCCAGCAATAGAGAGTTGCGGTGGCAGAACCACCACTCGTGACGTTCTGAGTACAAATGGTCGATCCGCCACCAAAGATGGTGCTTGGCTCAGTGTCCACGAATGTTCCCGA
Source organism: Ilumatobacteraceae bacterium (assembly GCA_021298195.1). Classification (GTDB taxonomy): domain Bacteria; phylum Actinomycetota; class Acidimicrobiia; order Acidimicrobiales; family Ilumatobacteraceae; genus Casp-actino8. Next base: position 7,885 of record JAJTEQ010000072.1, read on the forward strand.
TGACGGAACGACTTGAGGTGCTGTGACGTCAGCTCCCGTTGCGCCGGTTCCCAACTGCCCACGATCGTTGGCGCCCCAGCATCGCATCTTTTCGGTGCTATCAGCGAGGGTACGAGAGCGAGATGCGCAGGTGAAGTCATCACCAGCCACGAAGTAATCAGCCCGTTGCGGTCCGGTGATGTCGGTGAAAACCGGAACGAGCGAATCGTTGGTGGATCCGTCACCCAGCTGGCCGTCGGAGTTATCACCCCAACACATCAACGGATACGAACGGGTGTCTGAACCACCCACAGAGCCGAATTTGATCGCACAGGTGTGGCCCCTGCCGACACTGACGGCATCAGTCATGACTCCTTCAGAGTCCAACCCGCCGCCTACGACCGCCGTCGGAACGTTCCTATCAGTCGTGGTCCCGTCGCCGACTTGCCCTTGGTCGTTGCGACCCCAACAGAAGAGCTTAAAGATCGATCCTGTTGACTTGACCGCGCAGGTTGTGTCATATCCCGCGAAGACTCTCTGAACATTGGAGTTCGTGAATCCCGAGGCTTGGTTATTGGCCACCTTGGTCGGACGAGAACGGAATGTGTTCGTACCGTCACCGAGCTGCCCGTACTGGTTGTCGCCGAAGCAGTACACGGCGTTGGGATCCGGCGCGTTGGAAGATGAGACAAAACAGAAGTGGCTGGATCCGCCACTCGCGTAGAAGATGTTCGTGTAGGTCATGGACGTTGAATCGGTAGCCGTCCACATTCCCGACAACCATTCACGACCCGTCGTGGTGTCGTCGCCCAACTGTCCTGCGTTGTTCTTGCCCGCGCAGAAGGGACGATTGAGTTCGATCACACAGGTGACTCCGTCGCCGGTCCACACCTGAGGACCTTTATTAAACAATTCGGTCAGAGGCGGCGCCACCGCCGAGGTCGGTACGGCTGCGGTGAACACCGAAATGGCGGCGGTCACCAGAACTGCGACGAGTGGACGGGCGAACTTCATGTGCGGGCTCCTGAAAGAAGTCAGACGCAACCGGTCGGTTGGTCTGTCCCGAAGTTAGCACAATGTTCTAGAGGTCTCCGTTAGGCCGGTGGGTCAGGTTCCGAAAAGCAATCGGGGCGGGTTTCGCGCGCCGAAG
>JAJTEQ010000073.1 GCA_021298195.1 Ilumatobacteraceae bacterium
TTCTTGCCACATCTCCTTGAGCACGTTCACGAGCTCCTCTTGAGGCCATCCGACCTTGAGCGCGAGAGGCGCCCATTCTTGGCACGGCGTGTCGATCGGGAGCTCGAGGACGGCAAGGTCGGCTTGGAGGGCGTCGTGCGCCGTCGTGGTTGGGGACAAGGTTGTGGACGTTGTGGATGACGGGGTAGACGGCACCGGGGTGATGACCACTGTGCGTGGTGTCGGCTCGGTGATGACGGCCGGCGCGGTTTGCGGGTCGTCCTCGAGGATTCGGTGGGCGATCTCGTTGCCTGCGATCAGGGTCATGATGGCCATAACGGCCATGACGACGAGGTCGGTCAGTCTGCTTCTCATTGGGTTCTCCTCAGGTCGGGGTCTGGGACGGTGATGGTTTACCGGATCGGCGTCGGGAAGTCACGCACCGAACATTCGGGCCCATGTTGCGGGGCCGACGATGCCGTCCGCTTGGAGCGCATTGTTGGTCTGCCATGACTTGACGGCCGCCTCGGTTTGTGGTCCGAACTTGCCGTCGGCGGTGAGGCCGAGCCGGGCTTGGATGAGCTTCACGGACGCCCCTGTTGAGGATCGCTTGAGAGGCCGTCCGGGGTACTTGGGCGGTGTCGGTCCTGACGGGGCGCTAGCGGGGCTCTGAGGGGCTTCTACGAGCCTCTCACGGACTGGTGACGCGTCTGCCCATGCTTCTCGGGTGGTTTCGACGTGGATCCAGTCGTTGCCTTGCCCGGGCGACTTCTCAACCCAGCCTCGACCGGCTTCCCAGTACCGGGTGCGCTGGTAGTGGTGGATCCTCTGGATGCCGAGCTCGGCCGAGTTGGCGATAAGCCATGGGAGGATGTCGGCCTCGAGAACGGCGATGCCGGGGCCGCCGTGCCGTTCACCGAATCCGAGGTCGACGGCCGCGCCGAACGCGTGCGAGCTCCACGCGGTGCCGCCGCGTACCGGGCGCCGATTGTAGATCCCGAGGCTCTTGAGCTTCCACCGGGTGTGGCAGTAGGTGGCGAGGGCTTGCAGGTTCGGAGACGCGCCGTCGTATGGGGCGCCGGGCTCGAGGCCCCGGTTCCACGACTGGAAGCGGGTGGCGACGGTCATGCGACAGTCTCGACCGGCCACGTGAGCGTGATCGCGGCGTGAGTGCCCGATGAGACCACGGCCCACAATTCCTCGCCTTGCGGGATCTGGACGGTGAAGTTGGTGTTGTTGTCGATCTTGAGGCCGTTGTTGGTGGTCACGTCGGATCCTCCGATGTAGAGGTCGTTGCCGTCCGGGCGGATGACGATCGTCCTCGGTTCGTTGATGGCGGCCGACAACAGCTTGACGGCGGTCGCCGTGACGGTGGTGCGTGTCGAGATCATTCTTGGTTCTCCTTGTTCTCCTTGTCCTTGAGTCCGTTGGACGCGAGGACGCCGGATAAGGCGCCGGTCATGAACAGGACCAGCGGGTTGAGGGTGGCCCAAGCGGACTCGTCGTTCGGGGACACCTCGAGGGGTTGGACGACGAACAGCAGGCCGTACAGCAGGGAGCAGACGGCGAGCATGAAGGTGATCGACAGGGCGCAACCGATCACGAAGATCAACCGAGCCTTAATCTCGCTGTTGGTGTACTTCTTCACGGGGTGGCCTCGCATCGTGGGGCGGTGGGGGCGGTGTCGCAATTCTCGCGGACACGATCGGAGCATCCGGCGACGATCCAGATGGCGACAGCGCCGAGGAGGACGACGAGGATCGCGGCGGATCTCATGGGAGCGGGTGGTTGCTGTTGTAGACACCTTCGGCGACCCATGCCTCGTATTCGTCGTCGGTCATGAGTCGTTCGGTGTCGTCGACTTGGATGTACACCGAGTCTTGTGGGTAGAGGGTCTTGTATTCCTCGGGGGTCATGAGAGTCCGTTCTTGTAGCCATAGACGCGAATCGTGCCGCCGGTCATCGTGCCGGAAGCCGGTGTAATTGTGAACGAGGTGTATTGGTTTGAGTCTGCGACATACCCAACTTCAGTGCCGTAAACCGTTGCGTATCGAACCTTCGACCAAACTTGAGTTGGCTTTGCGAGATTTGGACATTGAACGATGATGTAGGCAGTTCGCTCAGCACCGCCGCCCATGTGAGCAAATTTTGTCGTGTTGTTGCCGTTATCACCTAACACGGTTGATGATAGGAATGAACCGTAGGTCAAGAAGTAGTAATAGCCAGTCGCCGTTGATCCGAACGTCATACCTATTGCCGTATCAACGGACAACGTGCCACCTGAATCAACTATTAGGTAGTTGTCGTATGTGCTTGAGAAGGCTCCGGTGACTTGTACCGACGACACGGCTGTGCCGACCGTCTGCGTCTTGACCAGCCACAAGCCGACAGCATTCATGTCCGCCGCCGTCAGAATGTCGCCGCTAGTGAATGAGGGGTAAGTCATGGGGTCACCATCCGAGTCGGTTTGTGTTGAGAATACCGAACGTCGACGAGTTCAGGGTGAACAGGTCGTAGATGACGGTCGGCGAGAGGTACAGGGTGAAGGTCGTCTGCCCGGGCACTGCTGAGCAGGTGCCGCCCTCGATCACGAAGGTCGTGGTGGTGGGCGATCCGCCCGGAGCTGTGTAGGTGACGTTCGTGGTGGCGCCGGTGAGGCCGGTAGCGACCGAATCGAGGAAGTAACCCATGATCGTGTCGTTCTGCGGTTTGTCGGTGAACCGGAGGTCGGCGTAGAGGGCTTCTTGGGATAGCACGGCGGCGAACCAGTCGGTCTGCGCTTGCTGTTGGGCGAGGTTGTTGAACAGCACTTGGCGGTTGTAGTTGCGGTCGTAGTTGCCTGCGCTTGTTGCGCTGGTTGTGCCCACGGTCGTCGAGGTGAGATTGACGCGGTTCGGATAGTTGGCGTTGGGATACTTGCGGGTCAGGCCGTCGTAGACGAGGGCCGTGGAGGCGTTGGTGCTGAAGTTCCAGACATACGCGGGGGGCGCCTCGGAGACGACGAACTCGATCGTGTCGCCTTGGAAGTAGTAGCGGGAGTTTTCGGTGACGAGGAGCTCGCCGATGCGTTGTCCGATGGTGGTCGGGTCGAAAGCGTCGGAGACGATCGCTCGTCCGTCGTATTCGACCGCTGGCGGGTATGGCGGGACGTAGGGATACACCTCGTTCGCGAGCTTGATTGCTTGCCGGATCGCGTTGGTGGTTCCGATGATCGGGTCGTCGTTGATGTAGTAGAGGGAGAGCATCCCGAACGCGTCGATGCCGGTGATGGTGGCGGTGTTGGCTCCGCTGGCGATCTCGTCTTGGAAGGTGACCTCGACGACGTAGAAGTAGGAGATGTCGAAGGAGAGGTTGTTGCCGATTTGGATTTGGTCGCCTTGGTTGATGTTGGCGGCTTGTCCGGTGTTGTTGCGAACAGTGAACGTACAGGTGCCGCCGGTCGGTGTCTCGAAGTATGAGGTCCGCCCGAATGTGAACGAGAGGGATTGGGTGATCGACGTGAACGACGTGGCGCCTACGGTGACTGTCCAGTTGATCGTGCTCATTAGCCGATCGCGTTCGCTGGGAGCCGGTTGTTGAGTCGGACGTATTGCTGGAGGGCGGCGACGACGGCGTTCGGGTCGGCTGACGTTACGGTGACGTTGATCGTTGTGCCGCCTCCCATGAGGCCGCCCCGGTCAAGCGGGATGACGGCCTCGGGGCCCGCCTCGCCGATCATGGCGAGCGTCGGGCCGGTGACGATGCCGCCCTCGGCGAGCATGGGGATGTCCGGGACGTCGAAGCCCTTGCCGCCGATGAGCGGAACCCAGCCCGGAATCTTGAATGAGAGGGCGCCGACGGTGTTGTTCCAGATTGAGGCGACACCGTTGAACACTGTCTTGAACGCGCTGTAGAGGGCGTCGATGTACTTGCGGACGTTGGTGTACCAGACGCCGACGGCACTGCCGATTGCGTCGAATACGGTGGTGGCGATGCTCTTGAAGCCGTTGAACACGACTTGGACGTAGGCCCACCAGATCTCGAACGCTTTCTTGATGCCGTCGATGGCGCGGCCGAAGATGTCGAACTTGGCTTGCAGGGCGACGAGGGCGGCGATGACGGCGAGGATGACGGCGGCGCCGGTGGCGACCCATAGCGCCGAGAAGGTGGTGGCGAGCGCGGTGTTGAGGGCGGCCGTGACGGCTTGGATTGTGTTGTAGACGGCGAGCCCGGCGTTCAGGGCGAGGATGCTGGCCGCGAGGGTGCCGACGACGACGCCGATCGTGACGATGAGGCCGGTGTTCTCGCGGACGAAGTTGCCCATCGCTTGCAGTCGCGGGAGGAGCTTCTCAAGGATGGGGAGCAGGGCGGCGCCGATGCTTTCCTTGGTTTCATTGAGGGCGATGGACAGGCTCTTGAACTTGCCTTGGGCGGTGCCCGCCTGCTTGGAGGCTTGGTTCTGGAATGTGTTGGCGAGGTTGCCGAACAGGATGTCGGCGTCGCCCCCCTTGGCGATGATCCCGGCAAGCTGTGGGTCTAATGCCTTGAGGGCCTTGAAGTTCCCGTTGTACGCCTTGGAGAGGGCGTCGGAGACGGTGGCGAGGTCCTTGCCGGTGCCGGCCGAGATGTCGAGCGCGAGGCCGAGCAGATCTTGAGCTTCGGCGACGTTCCCGGTGCCTCGGACGAGTGAGTCGAGTGCGGGTCGTAGTTCGTCGTCGGCGACGGCGGCCGCGATGGAGGTCTTGGTGATGAAGTCCTCGACGGACGCAATTTGGGCGTCGGTGGCGCCGGTGACGTTCTGGAGGGTGGTGGCGAGTTTCTGGGCGGCGGCATCATCCTCGGCGAATGCCTTGACGGCGTCGACGGCGACCACGGTGAGCCCGGCGAGCGCGGCGGCGGCTGGTAGGGCCGCTTTCTTGATGGCGAACGATGCCTTGGCTCCGGCGCCCTCGAGCTTCTTGAAGTCGTTGATCGCCTTGTTGATCCCTGCCGGGTTCCATTCGGAGACGATGGGAAGGGAGATTGCCATTAGCGCCTCACTACTCCGGGGACGGCCTCAAGGATGATCTTCTCGACGACTGGCTCGAGGCGGCGCATGGTTGCGTCGACGTTGCGTTCTCCGGCGAACCACATGAACCGGGAGGGGCCGCGGTTGAGTTTGCGACTGAGGTCGGCGGCGAAGTTGGGACGCGCCCGGTACGGGTTGGGGTTGCGGGTTTGGTTGGGTCCGCGTCCGGCCATGTCGGTGATGGTGAGCGCGGCCGTCTTGGTGCGAACGACAACAGTGCCGACGGACTCCCATTGGGCGCCCTGCTGGAGGTTCCGGCGTCGCGCTTTGCGAGTGTCGATCTTGGCGATGACGCCGGCCCGCTGGTTCGCCTTGTTCCACCCGGTGCGCTTCTGGTGGTCCATGCCGGACAGCGGGGCGCTGTTGGGGATGGAGTCCACGATCGGGGCGACCATGGTTTCCCGGACGATTTCGAGCATCTCCTTAGAGAGTTGACGCCGGAGGGCGGGGCTGACTTTCTGCAAGTCGCGGAGGGCTTCCTTGAGGCCGTCGTATTGGAGGCCGAATGTTGCGCTCACTTCTGGCCTCCTTGTCTGTCTTCGTTGATGGCCTCGACGACTGTGGCCAGATCGTCTAGGTCGAATGGGATGTCTGGAGGCCAGAACCCGGTGGCCGCTAGCACTTGTGCTAGTTGCCGTCGGTAGCCCCCTCGGTAGGGTTTGTGTTCTCGGTCTCCACGACCTCGAGCGTGACGAGGCGCTTGATGAAGTCGTCGAACATGGCCGGGATGGTGATGCCGGCCTGCTTGCTCGCCTCGTAGGCCATGAACGCAAGGTCCTCCATGCCGATCCCGGACGACTGGATGTCGGACGCCTTGCGCTTGAACTTGCGCTCCCAAGTGACGATCACGTACAGGTTTGTCGTTACCTGATACTCGCCTTGTCCTTGGTCTACCTTGAGTGTGAGCTTCATCGGGATCCTCCGTCGGTGGTTGTTGACTGGAGGGTACTAGATCAGGGTGCCGTGATGTCGCGTGCCGCGGATCCGCCCTTGAATACCGCCTCCACGACCGAGAGCTCGCCGACTGCGCTGTTGATCGGGGTGATCTTCTCAAGGTAGCAGTTCGTGATGGTGTACTCGGGGTTCGAGGCGGACTCGGTGGTGCCGGAGGGCGAGATGACGAGCGTCGACGTGGTTCCCCACGCGCTGTAGAGGATTGCCTCGATCTCACCGGCGCCGTAGCTGTTGAACAGGGTGAGGGTGACCTCGTTGTTCTCGAGGCCGGCGGCGAACACGCGGGCGGCACCGCCGAACGCGGTGGTCTCGAGGGCTTCCTTGGTGAGGCTGATCTCGCACTTGGAGCAGTTGTCGGTCAGGTCGGTGGTGGTGGCTCCGACGGTCAGGTTGATCGTCGCGTTGCCGAGGAATGTGGTGGTGGCCATGGTGGTGTGCTTTCTGGGTTAGGAGCGGCGGGCGCTCATTCTCACTGTGAGGTCGTATGCCGGGAGCTCTTGGGTGCCGACGACTGCCACGGTGGGCTGGCCGGAGGCGAACACGACGCCGGAGTTGAGGATCGTGTCCACGGTCGTCAAGATCCAGTCCGTTGAGTCTTGGTTGCCGGGTGGTGCTCCCAAGATTCGGATCGTGAACGTGAGGTCGGCGACGGCGTTGACGATCCCGGCGTTGAAGTTGGTGAATGACGGGGGCTCGACGAACACGGTGAGCGGTCGAGCGTTGCGAGGGTCTTGCACGACGGCCAAGCCGAGGTTCGTGAGCGCGTTGACGAGTGCCGTAGTGGCCTCCACGAAGATCCCAGAACCGGCCACACTATGCCACCTGACTGCGACGGACGCCGAGGAGTTGCTTGATGCGTCCCATGGTGAGGCCGGTCGGCTGGTTGATAGCCATGTCGGAGAACGATGCGAACGAGTCGACGGAGCCGCGCTCGCGGTACAGGCTGGCCGCGTAGAGCGTGGTGCCCAACGTGACGTCGGCGCTCGGGCTGGTGCCCGGTGCGTCGTGGTAGCCAGCCTGCTGGCGGGCCCGGAAGCAGTAGGCGTTCGCCGCTGAGACACACGTGGCGATGTAGGCGGTGTCGTTCGCGGTGGCGGCCGCAATCCCGAGGAACTCGGTCACGTTCGCCGACGTCGTCCACGTGCAACTGATCGTCCACGTAAGTGTCCCGTTCGGGATGACGGCGCCCCGGTCAATGTTGTCCCCGGCGTCGTAGAACAGGATCTGGTTCGGGATGATCGCGTCGTAGTTGAACTGGAGGTCGCCCTCGTCGGACACGCCGACGAACAGTCCGCTCGGGATCGCGAACACGGTGTGAGTGCCGTTGATCGTCGAGTCGCATCCGGTAAGCGTGATGCTCTGGCCGATGCCGATGTCGGTCGCCTCGAGGGTCTGGATCACGACGTAGTCATCGAGCCTCATCTGCTCGATTACTGCGAATGTTGCCATG
>JAJTEQ010000074.1 GCA_021298195.1 Ilumatobacteraceae bacterium
GTGCGTCAGATGTTGCACGACGACGGGTTGGTTCACAGCGAGGACATGACCTCGGTGTGGAACCTGGCGTCACCACTACCGATCGTGTCGGTGCCGTGCGGTCGTTTCGAATCCGGTCCGGATGCCGGACTACCCATCGGCATGCAGATCGTCGGACGACCGGGACGCGAGGACGTGGTATTGGCCGTGGCCCGCGCCGTGGAGAGTCTCGGCTGAGATCAGTCGCAACAGGAGTCGCGCCAACCACAGGCGCGACATTTGAAATGCGCGTGTTCGGGCGTGAGCCCTCCACCGCACAACGGGCACTCCTCGAACGTGCCCATCGGCGAACGACACGCACCTCCGACCGCGGGCGGAGGAACCAGGTTCTGCAACGGCTGGACGACGGACGACGATTCGGGAGTCACGGGCACAGTGTGGCACGGCTCCGGTGCCCGCTCGTTGACCATCGGTAGGATTTCCCCGCCCCCATGTCGAACCCCCCTGACAACGCGGACCTCCCGCCGCTCCCCCATTCGCATCGCCCCGGCACCGCCCGGGCCGCGTTCGCCTATCGCGACTACCGGCTGGTCTGGACGAGCATGTTGCTCTCGAACATCGGCACCTGGATGCAGAACCTGGCTCTACCCGCCTACATCGACGACCGCACCGGCTCGGCCAAGGTCGTCAGCCTGCTGGTGTTCGCTCATGCAATGGGTGCAGCTGGTGTTCTCGTTGGTGTTGGCCGCGATCGTCAGTGTCGACGGTCCCATCTGGGCGTTGTTCCTGGCGCAAACATCCATCGGGGTGGCCAACGCCCTCAATGCCCCCGCCTTCCAAGCCAGCGTTCCCATGCTCGTGGATCGCCGTGATCTGGCCGGTGCCATCAGCCTGAACTCCACTCAGTTGAACGGCAGCCGAGTGGTCGGTCCGGCCATCGCCGCGTTGCTGGCCATCTGGGGTGTCAGCACCGCCCAGATCTTCGTCATCAACGCCGCCACGTATCTGTTCCTCATCGTCGCACTCTTCGTGGTGCAGATACCCGACATCCGATCCGCACCCACGGAAACCGGATGGAGACGGGCGTTGTCCGGGGTCAACATCGCCGCGTCACGTCCGGTTCTGTCCCGGCTGTTGTGGTCGATGACGCTTTTCTCGTTGTTCAGCCTCCCGTACATCGGACTCTTCTCGTCGGTCGCTCGTTTGAACTTCGGCATCAGCCCCGTGGGGTCGACCTACCGCTGGCTGTACGCGGTGTGGGGCCTCGGCGCGCTGTGCGGAGCCCTCGCCACCGGCACGTTCCTGGCCCACAAACACCGCCCCACCATCATTCGCCTCGGCTTCACGGGTTTCGCCGTCGCTCTGGCTGCCTTCGCCTTGGTTCGCTCGGCGATCCCCGCGTTCCCCATCGGCTTCGTACTCGGTCTCTTCTATTTCATGACCGCCAACGCCATGGTCACCGTCTTCCAGCAGAACCTGCGCGACAACGAGCGGGTCACGGTCATGCCGCTGTGGTTCATGTCCTTCGGTGGAACGGTCACCATCGGTGGGTTGTTGGCCGGGCCGATCATCGACGCCATCGGCTCGCGTTGGGTCCTTCTCTTCGGCGCCGTCTTCGCCCTGTACCTGTCGTGGTGGAGCGACCTCGACCGATTGCCCGCCGATTCGTATCTCGAGCAGCCCTGACCGGGATTCGTCGAGTCACGTCACCGCGGCGTCGACCACACGATCCAATCCGGCCACCCGGCTGCCCTTGACCAACGCGACGGCGTCGGGACCAAGGGTCGCCAGACTCGCGACCGCCTCGTCGATCGTCAACGGCACGACGCCGTAGGACTCGGTTCCCACCGCCAGCAACTCGAGACCCAGTTCCCGCACCAGGCCCGCGATGCGACGGTGCGCGTCGTGCGGGTCCTCGAGTTCGGCCATCACGCCCAACAGGGCGACCTTGTGATCGGCGTTCATGTCGGCCAGCGTGCGCAAAGCGGCCTCCATCGACGTCGGATTCGCGTTGTACGAGTCGTCGATGACGGTCGCTCCTCGAGTCGTGCGACGAACCTGCATCCGTCGGTCGGACACCTCGGCGGCGCTCAGGGCCCCCGCCAACGTCGAGAGAGACAGACCGAGGGCATGTCCGACCGCCAACGCCGCCGCCGCGTTGGAAGCCATGTGGCGACCGGGGATGGCCAGTGCAACGTTCGACCGTTCTCCACCGATCACCACGTCGAATCGCGCACGCCCGAGTTCATCCACGTTCAGTCCTTCGATCCGCACGTCGGCGTCGACCGATTCCCCGTACAGGATCACCGGCGCCGACGAACGCGACGCCATCGCGCGCACGCGTTCGTCGTCGGCGTTCAAGATGGCGAAACCCTGCGGGGGCAACGCCTCGATGAGTTCGCCCTTGGCCCGGGCCACTCCCTCGAGTCCGCCCACCAGCTCCGTGTGCGCCTCACCGACCCTCGTCACCACACCGATCGACGGCCGTGCGATGCGACAGAGGTCGGCGATCTGCCCGAACCCCCGCATACCCATCTCGAGCACCAGCGCTCGGGTGTCGGCGGGTGCGTTGACGATGGTCACCGGCAGACCTTGCTCGTTGTTGAAACTGCGCACGTTCGCCGTGGTCGTGATGCCGCTGCTCAAAGCGACGGCGATGAGATCCTTGGTGGACGTCTTGCCCACCGAACCAGTCACCCCGATCACCACCGTGGACGCCGGGAAAAGCGTGCGCACCCAACCACCGGTATCGATCAACGCCTCGGCGGTGTCGCGAACCCGAATGGCGGTGGCGCCGAAACGATCATGGGAATCGTCACGCGAAGTGAGATACCCCACGGCACCGGCGGCCAGTGCGTCGCCGATGTAATCGTGTCCGTCGCGCTCGGCCACGATCGGCACGAACAACTGGCCGGGACGAATCTCGCGCGAATCGAACGACACACCGTCGATCTCGACGTCTGGCCCCACCAGGTGAGCGGAGTCACCGTGCAAGTTGCGGGCCGACAACGCCGCCACGAGTTCGGCGGCCGTGAATCGCATGAAGAAACGGTACAACAGAAGGGCCGGCCACCATTGGCAGCCGGCCCTTCGTGAACTCGCGAGACGATCAGCTCAGCGGCTCGTACACCTCGCCCAACTCGAACTTGACGTACTCCTCGCCGGTGTCCACTTCGTTCTCGAACTGGATGACACCCATCTCCTCGAAGCGACGGCGCAACCATGCGTCGTTGCGATCGAGCAGGCCGAGCTTCTTGCAGTTCGGCACGATCTTGGAGAAGAGCATCTGCTGGAAGACCGCACGGGTGGGGTCGTTCAGCACCAACGGGATCACGTCGCGGGTGTTCACGCCCATGCGCTCCCACACTTCCTGCGACATGAAGCGGTCACGCATGCGCACCGAGGCCTCGTAGGCGAACTCCTGGCGATCCTTGATCTCCTTGTCGCTCATCTGCGAGTAGACCTCCTGCAACGACAGCACGCCGAAGGCCACGTGGCGGGCCTCGTCGCTCATGACGTAACGGAGCAACTGCTTGAGCAAGGGCTCGGACACGAACTGGTACATGTTGCCGAAGGCGGCCAGGGCCAGTCCTTCCACCATCACCTGCATACCCAGGTAGGTCATGTCCCAACGGCTGTCGTTGATGATGTCGTCCAGCAACATGCGCAGGTGCGCGTTGATCTGGTACCCGCCACCGAGCTTCTCGTCGAGGTAACGAGCGAACACCTCCACGTGACGAGCCTCGTCCACCACCTGGGTGCTGGCGTACAACTTGGCGTCGTACCACGGAACGGTCTCGGTGATCTTGGCGGTGCACAGCAACGCACCCTGCTCGCCGTGCATGAACTGCGACAGGCTCCAGCGACGCTGCTCCATGGCGAAGTCGGTCCACTCCTTGTCGCCCCACTTCTCGGCCGGCGTGCCGTCGTAGTGCGTGGCAGTCAGACCAGAAGCCATGGCGGCCAGGTCCTTGGACACTTCGGCCTCGAGATCGACGTCCTTGTCCCAGGGCAGATCGGTGGTGGCGTTCCACTGACCGGTCTTGGCCTTCTCGTAGAGCTTGCGCAACGCGGGGCGCGAGAGCGAGTAGTCCCATGTGAAGATGGCGTCGGCGTTGTCCTTGACGATGTGCTCGACCTCGGTCGGATCCACGGTCGGGATCGCCAGGATCGCCTCGACGTCGTTCAGGTCGGAACGACCGAGGATCTGCTGGTTTTCGCTTTCGGTGATGCTCATTACTGTCTCCTTGTGTTGTCGAGAATCTTTGGTCGGGAAATCGTCGTGGTTCAACCCACCGTCACGTTTTCGAACGCGGCGACGAAGGGACGGAACAGATTGGTCGCCGAATCGGGATCGGCGAGATCGAAGTGCTCACTCGGAGCGAGGAAGTACGAGATGACGAGGCGCGCCAACAGTTCGACGTACGCCTCGGCTCGATCACGATCCAAGAACTCGCCGATCAACGGGGTGATGTACTCCGACGCGACACGGAGAATGCGCGGCAAGCCCTCGACCGTCAACGACTTCAGTGCCGTGCCTTCTTCGGTGGCCAGCATCATGGCGAGGTGCTCGTCGTTGCGCATCTCCCGGATCGCGTAACCCGCGACCTGCACCGAGAAATCCAGCAACGACTCCACCTCGTGCACGTTGTCGCGCATACCGCTGAAGAATTCCTGTAACTCACGAACTCGCAAGGCGTCGAACATCACGTCCTTGCCGCCGGGAAAGAGGCGGTACAACGTCGCGCGTGAGACGCCGGCCTCGGTGGCCACGTCGTCGATGGTCAACTTGCTCAGTCCCCATCGGTCGACGCAACGGCGAGCCGCATCGAGCACTCGGTCTTCCGGACTCGCGACTGTGACCGTGGTCATGGCTGAGACACTAAGACTCTTTCTGTCTCATCGCAAGATCAGGTCGGCGATTTTCTAATTCCGACCAAATTTGTCGGATTTGTCGTTGGTAACCTCTCCCCGCTCACGAGTTGATGAGCAATCCCCCGATTCCCCGATCCCGAAAGGACAACACGACATGATCCGTCGTTTCTCCGTGGCCGCTCTGGCTGCCACTTCTCTCATCCTGGTCGCGTGCGGCGGCGACGATTCGTCGTCGGACGCCAGCGGTGGCGACTGCGCCACCATCACCGACGGCAAGCTCACCATCGCCACCGGAAATCCGGCGTACTCCCCGTGGGTGGAGAACGACGCGCCCGAGAGTGGCGAAGGCTTCGAGGCCGCCGTGGCTCTGGCCGTGGCCGCCGAACTCGGATACGAGGGCGAGAACGTGGTGTGGGTGCGCACCACGTTCGACGAGGCCATCCAGCCCGGCGCCAAGAACTTCGACTTCAACTTGCAGCAGTACTCGATCACGCCCGAGCGCTCCGAGACCGTCAGCTTCAGCGATCCGTACTACGCCGGAAATCAGGCCATCGTCGCCCTGGCCGGCTCGGCCGCCGAGGGAGCCACGTCCGTGGCCGACCTGGTGGACGTGAAGTTCGGAGCCCAGGCCGCCACCACCAGCCTGGACTTCATCACCGACGTGATCAAGCCCAGCAGTGAGCCCTTCGTGTACGACGACAACGCCGGTGCCAAGGCCGCGCTCGAGGCCGGCCAGATCGACGCCATCGTGGTCGACCTGCCGTCCGCGCTGTACATCTCGGCCGTCGAAATCGAAGGCTCGGCCGTGATCGGCCAGTTCCCCGCCTCGGCCGGTGGCACCACCGACGAGTTCGGCTTGGTCTTCGAGAAGGACAACCCGCTGGTCGCCTGCGTGAACACCGCTCTGGCCACGTTGAAGGAGAGCGGTTCGCTCGCCGAATTCGAAAAGGCCTGGCTCAGCGACAACGCCGGCGTGCCCGTCATCAGCGTCGACTGAATCACCGTGGGTCCGATCGTCGGACCTAACCTCGAACCATGAACGAAACGGTGCCCGGGACGAGCGATCGCCCGGGCACCGTCGCGTCCGGGACGTCCCACCAACCAGTGTCCAGTCGCGAGGTCCGGCGCCGATTCGAGCGGCACCAGAAGCGGCGTTCGACATTGATCGCTCTCACCTCGACGCTCGTCGTCGTTGGTCTGTTGGTGGCCCTCATTCCCCAAACCCCGGGCTGGTACAAGGTCAAGCGTTCGTTCTTCGACGGCGACGTTTTCTCCGAGACGTTTCCCCGCCTCCTCGAGGCGTTCGTGAAGGACGTGCAGATCTTCCTCTGGTGCGCACCGTGCATCCTCGTTTGGGGAATGGTTCTGGCGGTGTGTCGCAGTGTGCGCACCCCCGCGTTGTTTCCCCTGCGCCTCTTCGCCGCCGCCTACACCGACGTCTTCCGCGGCGTTCCGGTGATCCTCACCATCTTGCTCATCGGCTTCGGCGTACCCGGACTCGGCATGGACCGTCCGTGGAACAGTCCCTATCTGTGGGGCTCCGTGGCCCTCGTGCTGACCTATTCCTCGTACGTGGCCGAGGTCTTCCGGGCCGGCATCGAGAGTGTGCACGAGAGCCAACGAGCGGGGGCGCGGTCGCTCGGGTTGTCGTCCGGCCAGACCCTGCGTTTCGTCGTCATCCCCCAAGCCGTCCGCCGCGTGGTTCCGCCGCTCATGAACGACTTGGTCAGCCTGCAAAAGGACGTGGCTCTCGTCAGCCTCATCGGCCCCATCGAGATCCTCCGACAGGCGGGCATCGACAAGTCGAAGTTCGCGAACTTCACGCCGTACCTCGGTGCGGCTCTCATCTTCCTCGCGCTCACCATTCCCGAGACCCGATTCGTCGACCATCTGATGGCCCGCGAACGTCGCCGAACGTCCGGAACGACGATCCGATGAACACCAAGATTTCACTTCGTTCGGTCGAGAAGTCGTTCGGCGATCGCAAGGTGCTCGACGGCGTCGATCTCGACGTCGCGTCCAGCGAGGTGATCGCCTTCATCGGATCGTCGGGCTCGGGCAAGAGCACACTCTTGCGCTGCATCAACCTTCTGGAGTCGATCGACGACGGTGCGATCCTGCTCGACGGGGTCGACATCAGCCTTCCCGGTCTCGACGCCGATCCGATACGTCGCCGCATCGGAATGGTCTTCCAGAACTTCAACCTCTTCCCGCACATGAACGTCTTACGCAACGTCACCCTCGCGCCTCGCAAGGTCTTGGGCTTGTCGGCCGACGAAGCCGACGATCGCGGTCACGAGTTGCTGCGTCGGCTGGGCCTGCACGATCGCGCCGGGGCATACCCCGATCAGTTGTCCGGCGGCCAACAGCAACGCGTCGCCATCGCACGAAGTCTGGCCATGGAACCCGAGGTGATGTTGCTCGACGAAATCACGAGTGCCCTCGACCCCGAATTGGTCGGTGAGGTGCTCGACGTGGTCCGCGAGCTGAAAGGCAACGGAATGACCATGCTGCTGGCCACCCACGAGATGGGATTCGCGCGCGAGATCGCCGACCGCGTGTGTTTCTTGCACCAAGGACAGATTCTCGAGTGCGCGCCCCCGAACGAACTGTTCGGTGCCCCCAGGAACGAGCGGACGCAACAGTTCCTGCAGCGCGTGATCGATTCGGGTCGCCTCTAACCCGAGACGCGACCCGAGGTGACGCCGCACACCACGTCACGGTGGAGGCAGTACTTCACCTCGTCCTCCAACTTGTCCTGATCCCAGGAGTTGACGAAATCTGCGTGGCCGGTGAGCACGCCGCCCGATGCCAGTTTCAGGCCGGTGGGGTCCCCCGAGAACGAATAGGCGACCGAGAAGATCAATTGTGGAACGTGCACCGGATGCGACGACGGACACTTTCCCGCCGTCGAGTAACGCATGTGTTCGCGATGCCCGGCGACGTCGAGATGATCGCCGTCCCAACAAAAACCCCGTCCCGACGGACACGACGGAGGTGTCTCCGATCGCATGGCCCCGCTACCACAACTCCACGCCACCACGGACGTGGGTTGGGGCTCGACGGCCATCGCGTCCCCGGCGATCATGTACAGACCGAACGGGAACGCCACGACTCTCGTCGGGTCGACGTCCAGCCCGGCGCGGTAGTACGCCACGCTTTTCTCGGGGATCAGCATTTCGTCGTCGTGATACAAAGCCGGCGCCCAGTACGACGCCGTGTCGGCGGTCTGCTCGCAGGTGGTGTCCTGACCGAGCAGATACTCCGGCCGCGAATCGGCATTCACGGCGACGTTGCCGAAGAACACGTGCATGTGCGAGGCCCCGGGTTCGCCGGGGTAGACGATGGGGTCGTCGGGTAGCGCGTGACTGTAGGGACATTCGACCACGAACTGCCCGACCGCACCTTGTGGTCCGACGATGGGTCGGTCGGGTGCACCCATGACCGCGGCCGAATCGACGGGCATCGACATGTGATCGTGCTCGGCACCGCGGAGGTCATTCGGATCCGGCGCGCACGACGTCGCCAGAACGACGAACGCCGATCCGACGAGCAACGCGGACGTGGCCCGTCGGATCGGCGTCGTCATGAGAATGGTGTCGACCGTGTCCCGTCAGTCGACCTTGTCGGGGACCACGATGGCCGCCAGATCGATGGTGGGCGGGGTGGCGCTGGCCGGAACGGCCGGTGCGGTGGCCGCATCGGGCATGTTCTCCAGTTGCGGCAGTTCGGGCAACGTGGCGGTCTTCCAGTCCACCGACGGCGGTGCGGTCTCGGCGTCCACCAACCACGTGATGACGGCGAGGTCACCGGCGAGCCAGTCTCCGGCGCTCTCGGTCAGCGGCGATCCGCACGGTGCCAACGTCTCCAGATCGAGCGGAGCCGAGGTGGTGAAGGTGTTGCCCTCGAAGCAGTTGCCCAACTCCCAGAGGTTGGTGCCGGCCGATCCGACGGCGATGTCGGCGCGACGATTGTCCTCGAGCACGTTCCCACGAACCTCGGTGTCCTGTGAATCCCACAACAACGGACCGTCGGGAATGACCGGCATCAGCTGCTTCTGGGTGGCGCAGTCGGTCTCCCAAGCGTCCTTGGCCGGAATGGCGTCGTTGGCATCCTCTTCGAGGAACGGAACGAGACCGATTCCGGTCTTGTCGTGGTCCCACACGCGGTTGCGTTCGATGACGTTCTGCACGCCACCGGCACTCAGGATTCCGTTGCCCATCGCCAGGATCGCCACGTCGATGGCCGGCGTGTCGGGCTGGTTGTTGGAGTACACGAGGTTGCCGACGATGGTGGTCTTGCGCTGCGGATAGCAGAGCTCGTAGCTACCACTATTGGGAACGATGCCCGCTCGGTTGTTGCGGAACACCGAGTTCACGATGACCAGATTGCCACCGGAGTTCGTGCCCGAATATCCGAGACCGTTGTGCTCGGCGATCACGTTGCGGATGACGGCGTCGCAGGGGAAGCATTGGCCGATGTAGAAGCCGGCATCCGGGCTACCAGCGGCGTAGGAATACTCCAACAGACCGCCGACGGAGTCGAAGGCGTAGATGCCGTAGTCGCCGTTGCGCCAGGCCGTGAGGTACGAACCGCGGTAGCTGTTGCTACCGGTCCAGAAGAACCCGTTCTTCGTGTAGTTCATGGCCGTCATGTTCTCGATGGCCACACCCGATGCGCCCACGACGCGGAATCCGTTGTCGAGTTCGAAGTTGCCGTCCATGATGACGGTGTTGCGGTCGAGGCCGCGGATGACGATGTTGTTCGTCGTCACCTGCACCGCTTCTTTGTAGGTACCGGGCGCGATGAGGATCAGATCACCTTCGACCGCCGCATCGACGGCTTCCTGGATCGTGGCGTAGTCGGCCGGCACGTTCAACACACCGGCCGCGGGCGCCTCGGTGGACGGAGCCTCGGTGGACGGAGCCTCCGATGTGGGTGCCTCGGTCGACGGAGCATCCACTGCGTCGTCGTCGCCCGAACCGCACGCGAGCAACGAAACACTCAATACGGACACGCCGAGAAGCGCGCGGAACAATCTCATGTTTTCCCCCTCAGGATGTCGCGGAAGCGACGTGAACAATCTAGTGCGGGACCTCAGTCGACACGAATGACCCCGTACATGCCCACCCCCGGGACTCCGTGTATCGAGCAGTAATACGGGTAGACACCCGGGGCCGTGAAGACGTGCCGGAAAACTTCTCCGGGAGCGAACTCGGTGGACACGACACCCCACGCCGCCGGCGACGTGTCGTTGGCCATCATCTCCGCGAGACCGGCGTCGTCCTTCACCGAGTCCGGGAGGATGTTGTGCTCGTTGCGTCCACGGTTGTCGAACACCACCTCGGTGCCGGCCGCGATCTCGATGTCGATGGGGCGATACGAGTTGTCGAGCACCTGCACGGTGACCGATTCGCCGTTGGGTGGCACGGTCGCGATGGTGGTGGTGATGGCCGAGCCAGCGTCATCGGGCTTCGATCCCCCGGTGGCATCGGGAGAATCGGGGGCACAAGCCGTCATGAGTGCGAACGGCAACGACACGAACGCCGCCGCGATGACGAACGTGGAGTTACGCGACTTCCGATTCATGCGAACCATTGTCGCCTCAGATGGTGGGCAACTGGTAATCCGCGAAACGATCACGCAGGGTCTTCTTCGAGAACTTGCCCACGCTGGTCTTGGGAACCTCGTCGATGAACACCACGTCGTCGGGCAATTGCCACTTGGCCAATTTCGGCGCCAGATAATCGAGGATCTCCTGCTTGGAGATTTCCTTTCCGGGTTCCAGCACCACACAGGCCAACGGCCGCTCGCTCCACTTGGGGTGCAACACACCGATGACCGCGGCCTCGCGAATGTCGGGGTGAGCCATGAGTTCGTTCTCGATCTCGACCGAACTGATCCATTCGCCGCCGGACTTGATCAAGTCCTTCGTGCGATCCAGCAGGCGGATGCGCCCGCGCGCGTCGACCGCCGCCACGTCTCCGGTGCGCAACCACCCGTCGGAACTGAAACTCTCGCCGGCGCGCTCGTCGTTGTAATACGTGGCCGCGATCCAGTTGCCCCGACACTGCAACTCGCCGCTGCTCTCGCCGTCCCACGGGACGCTGGTGGTCGTTCCCGGCTCCACCACCCGACACTCGACGCCGAACACGATGCGTCCCACTTGCGTGCGCAGGTCGGCTTGGGCGTTCACGTCGAGCAACAACTGGTCCGAGTCGAGGTGACACACCGCGGCGATGGGACTGGTTTCGGTCATGCCCCAGGCCTGCAGGATGGGCAGACCCAACTGCTCGCGATACGCCTCGCTCAGCGCCCGCGGCACCGCCGAGCCACCACACGGAATGGCCCGCAGGCTGGACGTGTCGCGACCCTTCAATTCGGGCAACACGCCCATCCAGATGGTGGGCACGCCGGCGGCGATGGTGGGACGCTCGTTCACGATGAGGTTCGCGATGGCCGGACCCGACAGATCCGGACCGGGCATCACCAAGTCGGCTCCCGAGGCCACGGCGGCATGGGCGAGTCCCCAGGCGTTGGCATGGAACATGGGAACCACCGGCAGGATCTTGTCGCGCTCGCTGGCACCCAAACCGTCGGTCATCATCGTGGCCATCGTGTGCAGGAACGTGCTGCGGTGCGTGTACACCACGCCCTTGGGGTTACCGGTGGTGCCGCTGGTGTAACACATGCTGGCCGCGGTGTGCTCGGGCACCTCGGCGAACGTCGCCGGCTCGGCCGTGGCGAGCAGTTCCTCGTAGTCGTGAACCTTGATGCCCGCGGTGTCGGCGGGGATCTCGCCCTTTCCGTCGTCCATGACGACGAGGTGCTTCACCGTCTCGAACGTCGGAAGCAACGGTGCCAGCAATCCGAAGATGGACTTGTCGACGAAGATCACCTCGTCCTCGGCGTGGTTCACGATGTAGGTCAACTGCTCCGGGAACAGTCGGATGTTGAGCGTGTGCAACACGCGTCCGGTGCACGGGGCGGCGAAGTACAACTCGAGGTGTCGGGCGGTGTTCCAGGCGAACGTGGCCACGCGACCAGCCGACGAAATACCCAACCGGTCGAGCACCGTGCCCAACTTGCGCGTGCGAACCGCCCACTCGGCGTAGGTCGTGCGCTCGATGCCGGTGGCCGTGGCGGTGGTGATGGTCTTGTGTCCGAAGTAGCGCTCGGCGCGGTCGAACAGATGATGCACCGACAGCGGCACGTCCTGCATGGAACCGGGAATCCGTGGGCTCTTCACGTCTCGCTTCGCGCCATCCGGCATGTCCATACCCCCACTTTCACGCGGTTCCCGACCGACATCGGCAAAACAATACTCCTAGGATCGCTTCGATGTCCGAGGCAACGTCGCCCCTCCCGCCCGCCGGTCCCTCCACCTCGACGGCACACGAGTTGCCTGCGGTGTCGGCCAACGCCCGACGATTCGTGTTGATCGCCTCCGGACTGCTGTTCACCTTGGGCACCATCGGCTCAAACCTCGGACCGGCGTGGGTGGACGAACACCCTGCCGCCGTGTTGGCTCTGTCCAGTCGCAACCGCAACCTGTTCGGGTCGGTCCCCTACATCGACGTCGTTCCGTACGCCCTCATCGGTTTCTCGCGCATTTTCGTGGCCGGCATGGCCCTGTTCTTCCTCGGACGTTGGTACGGCGAGCGGGCCATCGCCTGGACCGAGAAGCAGGCCGGCGAGTTGCCTGCCCTCTACCACTGGTTCGCCCGGGCGATGGACCGTGCCGGCTGGTTGGTGGTCATCGTGTTCTGTGCGTCGAACCTCGTGTGGATGATGGCGGGCCACCGACGTATGAACCCCCGCCATTACGCCGCCCTGTTGGCCGTCGGTATCGCGATTCGACTTTCCATTCTGTGGGCGGGTGGACAGGCCTTCGAGGAGCAGATCCGCTCGTTCCTGAGCTGGATCGAGGACTACCAGTGGTACGTGGTCGGTGGCCTGTTCGCCCTCTCGTTCGTCCAGTCCGCCCGACGGGCCCGACGTGACATCCCCGAGGTGGTCCAGGAGATCGAACATCCGACTGAGCAATGACGCCGGCTTCGCCCTAGATTTCGCCCCGTCCCAGTAGACCAATTGCTCGAGGAGAGACCATGTCCATTTCCGTCGGAAGCCAGATCCCCAACGTCACCCTGCACGTGCTCGGCGAGAACGGCATGCCGTCGCCGGTGAACTCACTCGACGTGTTGGGCAAGGGCAAGGTCGTTCTGTTCGCCGTGCCGGGCGCCTTCACCCCCGGTTGCTCGATGGTCCACCTGCCCGGTTACGTGAAGAACCAGGCCGCCCTGCGCGCCAAGGGCGTGGACACCATCGCGTGCGTCAGCGTGAACGATCCGTGGGTGATGGATCAATGGGGCAAGGCCAGCGGCGCCGAGGGGATCGTGATGCTCGCCGACGGCGCGGGCGTGTTCACCAACGCGATGGGTCTGGCGATGGACGGTTCGGCGTTCGGACTGGGCGCGCGCTCGCAGCGTTACTCGGCCATCATCGAGAACGGCGTCGTGACGGAACTGAACGTGGAAGAAGGCGCCGGCATCACCGTGAGCGCCTGCGAGATCGTCCTCGAACACCTCTGATCCCCACGCCTTCCGGGTACCAAATGTGCCGGTTTCCGACCCGTTTGGCAACCCAGATCGAGGTGCTTCAGCGGCCACCGGCCATCCACCACGGACTGAAAACCTTGAGGTCACTGTTCGTCATGTCGGTGTAGCTGATGACCGGGTTGCCGTTGACACCGATGGCGATCGACGTGGAGTAGCCAACTCGGCCGGTGGTGTCGATCGCGCGTGTGGTGGCCGTGGTGCAGGTGGGGTCGCCGCAGGACGCAACCTTGAGGTCAAGGTTCGTATCGTCGTAATAGCTGATGACCGGGTTGCCGTCGACACCGATGGCGATCGACGTGTACCAGCCGACGTCACCGGTGGTGTCGATCGCGCGTGTGGTGGCCGTGGTGCAGGTGGGGTCGCCGCAGGACGCAACCCTG
>JAJTEQ010000075.1 GCA_021298195.1 Ilumatobacteraceae bacterium
CGATGGAGTGTGGATGGGCACGCGCTTCATCGCGACACCCGAAGCGCACGCGCCGAACGCCTACAAACAGACCTTGCTCGAACTCCCCGAGGACGGCACCGTCGTGTCGCGCGCGTATACCGGCAAGACCTGCCGCGTGGTGCGCACCGAGTGGACGCAACACTTCGAGGAACACCCCGAGGAACTGAAGAAGTTCCCCGAGCAGGTGGGCGTGTCCATGAACGCCGGCGCCAACCATATGGGAGCTCCCCCGGAGGTGGAGGTGGACCCCAAGCGTGAGTTCATGCCCGCCGGCCAGGGTGTCGGCGCGGTGCGCGAACTGGTGCCCGCGGGCGATCTGGTGCGCGCCATCGTGCGCGAGGCGGAACAGGTGATCGCCGCATTCTCGCGATACGCGAAATGACCGTCTCGTACGATTCGGGTTCCTTCCCATGTTGACGATGTTGCGAACGAACTCCGACATGCGTCGGATGTTCGTCGCTCAGGTCATCTCGTACATGGGCGACTGGTTCTCTTTCGTCGCGCTGGTCGGTCTCATCAAGGACCTGACCGACTCCAACTTCCTCGTGTCGATGGTGATGGTGTCGTTCTCGTTGCCCTCGTTCTTCGCGTCCCCGATCGCCGGACCGATCGCGGATCGATTCGATCGTCGCCGCATCCTCGTGGTGGTGTCGGGCTTCCAGGCCCTGGCGGCACTGGGGTTGCTGTTGGTCGGCGCCGACACCGTGTGGTTGGCTTTCGTGTTCCAGAGCACCGTGTCCGCTCTGGCCGCCGTCGTCGGACCGGCCTCACAAGCCGCGATCCCCAACATCGCGCGCGACGACGAGGAACTCTCGAAGGCCAACGCACTCCTCGGCTCGACCTGGGGCGTGATGCTGGCCGTCGGGGCCGCCATCGGCGGCCTGTTCGCGGCCACGTTCGGACGCGATGCCGCCTTCATGGCAAACGCATTGTCGTTCGTCGTGTCCGGGATCTTCTTCTCGCTCATCCGCACGCCGATGCAAGCCCCGACGGATCCTGCGAAGAGGCGCCCACGGCTGCGCCCGGTGGCCGACATGGGCGAAGCCCTCACCCACGCGCGTCGGGACCCGGTGTTGATGGCCCTCGTGCTGTCGAAGACGACCTTCGCCGTGGGAAGCGGCGTGGTGTCGCAATTGGCGGTGTTGGCCTCGGACGTGTTCGACGGTGGTGACGGTTACCGCGGCATCCTGATCGGAGCCCGTGGCCTCGGCGCCGGAATCGGTCCAGCCTTGGCCATGAAGTACACCGGTCGCGATCTGGGTCGAGTGCTGAAGGTGTGCGGAGTGTCGAGCCTGACGTTCAGTCTCTGTTATCTAGTGGGTGCCTGGATGCCGGTGTTCGCCATGGCGGCGCTGTTCATCGTGCTGGCGCATCTCGGTGGAGGCGCGCAATGGACTCTGAGCACGTTCGGCCTGCAGATGAGATCGCCCGACGAATTGCGCGGTCGCATCATCGCCGGCGACTTCGCGTTGGTGACACTCACCATGTCGGTCACCAGTGCCCTGGCTGGCCTGCTCTCCGACGCCATCGGCGTTCGGGAGACCATCACCGTCTTCACCGGAGCGGCCGCGGTGGCCAGCTTCGTCTACATCAACGCGACGCGACGCCTGCGCATTCGACTGCTGAGTTCGCCAACGTCTGCGCCCTGACGTCGTTGGCCAGGTTCGTGGCCATCTTGTTCATGACGTAGGCCACGCTCAACTCGGACTCCGGTAGTGCGAACGCCACCGATCCACCGGCTCCGGGGTGCCCGAACGAACCGGGACCGCCGAACAGGCTGAACATGCCGTGCACCATGAACCCCATGCCGAAGGTGGTGGGCATGATCAAGCAGGCATCCGGTTCGTTCTCCGGCGTCACCTTGGTACGCGCTCGCTCGACGGTCTCGGGCTTCAACAGACGCACACCATCCACGTCGCCGATGGTGGCGGCGTAGATGCGGGCCAGGGTGCGCGCGTTGGTGATTCCGTTGGCGGCCGGGATCTCGGCGGCGTGAACGTCGCGGCGGTTGAACGCACCGTCGACGCTGAACGCACCGTTGAGACTGAGCGCGCGTCCGCCAGGCGAGTTCGGCCCCATGAACTGCTCCATCATGGCCTTCACGGCCGGATCGAGGTTGGAGTCGTCCATGGTGTTCAAGCCACCGACCATCGGCGACACGCGTGATTCCTGCGACTCGGGCAGACCGATCCACAACTCGCCGCCCACCGGCGCGACGATCTCCTGCTGCACGAAGGTGCCGAGGCTGCGGTGCGCGGGATCGACCCGACGAACCAATTCGCCCGCCAGCCACCCGTAGGTCAGTGCGTGGTACCCGTGTTGCGTCCCGATGGGCCACATCGGGGCGGTGGCCGCGAGTCGGGCGGTGATCGTGTTCCAGTCGAGGGCCTCGGCGAGTGAGATGTCACCGTCGACCGTGTAGAGACCGCATTGATGCGACAGCAGTTGCGCCACCGTCGCGTCGCCCTTGCCCTGGGCCGCGAACTCGGGCCAATACGTCGACACCTTCTCGTCGTAGGAGAGCAACCCGCGCTCGACGCACATGGCGACGGCGATGGCCGTGATCCCCTTGGTGGTGGAGAAGACCAACTGCAAGGTGTCCTCGGTGTAGTCGCGGGTGCCCTCGGCATCGAACGAACCGCCCCACAGGTCCACGACCTTGCGACCTCGGTGATAGACGGCCGTGGCCGCTCCGATTTCCTCACCGTCGAAGTTCGCCACGAACGCGTCGCGGACATTCTCCCAACCCGGGGCGACCGAACCCCCGATGTTGTTCGTGGCCACCATCAGGAGATCATTTCCTTGAGGGTTTCGATGGTCTTGGCGGCGTCGGGGCCCACGGGGTTCACCGACAACACCGTCACACCGGCCTCCTTGAACGCCGCCAGTCGCTCCTTGATGAAGCTCTTGGGTCCGACCAAGTTCGAGTTCGCCAGCATCTCGCGCGGAACGGCGGCGGCGGCTTCGTCCTTGCGACCCGACAGGTAGAGGTCCTGAATTTCGATGGCTTCCTTCTCGTATCCGTACTTCTTGCAGATGGTGTTGTAGAAGTTCTTGTCGCGCGCTCCCATGCCGCCGATGTACAGGGCGGCGTTCGGTCGCGAGTAGTCGAGAATCTTGTCCTGCGCCTCACCGGTGAGTTTCTCGTCGATGGCCACCATGCCACCGGCCGAGATCTGCAAGCGCGGAAGGTTCGGATCGCGCTTGGCCAGACCCTTCTTCAGGTCGTCGCCCCACACGTTCTGGAACTTGTCGGGGTCGAAGAAGATCGGCAACCAACCGTCGGCGACTTCGGCCGTGGCCTGAACGCTGAGGCCCATGAGGCTCGCCCACCAAATGGGAATGTCCTTGCGGATCTCCTGGCCCGGCTTGATGATCTTCAACGGCTTGCCGAGTCCGGTTCCTTCACCGGCGGGCAACGGCACCTTGACGGTCTGTCCGTCCATGTGGAACGGCTCCTCGCGGGCCCAGATCATGCGGCAGGCCTGGATGTACTCCTTGATGCGCTGCATCGGCTTCTCGTACGGCACACCATGGAAGCCTTCGATCACCTGCGGACCACTGGCGCCGAGACCGAGAATGAATCGTCCGTTGCTGACGTAGTCGCATCCGGCGGCGGTCATGGCCATGAGCGCCGCGGTGCGGCTGTACACGTTCACGATGCCGGTGCCGATTTCGACCGTGTTCGTCTTGGCGGCGAGATACCCGACCTGGCTGATGGCGTCGGCGCTGTACGCCTCGGCGATCCAGACCACGTCGAGTCCGGCCTTCTCCAATTCGACGACGCGATCGACAGCGGCATGGAAACCCCCGGCGTAATTGAGCATCATGGACAGCTTCATGGTTCTCCTCGGATGACGCGGGCCGGTACGGCCGGGACGAGCAAACCCTACGAGCGAGATGGGTCCGCCGACGAACCCTCACGGTCGGTGAGACCATTGTTGAGGTTCCCCGACCGGAAGCCCTCCAGGTCGATGGTGACATACCGGTATCCGGCCTTCTTGACCTCGTCGACGATGGACAGACGGGCAACCACCGCCCGCCCCAGATCGTTCTCCTCGACCTCGATACGGGCAGTTTCGCCGTAGTGACGCACCCGTACCTGACGGAATCCGAGTCGATGCAACGCGGCCTCGGCCCGATCGACACGGCTGAGGATCTCGATGCTCACCGGGGTGCCGTACGGGACCCGACTGGCCAGGCACGCCGCGGCGGGCTTGTCCCAGGTGCGCAACCCGTCCAGGCGCGAGGCGGCGCGAACGTCGTCTTTCGTGAAGCCGGCCTGCACCAACGGGAAGACCGCACCGTGTTCGATGGCCGCGCGTTGACCCGGTCGATGATCGGCGAGGTCGTCGAGGTTCACTCCGAGCACCACGGTGGCCCCCTCGTTCGCGGCGATCGGCCCGACGACGTCCATCAATTCGGCCTTGCAGTGATAACAGCGGTCGATGTCGTTGGCTCGGTACGCCGCACGTTCCATCTCGGCGGTCAACACCGGCGTCCAACGCAGACCCCACTCGACGGCCAATTCTCGGCAATCGCGCTCCTCGTCACCGGCCAGACTGGGCGACACCGCCGTCACCGCGTGCGCACGGTCGGCACCGAGCACCCGATGCGCCACGGCGCCGAGGTACGCCGAATCGGCACCTCCGCTGAAAGCCACCACGACCGATCCCAGGTCCCGGAGGATGCCCTCGAGCGTGGCGATCTTGCCGGTCAACGTTTCGTGGGCGCTGGACACGGCTCCATCGTGCCACGAATCGCAGACCGAACAACCTCTCGTTCGGGCAAACATCCCCGATCGAGGGCAGACTCGGGGCATGAATTCGTCGCGCGAACGCTTTCCCCTCGAGGGCGCCGTGATCGAACGCGTCCCCACCGGACAGGGTCCGGTCCTGCGCACCATCCAACGCGGCGAACGACGCTCCGACTCCCCCGTCTTCCTGCTGATCCACGGCCTGGCCTCGAATGCCCGCATGTGGGACGGCGTCGGAGAGGCTCTCGCCCGTTCCGGTTACGCCAGCGTCGCGATCGACCTTCGCGGCCACGGAGCCAGCGACAAACCCGATGACGGCTACGACTTCGACACGGTCTGTGGCGATCTCAACGGAGTCCTCGACCATCTGGGAATCGAGCGCGCGGTGTTCGTGGGGCAGTCGTGGGGCGGGAACGTCGTCGTGCACGCCGGTCATCGCCATCCGAACCGAGTGATCGGCGCGGTGGCCGTCGACGGGGGCGTCATCGAGTTGGGTCGCCTGTTCCCCGAGTGGGACGACTGCGCGCGTCGCATGGCACCACCACGTCTCGCCGGCATGCGCGCCAGCCGTTTGGAGAGCGCGATCAGAGCCACGAACGACGATTGGCCCGAAACCGGAATCATCGGATCATTGTCGAACTTCGAGTTCCTCGACGACGGAACGATCCGACCACATCTGATCTTCGAGCGTCACATGAGCATCCTGCGCGAGTTGTGGTCTCACCGTCCGTCGGAATTGTTTCCCCACATCGAGCGCCCCGTGCTCTTCCTTCCCGCCGATTCGGGCGACGTCGCCTGGACCAACGACAAGGAACTGGCCATCGATCGAGCCGTGGCCAGCTTGAAGCGTGGACGGGCGCACTGGTTCCGACCCGCGCACCACGACCTGCACGCCCAACATCCGCAACGATGCGCGGACGTGCTCGTCGAAAACGTCGAGAACGGATTCCTGTCATGAGTCAGCCCCGACTTCTCACCATCATGGGCTCGGGCGAGACCGCGCCGACGATGATGAAGCCGCACCGCGACCTCATCGCGCGACTGCCCGGAACCCCCAACGCCGTGGTTCTCGACACGCCGTACGGCTTCCAGGAGAACGCACCCGAGCTGGCGGGGCGCGCCGTGGAGTACTTCCGCAAGTCGGTGGGGCATCCCATCGAGGTGGCCGGACTCACCCGACTTCATGACGAGGACCCGCTCACCGTCGAACAGGGTCTCGATCGCATCCGTCGTGCCGACTACTTGTTCGCCGGACCGGGCAGCCCGACCTATGCCCTGCGGCAGTGGGCGGGCACGGCCGTGCCCGAACTCGTGCGCGCGAAGATGCGAACCGGTGGTGCGGTCACCTTCGCATCGGCGGCGGCGTTGACGTTGGGTCGTTTCACCGTGCCGGTGTACGAGATCTACAAGGTCGGCGAGGAGCCGTACTGGCTCGACGGGCTCGACGTGTTGGGCGAGATCGGTCTGAATGTCGCGGTGATTCCCCATTACGACAACGCCGAAGGCGGTCATCACGACACCCGTTTCTGTTATCTGGGTGAACGTCGACTGCGGGTGTTGGAAGAGCAACTGCCCGACGACGCACATGTCATCGGGGTGGACGAACACACCGGCGTCGTGCTCGACCTGGATGCCAACACCGCCAGCATCATCGGCAACGGCACCATCACCGTTCGCGTGCGTGGGGAATCCGTCGTCCATCGGTCGGGTTCGGTGATCAGCATCGATCAACTCCGCGATCCGCGGCGGGTGACCGGTTCTTCGTCGTCGACCTTGGTTTCGACGACCATCGCACCGACGAGTGTCGACGACTCGATCGACCAGAACGCTCCGGCGTCGCTCGCCGGCGACATCGAGCGTTGCCTACGCGCGTTCGACGAGGCGCTCGCCGCGGGACGGGCCGGCGACGCGGCGCGAGCGGCGCTCGACCTCGAGGCCGCCATCCGGAACTGGTCGAACGACACCCTGCAAAGCTCCGAAATGGACAATGCGCATTCGGCGTTGCGCTCCATGATCGTTCGTCTTGGTGATGCCGCCGTCGGTGGACTCGCGGATCCGCGCGACGTCATCGGACCGTACATCGGGGTGCTGCTGGAACTGCGGGCCGCGGTGCGCGCCGACAAGCGCTACGACCTGAGCGACCTCATCCGCGATCGTCTGGCGGCGGTCGACGTGGAAGTGCGCGACACGCCCCAGGGCGTGGAATGGGTGCTACGCGGACCGCAGTGACGGACCGTGGTGGTCCATGCCGGCCACCCGCGCACGACGACGAACGCCCGCGGCGGTGTACACCGCGATGAACACGATGGTTCCGGCGATGATGATGACCGCACCGCTCGGGACGTCGGCGTACCAACTGGCGTACATTCCCACACCGCCGAACACCGCGCCCAACACCGGCGACAACCACAACATGCGTCCGAACGAATTCGTGAGCAGACGCGCGGTGACCGCCGGCAGCACCAGCAGGGCCGAGATCAACAACACCCCGATCACGCGCACCGTCAC
>JAJTEQ010000076.1 GCA_021298195.1 Ilumatobacteraceae bacterium
ATCGACCGCACGGGCAAGGGTCTCACCGCCTGAGGCGGGCGAATGCGCTCAGCGAGCGCGGAAACTGACCGGCACCGAGTTCGGTCCCAGAACGAAGTTGCCCCGCCGCCACGGAATGTGGTCCGAGGTCAGCCGGATGTCGTCCAGGCGGCGCAACAACTCCTCGAACATGATGCGCAACTCCAGACGCGCCAGCGGTGCGCCCAGGCAGTGGTGGCGCCCGTAGGCGCCGAAGGCCACGTGATCGTTGGGCGTGCGACCGACGTCGAATCGGAAGGGGTCGTCGAACACCTTCTCGTCGCGATTCGCCGAGGGGTAGAGCAGCAACACGCGGTCTCCCTCGCGGATGAGATGACCGTTCACCTCCACGTCCTTGGTGGCGGTGCGGTTCATGTTGCGGATCGGGCTGCTCCAACGGAGCATCTCCTCGATGGCGGTGGGGAGCAACGCCGGGTCCGTGCGCAGTCGGTCCATCTGGTCGGGATGTTGCAGAAGAGCGGCCACGCCTCCGGAGATGACGTGACGGGTGGTTTCGTCCCCGCCCACCAGCACCAGCATGGTCTCGAACATCACGTCGAGATCGGACAGGCTCTGGCCCTCCCACTCGGCGTTCACCACGAGGCTGACGAGATCCTGTCCGTCGCCTCCGCGTCGCTCGTGGACCTTGCGCATGATGTAGTCGTTCCACTCGACGACGGCGCGCTCCACCTCGGAGCGGATCTCCTCACCCCCGGTGGCGAACAGATCGGACCAGTGGAGCAACATGTCGTTGTCCTCGCGGGGCAGGCCCATCAACTCGCCGATCATCAACATCGGCAATGGCGTCGCGATGTCGCGCACGATGTCGCATTCGCCCGTGTCGATGACTCCGTCGATGAGTTCGTTCACGACGCGGCGCAGGAAGGGCTCGTGTTCGGCGACGCGTCGCGGGGTGAAGCCCGCTCCCACCAGTCGGCGACGCTTGGTGTGTTCGGGCGCGTCGAAGTTGATCATCGACGGAACCGAACTCTCGGGTCGTGAACCCTTGCCGGAACAGAAGGTGTGCCACTCGCGACTCATCATGGACACCAGCTCGTGGCTGGCGGCACCCCAGATGCCGGTGTGGTCGTCCCAATACAGCGGAGACTCGGCGCGCATCCACGTGGTGAGTTCGTCGAAGTCGGCGTAGAAGTCGGGGGAGAGCAGTCGAATCTCCGGACGAGTGGGATGGCCGGCCGGTCCGCGTCCGCCTCTGAGCGTGACGGTGAAGTCCAGTTCGGGATCGATCTCGTGGCGCTGTTCGTCCATGGGGCGAAACTAGTCAGCCCTCCCACCTGTTGGGATCGTTAAGCCGTCAAATTTGGGGGTTCATTCGCCCAAGCCCTCAACGAACGGGACGACCGCCCGTGATGCTGGCCCGTTCCATGATGCGGATCTCGGGCCAGTAGTCGCTGCTGGCGTAGTGCTGGCAGGCGCGATTGTCCCAGAACGCCACCGAGTCCTTCTCCCAATGGAAGCGACACTGGTACTCGACGCTGTCGCTGGCGCTCCACAGCTCCGACAACATGCGCTCGCTGGTGGCGTCGTCCACACCCAGGATGCGGTTGGTGAAGATGGGGTTCACGTAGAGGTGTCGCCGCCCGGTGACCGGGTGCGTCGCCGACAGGGGGTGGATCACCGTGGGGTACTTGGCCCGCATCTCGGCCATTTGCTCGGGGTTCACTTGTCGGCCGAAGGACATGAGGAAGTCGTGCTCGGCCTCGTGGGTGTCGACGAAGTGCTTCTGCTCGTCGGTGAGCCCCTCGTAGGCGGCGTACATGTCGCTGAACAACGTGTCGCCCCCGGATTCGGGCACCTGCACGCCGTGCAACACCGCTCCCATGCTGGGGCACTCGCGCCAGGTGACGTCGTGGTGCCAGGTGTTCTCGTAGCCCTTCACGTCGAACGACTTCTCGAAGCGCACCAGTTCGGGCGCACCGGTGTTCGAGGGGATGAACGGATGGATCTCGAGTTCACCGAAACGTCGGGCGAACGCCACGTGTTGGTCGGACGTGAGGGGCTGGTCGCGGAAGAAGATCACCTTGAACTCGTGCAGGGCCCGGCGGATCTCGGCGATCAGTTCGTCGGAGAGAGGGCCGCACAGATCGACGCCGTGCAGCACGGCCCCGATGGTGGCACCCAAGCGCTCGACATCGAAGTGAGGCCATTCGATAGCGGCCAGACGGGCTCGTTCCTCGGCCAGGTGCAAGATGGGCCCGATGCGCTTGCCCCGTAACATGATGCGGTCCTGCGTGATGTTGGCGCCGGGGTCGCGGGTGGCGACGATGTCCGAGTGGGCGGTGGTGGTGCGCGCTGTGGTGCTCATGTTCCCCTCCGGCCGTTTCTGACGGCTCGTCAGAAACTCTACTCGGAGCACGCCCACGTGGTTCCGCATGCGACAAACTGTTCGTGAGGGTGAGGGGGAAGTCATGGAAAATCGTCAGCCGAAGAACGTCGAAGAAGCCGGCTACGTCTTCGTCGATCCGGCGGCCTACGCCGACGAGGACTATTTCCATCGGGCCTGCGCCATGTTGCGCCGCGAGGATCCCGTTCATTGGGTGGAAAGCCACGGTGTCGGCTTCAACTCGTTCTGGGCCATCACCAAGTCCGCGGACATCTTCGAGATCGAAGCCAAGAACCAGATCTTCCTGAACGAGCCGCGTCCGGTGCTCGGCTCCATCGAGGACGATGCCCGCTCGGGCAAATCGGGTGGCTTGTTGCGCACGCTCATCCACGTCGACGATCCGGAACACCGTGATCTGCGCGGCGTCACCCAGGAGTGGTTCCTGCCGAAGAACCTGGCCAAGCTCGAGGGTCTGTTGGCCGACTACGCGAAGCGCTACGTGGACAAGATGGCCGAGATGGGCGGAACGTGCGACTTCGCGCGCGACATCGCCATGTTCATGCCGCTGAACGTGATCCTGTCGATCCTGGGTCTGCCCGAGAGCGACTACGGACGGATGCTGAAGTTGACCCAGGAGTTGTTCGGGGCCGCCGACGAGGAGATGCAACGCAGTGCCGATCCCACCGACATCATGGCCGTGATCCAGGACTTCTTCGCCTACTTCACCCGGCTCACCGAGGAGCGACGGGCGAACCCCACCGGCGACATGGCCTCGGTGGTGGCCAACGCGCGCATCAACGGCGAGGAACTCACGATGATGCAGACCATCGGTTACTACGTGATCACCGCCACCGCGGGCCACGACACCACGGCCTCGGCCATGGCCGGAGGATTGCACGCGTTGATGCAGCACCCCGACCAGTTGAAGCGACTGAAGGACGATCCGAGCCTCATGAACACCGCCGTGGACGAGATGATCCGCTGGGTCACGCCGGTGAAGCACTTCATGCGCACCGCCACCGAGGACTACCGGTTGCGCGACAAGACGATCCTGGCGGGTCAGTCGGTTCTGCTCTCGTATCCCTCGGGCAACCGTGACGAGGACGCGTTCGTGGATCCGTTCGCCTTCGACGTCGGTCGCTCACCGAACAAGCACCTGGCCTTCGGTTTCGGAGTGCACTACTGCCTCGGCGCGATGTTGGCCCGCATGGAACTGAAGGCCTTCTTCAGGGAGTTGTTGCCGCGACTGGATCACATCGAGTTGGCGGGCGAGCCCAAGTGGATGAAGACCATCTTCGTGGGTGGTTTGAAGACGCTTCCGGTGTCGTACGCGGTTCGTTAGTCGCGACCGGACGGGCTGACCAGTTGGCCCGGGCGTGACGTTTCGTCGAGGATGCGTCCGTCGCGGACCACCTCGACGCCGTTCACGAACAGGTGATGCATGCCGGTGGGCTGCGAGGCCGTCAGACGTTCGCCGTCGGCGGGGAAGTCGCGCACGCGACTGACCGGACCCGGTGCCACGGTGTCGGGGTCGAACACCACGACGTCGGCGTGAGCGCCCGGACGCAACACCCCGCGATCGGCGAAGCCGAACAGGTCGGCCTGCACCTTGGTGAGCTTGTTGATCGCCTGTTCGAGGGTGAGGGCGCGACGTTCGCGAACCCACGACCCGAGCAGGTCGGTGGGCAGCACGGCGTCGCACAACTGGCCCACGTGGGCGCCGGCGTCGCTGAGGCCCAACGTGCACTGATCGGTGTTGAGCAACATGGTGATGCCGTCCACGTCGTCGTTGGCGAGCAGAGCCTTCACGCGCAACTTCAGGTCGGGTTCGCGCAGGGTGACCTCGAGGAGGGCGTCGAAGGGGGACATGCCCATCTCTTCGGCCAAGTGGGCCACGCGGCGTCCGATCAACTCCGGCGACGAGGCGGCCTCCATGATCTCGAAGGCGTCCCAACGCGGGCTGAGCACCTGGCCCGAGGCCCAGAAGTCGATGGCGCGGGCGCGCCAGGCGGGGTCCGTGTACGCGGCACGGCGCTCGTCGAGGGACGTCGGCATCAGTTCGGCGAACACCGGATTGATGTTCAGGGTGAACGGCTCGACCATGGTCTGCGAGAACGACAACGGTCGGCACGACACCTGCGGCCACACGTTCACGCCGCGGGCCACACCGGCACGATGGATCTCGGCCGCCTTCAGGTGCGTGCCTTGCGAGGTGGTGAGCAACGCGGTGTACGTGATGGGAACACCGATGCGCGGCTGCAGTTCGTAGCAGTCGGGCAAGGAGAGGTTCTCGCCACCATTCACGCCGATGACTCCGCGACCGGAGTCGCCCACGGCCGCGCACAGAGCATCGATCTCGCGACGGTCGGCCCAACGGCTGGGGATCGGTTGTCCGTCGGCACCACGGTGGGTGACGGCGAAGCTGGAGGCGAAACCGGCCGCGCCGGCGTCCATGGCCTCGCGCACGATGTCGGCCATGCGGACGATCTCGTCGTCGGTGGCGGTGCGCCCGACGGCCTCGTTGCCCATCACGAAGATGCGCAACGCGGTGTGGCCGATGTACGAGGCGAAGTTGAGCAGTGAGCCGCGGGTGCGGATGCTGTCGAGGTACTCGCCGAAGGTCTCGAACTCCCACGGAATACCGGCGTTGAGGGTGGCCGGGTCCATGTCCTCCACCTTTTCCATGGTGCGCGCGATCAGGTCGCGATCGCCGGCGCGGGTGGGGGCGATGGTGAAGCCGCAGTTGCCGGCCACCACCGTGGTGACACCGTGGTAGCACGACGGCGTGAGGGCCGGATCCCAGAACACCTGGGCGTCGTAATGGGTGTGGATGTCGATGAAGCCCGGCGCCACCACGCGACCGGTGGCGTCGACGACTTCATCACCCGTCAGGTTGTCGCCGATGGCCGTGATGCGGCCGTCCTCGATGCGCACGTCGGCGACGAACGCCGGCGATCCGGTGCCGTCGACCACGCGACCGTTCTTGATGACCGTCGATTTCCCCATGTGGTCAGTGTCCCACATCGGGGGACCGACACCAACAGCGGTCAGTCGCGAACGGCGATCTCCACCGCCAGTTCGTAGTGATCGGCCACCTCGGGTCCGATGCCGACGGGCTCGGTGTCCTCGCCGAACCAGAAGCGGATCTGGGACGTGACGGCGTGCTTGATGATGGGGAAGCCGAGGTTCACGTCGAGGGCGGGCGGCACGCAGCCGTCCTCGCCCAGGGTCTTCAACTGTGGCTGAGCCTCGAGCAAGGGTCCGAGGCCCGATGCCATGGCGACACCGATGATGCCCGAACCGTTGCCGAAGGTGCAGAAGTCGTCGAAGCCGTTGTGGCCCACGCCGTCGATGATCCACAGACGGCTGGGAGCGGGCACGGCCTCGAACGACGGCTTGGTGGACGTCTGGGCCGAGATGACACCGTCGAGCGCACCGGCGATGAAGAACGACGGCTTGTTCGGCAGGCTCAGCGGAGCCGTGGTGGTGTTCTCGGTGGAGATGCCCACGCCGGAAGCGAGCGACACGTAGCCGTCGATGCGATCGTCGGCGGCCGCACCGACGACGGTGCCACCACCGGCCGAGTGACCGACGGCCACCACGAGCGAGTCGTCGATGCGACCCTCGAAGATGGAGCCGGCGGTGGTGTTCTGGGCACTGATGAGATCGAGCGAGGCCAGCAGTTCGCCGATGCTGGACTGCCGATCGCCAACCGGTGCGCTGAGAACGTGGTACAGGTCGCGCGACCAATGGTCGGGGGAGACCACGACCATGCCCCAACTTGCCAGGTGCGCGGTGAGGAAGGTGCTCTGCAGACGGATGCCGCTATAGCCGTGGCTGAACAGGACCACGGGGTAGGTGCCATCGGCCATGGCGGCGTCGCGTCCGGCTTCGTATTCGTACACGGCGGGAACGTCGGCGGTGAGAAGAGCACGGATGGCCTCGGGCACGAACTCGCGCACGTCGTAGGACTCGTCGCCCGTGGTTCCCTCGACCGCCGGGTACCAGATTTCGACCTTGTTGCCGGCTTCCAGTTCGAGTGTGGTGACACCGACGGGATGCGGGCCGGATTCGACGTAGGTGTTCGCCAGTTCGGCCGGGTCGGGAGCCGACGACGTGTCGGGCGCGTCTTCGGTGGTGTCGGGGGCCTCGGTGGAGGTGGAGCCCTCGGTGGATGGCACCGAGGCATCGGACGAATCGTCACCTCCGCACGAGGCGAGGAGAAGGCCGATGGTGGCGACGACGGCGAGCTGCTTGATCTGGCGTGACTTCATACGAGCAGTCTCTCACGGGGCGTTCCCGCGGACGAGCACTCGCCGGAAATCGGGGCGGTCGGGATAGGGTGACGGCTCCGGTGTGGCTCGCCATCCCGGTTGGCGACGTGGCCGAGTGGTTTAGGCAAGGGCCTGCAAAGCCCTCCACCTGGGTTCGATTCCCAGCGTCGCCTCTCTTGTGAGGGCGGGGTTCGCATGAGATGATCGCTTGTTTTGCTGTCGACGACTGGTGATGCGACATCGCACACCACCAGTCGTCTGAGGTTCACCGAAGATTGCGGCGACGCGTGACCAACACTGTTCCGATGATCAACGCGATCATCCCAACGATCAGCCATCCATCCGATTGTGACCCCGTCTCGGGCAACACCACAGGCGACGCAACGTCCTTGCTGACAATTACTCCAGCGGACACAGCCCTCAAATCACCAGCGGTGGTCAGACCTTCGGCCTGCAGGGTGTGCGATCCGGCTGGGGTGTTACCAGGCACTGTCACTGGGAGGCTGAAAGTGCCGTCTTGCAACACGATCGTCGTGCCAAGCAGTGTCGGGGTGGAGAACAACCAGACTTCTACTGTGGA
>JAJTEQ010000077.1 GCA_021298195.1 Ilumatobacteraceae bacterium
CTTGCGCAGGATGATGCAGATGCGCGGGACCGTCGCTCGCCCGTAGGCGAACACCAGCTGCGCGCCGTGGCGAATCATTCCGCGCCATTCGAGGTCCTTGCCCGGATAAAAGCCGGGCGTGTCGACGAGCGTGATGATCGGAATGTTGAACGCGTCGCAGAACGAGACGAATCGGGCGCCCTTTTGCGAGGCGGGAATGTCGAGCGTGCCCGCCAACGCCACCGGCTGATTGGCCACGATGCCCACGGGTCGACCGGCCATCGTGGCCAGACAGGTCACGAGGTTTCCGGCCCAACGTCCGCGGAGTTCGAGGAAGTCTCCGTCGTCGACCAGGGCCGAAATCACGGAGCGCACGTCGTAACTGCCGGTCGACGACGTGGGGATGATCGACCCGGCCTCGGGCGTCGGTCGCGCGGCGGCGTCGTCGCTCGACCACAGCGGAGGTTCCACGTCGCAATTGTCGGGCAGGTACGACAACAGGTGTTCGGCGGCCGACGTGGCGGATTCGAGATCGGGAGACACCAGCGTGGCGGCACCGGTGAAACGGGCGTGGGCTCCCGAGCCGCCCAGTTCCTCGTTGTCGATGGGGACGCCGGTGAACTCGGTGACCATGTTCGGCCCCGACACGAAGGCGTAGGCGCGTTCGGTCATGATCACGTGATCGGCGATGCCGAGCAAGAGGGCGGGGCCCGAGACGGCGGGGCCGTCGACGATGATGATGGTGGGCACCATGCCGGAGCAGTCGGTGAGGGCCTTGGCGGCCAAGCCCCATCCGTGAAGAGCCGAGAATCCCTCGCGAAGATCCGCGCCCGAGGAGGCCATCACCGCGACCAGTGGCAGGCGTTCGGCCACCGCGGTGCGCGCCGCGGTGGTGATCATGGATGACGAGTCGCTGGACA
This sequence comes from Ilumatobacteraceae bacterium, assembly GCA_021298195.1. Lineage (GTDB taxonomy): Bacteria > Actinomycetota > Acidimicrobiia > Acidimicrobiales > Ilumatobacteraceae > Casp-actino8. The sequence continues at coordinate 900 of JAJTEQ010000077.1, forward strand.
ACGCTCCGCGATGTTCGTCGGCGGTGATCTCGAGCCAGACGACCCGTCGCTCACCGAGATCACGCACCATCGCCCGCGCGACGCCGGGCACCTTGGCGCGCAGGTCCACCGGAGTCATCGCCAAAGAGTACGCCTCAAAAGGGCTTCAGAGGGAACGCGTCGCCGCCGACATGCACACCCGGCTGACGCGATCCACGGTCGGAAATCAGTGATTCGGCCAATTCGCGGGCGACCTGCGTGGCCGCCCCCGGTCGTGGTCGATTGCGTTGCACCCAGCCCACGACGCGTCGTGGTAGTCCGGGCACCTCGATGCGGGAAAAATCGCCCTTCAACCATCGGGGAATGGCGGTGGCGGGCACGATGGTGGCGCCGAATCCCTCGAAGGCGAGCGACGCCATCAAGCGCACACCGTCGATCTCGGCCTGGACCGACAACGTGACGCCGTTCGCCTCGGCGGCGCGGTTGATGATGCGACGAAGGGCCGCCGATCGGGGCGGTAGCAACAACGGATGCTCGCCCAATCGAGTGATCGGAAGGGTGCGGTAGCTCGACCACGGGTGTTTGGCGTGGACCAGGAGCACCAGGTCCTCGGCGAACAAGGTGTGCACACTGAGCTCCTTGTCGTCGACGGGTAGGTGGACGATGGCGGCATCGATCTGGCCCGACACCAAGCGGGGGAGCAGGCTGGAGGTGCCCCCCTCGGAGATGATGGGCCGCACGTTCGGATGGGCCTCGCGCAGGGCCGTGAGGAACTGGGGCATCAACCAGCGTCCGGTGGTCCCGATCACTCCGATGCGGGTTTCCCCCGAGACCACGTCGTCGAGAGCCGAGATGTCGGCGGCGATCTCGTCCATCTCGCGCAGGATTCGCCGTCCTCGCTCCACGACCAGCTCACCTTCGTCGGTCAGATCCCCGGTGGCACGGTCGATGAGGCTCACGCCGAGATCGCGCTCCAATTTGGCCACGTGGGCCGAGATGTTGGATTGCACCGTGAACAGGGCTCGGGCGGCCGCCGAGAACGAACCGTGGTCGGCGATGGCCACGAGGGAGGCGAGCTGGCGGACATCCATCTCGAAAAAAGATAGCAGGTATCGCTGGTATCGACTTGAATGGTCACCAATTCACGTGCATACTTTCACATACAGATCGTTAGGTGGTTCCCCCAACCGCCTGCGACATGATCCCAACAAGCGGTTCCCCCAACCGCAGGGATCCAGGTTGAGAGGCCCCGCATCCCCCATGCGGGGCCTTTCCCGTTCTCCGAGGTCGTGTCGAGCCGACCGACTGCGTCGAACTCGGCGTTACCGTTCCGCCCGTGAAGTCGGCGGCATTCTTCGATCTCGATCGCACGTTGCTGATCGGCGCATCCGGTGCGGTCTTCTCCGACGCCATGCGCGAGGCGGGCTTGGTGAGTCAGTCCATCCCCGGTGAGAAGGCGTTGTACGAACTCTTCAACCGCATCGGCGAGACGTTGCCGTCGATGGTGTTGGCACGACAAGCCGCCACGTTGGCCAAGGGCCGATCACGAGCCGACGTGCGTCGCGTGGCCGAGGCCGTCGCACCGAGATTGCTCGCGTTGGTTCCTGCGTACGCGCGACAGGTCATCGAGATGCATCGTCGTGAAGGTCGGTCGTTGGTGATGGCGACGACGACTCCGGTCGATCTGGTGGAGCCATTGGCGCGGGCTCTCGGATTCGACGACGTGGTGGCCACGCGTTACGGAGTGCGCGACGACGGAACGTATGACGGCACCATCGACGGCCGGTTCGTGTGGAGCATCGGCAAGCTCGAATCGGTGCGCGAATGGGCACAGGACAACGACGTCGACTTGTCCTTGTCCTACGCGTATTCCGACAGTGTGTATGACACGCCACTGTTGTCGGCGGTGGGGCATCCCACAGCGGTGAATCCGGATCCTCGACTGATGGTCGTGGCGGCGGCTCGTCGGTGGCCGGTCGTGCATTTCGACGTTCCGGTCGGGGTCGCCAAGATTCCGGTGATCAACATGGAACTGCAGCGCTTGCTGCTGCAGTTGGCGCGGCCGGAGTTCATTCCGTTCGCGAACTTCGACATCGACGGCACCGAACTGATTCCCGCGGAGGGGCCCGCGATCATCTGCGGCAACCATCGCTCGTACTTCGACGTGATGGCGATCGCCGTCACGGTGGCTCGAACCGGTCGCCCGGTGCGCTTCCTCGGCAAGAAGGAAGTTTTCGACGCTCCCGTGGTGGGTCAACTTGCCACCGCACTCGGCGGTATCCGGGTGGATCGTGGCACCGGCAGCGACGAACCGTTGCGCGCCGCCGCCGAGGCCTTGTCCGCCGGTGAGTTGGTCGCGATCATGCCCGAGGGGACCATTCCGCGGGGTCCGGCATTCTTCGAACCGGTGTTGAAGGGTCGCTGGGGTGCGGCGACGTTGGCCGTGCAGGCCAAGGTGCCGGTGGTTCCGGTCGGATTGTGGGGCACCGAGTTGGTGTGGCCCCGTTCCTCGCGCTTGCCCAATCTGTTGAACGTCACCCATCCGCCGACCGTACGGGTGAGAGTGGGAGAGCCGTTGACGTTGCGCGGCAAGACCGCCGACAGCAACACCAAGAAGATCATGAGCGCGATCGTCGACTTGCTTCCCGCCGAGGCGCGCACAAAGCGCACGCCCACCGCGGACGAACTTCGACGTTCGTATCCGCCGGGCTACTCGGGAGATCCGACGAGCGAATCGTCGCGTCGACCCGGTTCGGACTGAGGTGCTCTCAGGCTCCGAAAGTGGGGCCGTCGAAGCGGTCCAGGGTGGTGAACGAACCAACGGGCTTTCGGGTCAACCGGGTCGGTTGCTTCACCGGATGGCCGAGGAAGATGGTCGCGACCAGTGCGTGATTCTCGGGTAGTCCGAGCAGCGGACCGGTGACGGGCTCGGCGCGGGACGCGAAGGTGGTGATGACGCCGCCCAGACCCTCGGCTCGCGCCGCCAGGAGCACGTTCCAGCAGAACGGGTACACCGATGCACCGCCGGTGATGGGAACGCGACCGAGGTCCTTGTCCATCATGGCGATCGAGGACAAGTCGGCGGCCACGGCGAGCACCACCGGAATGGACGCGATCCCGGACAACAACAGGTTCGGAGTGTTGCCCGGAGCGGTGGACGTCATCTCGTACGTCGCCGGAGGCACGACGGAGAACGGTGTCACGCCCGTGGCCGACAGCGCGACGTACTCGTCCCAGACCGGCTGCATCGCCACGGCGAGTTGTTCGCGAATGGTCGCGTCCTTCACCACCGCGACGCGCCACGGCTGACGGTTCCCGCCACTGGGGGCGAAACGCGCGTTGTCGAGAACGCGCGTGATCGTGTGGTCGTCGACGGGCTCGTCGGTGAAGGCGCGCACCGCGCCGGTGCCGCGAATTCCGTCGACGAGATCCACCTCAGCGGCCGCCGGCCACCTTGGCCCGCACGATGTTGAGCGCGGAGCCGGCCTTGAACCATTCCACCTGTTCGGGGCTGAAGGTGTGCACGCCCTCGAAGTCGATGGTGGTGCCGTCGGGCTTCACGATCTGGCAGGTGACGTTGCGCCCCGGGACCGGCGGAAGGTTCAGCACGTTGATGCGGTCGTCCTCGCCGATGAGTTCGTAGGTGTTCGGGTCGGCGAACGTGAGCGGCACGAGCCCTTGCTTCTTCAGGTTGGTCTCGTGGATGCGGGCGAACGAGCGCGCGAAGATCACCACGCCACCGCGGAAACGAGGCTCCATGGCGGCGTGCTCGCGCGACGACCCCTCGCCGTAGTTGCGGTCACCGATGGCGCACCAACGGATTCCCGCCTGGCTGTAGTTCTTGGCGATGTCGGGGTACGAACGACGCGCGCCGTCGGTGACGTCCTTGCCTTCGCCCACCGCACCGTCGAACGCGTTCACCGCACCGATGAAGAGGTTGCCCGAGATGTTCTCGAGGTGACCGCGGTAGGTGAGCCACTTGCCGGCCGCCGAGATGTGGTCGGTGGTGCACTTGCCTTGGGCCTTCATCAACACGGGTAGACCGAGGTAATCCTTGCCGTCCCAGGCCGGGAACGGTTCGAGCAACTGCAAGCGATCGCTGGTGGGGCTGACGGCCACCGTGACACCACTGCCGTCGGCCGGCGGAGCGGTGAAGGTGTTGGAGCCCTTGTCATAACCGCGTGCGGGAAGGACCTCGCCCACTGGGGCATCGAGTTTGACCAGCGACCCGTCGGGAGCGGTGATGGTGTCGACGGTGGGGTCGAAATCGAGTCGACCGGACAACGCGATCGCCATCACGGTGTCGGGCGAGGTCACGAACGACAACGTGTTGGCCGAACCGTCGGCGCGCTTGGGGAAGTTGCGGTTGAAGGAGTTCACGATGCTGTTGGGCTTGTCGGTGGCCTCTTTCGAGCGCTCCCACTGACCGATGCACGGTCCGCACGCGTTGGCGAGCACGGTCGCGCCGACCGCTTCGAGATCGGCGAGTAGTCCGTCGCGCTCGATGGTGGCGCGGATCTGCTCGGACCCGGGGCTGATGAGGAGTTCACACTTGGCCTTCAGGCCCTTGGCGACCGCCTGGCGGGCGATGGAGGCCGCGCGCGTGATGTCCTCGTAGGAGGAGTTGGTGCACGAGCCGATGAGTGCGGCCGACACCTCGATGGGCCAGTCGTTCTCGCGAGCGGCCGCGCCGACGGCCGCGCCGACCTTGTGGGCGCGGTCGGGGGAGTGCGGTCCGTTGATGAGCGGCTTCAACTGGTCGAGGTCGATCTCGATGAGTTGGTCGTAGGTCGCGCCTTCGTCGGGTCGCAGATCGGCGGCCACCTTGTCGGCGGCGGCGGCGATGGCCTCGCGTCCGGTGGCGGCCAGGTACGCGCTCATGTTCGCGTCGTAGGCGAACACCGAGCACGTGGCGCCGATTTCGGCGCCCATGTTGCACACCGTGGCCTTGCCGGTGGCCGAGATGCTGTCGGCGCCGGGTCCGAAGTATTCGACGATGGCGCCGGTGCCACCTTCGACGGTGAGCACGCGGGCCACCTCGAGGATGATGTCCTTGGGAGCCGACCAGCCGCTGAGGGATCCGGTGAGCTTGACGCCGATGACCTTGGGCCACTTCACGTTGAAGGGGAAACCGGTCATGACGTCGACGGCGTCGGCGCCACCGACGCCGATGGCGACCATGCCCAGTCCGCCCGCGTTGGGCGTGTGGCTGTCGGTGCCGATCATCATTCCGCCGGGGAAGGCGTAGTTCTCGAGCACGACCTGGTGGATGATTCCGCTGCCCGGACCCCAGAAACCGATGCCGTACTTGGCGGACACGGTCTTCAAGAAGTCGTACACCTCGCGGTTGTCGTCGATGGCCACACCGAGGTCGATCTTGGCGCCCACCTTGGCCAGGATGAGGTGATCGCAGTGAACGGTCGAGGGCACGGCGGTTTCGGGAAGACCGGCGGTCATGAACTGCAGCAGTGCCATCTGCGCGGTGGCGTCCTGCATGGCCACGCGGTCGGGATTGAAGTCGGCGTAGCTTCCGCCGCGCTCCATCTCTTGAGTGGCCGGGTCGACGAGGTGATTGATGAGGATCTTCTCGGCCAAGGTGAGGGGACGACCGAGGCGCGTGCGCCCCAGGGCCACGCGCTCGGACAAGGTGCCGTAGACGCGGTTGACGAGTTCGATGGGGGTGCCGGCGGAAACGGTGCTCATGAGACAAGTATAATACAAGTGTGTCGCGCACCGGAAGCAGGGAAATCAGGTACCGCGCCATCGCGGACGAATTGCGTCGGCGCGTGGAGACCGGGGCGTTCGCGGCCGGACAATTGTTGCCCTCGGAGAGCGAACTCGGAACGGAGTTCTCAGCTAGCCGCGTGACCGTGCGTCGCGCGCTCGAGATGTTGCGCGACGAAGGTCTGGTGGACGCACGCCAGGGTTTCGGATGGTTCGTGGCCGCGGCACCGTTGCGTCAAAGTCTCGGCCGGCTGGCCACCATCGAAGCGCAGTTGACCGACGGTGGCATTCGACCCGAGCGCCGCATCCTGGAGTTCGCCTTCGAGAAGGCGACGCGAAGCGTGAAGGCGGTCCTGGGTGCC
>JAJTEQ010000024.1 GCA_021298195.1 Ilumatobacteraceae bacterium
ATCCCGGTCATCCGCGCTCTGCGCGAGAGTCTGCGCGGCGAGCCGGTGAGCCGCGTCATGGGCATCATCAACGGCACGACCAACTACATCCTCACCAAGATGACCGAGGAGGGCGCCGACTACGGAGTCGCGCTCGCCGAGGCACAACATCTCGGTTTCGCCGAGCGCGATCCAACGGCCGACGTCGAGGGTTTCGACGCCGGAGCCAAGGCCGCGATCCTGGCGTCCATCGCGTTCGGGGCCAAGGTGGTGGCCGGCGACGTGTATCACGAGGGAATCAGTCGTATCACCGCGGACGACATCGCCGTGGCCAAGCGCCTCGGGTACGTCGTGAAGTTGCTAGGTATCGCCGAGCGCGACGCGGCGTCCGGTGAGATCGCGGTGCGTGTTCATCCGGCGATGGTCCCGCTGAATCATCCGCTGGCCAGCGTGCGCGAGAGCTACAACGCGGTTTTCGTCGAGGGCGGAGCGGTGGGTTCGCTGATGTTCTACGGCCGCGGCGCCGGTGGGGGACCCACGGCCAGCGCGGTGCTCGGTGACGTGATCGACGCGGCCGTGAACCTGGCCAAGGGTACGCACGGAACCATCGGCACCTTCGCCAAGGCCGTCGTACGACCGATCGACGAGACCAGCGCGGAGTATTTGCTGTCGATGGAAGTCTCCGACAAGCCGGGTGTGTTGCACGCGGTCACCGGTGTGTTCGCCCGTCACGGCGTCAGCATTCGCGCCGCGGAACAAGAGGGCATTGGCGCCGATGCCCGCCTCGTGTTCATCACCCACGACGCCAAGGAGTCCGCGGTGCAAGCCACGGTGCGCGAACTGCGCGAGCTCGACGCGGTCAGTCGCGTCGGTGGGTTGTTGCGCGTGGTCGGTTCCTGACGAGGCGATGACCGTGCGTTACGTCTCGACACGCGGGCAGGCGCCCGAACTCGGATTCGCCGACGTTTTGTTGGCCGGACTCGCCACCGATGGTGGTCTGTACGTGCCGTCGCAATGGCCGACCCTGCCGTCGTTGCCCACCGGCTCGTACGCCGATCTGGCGGCGGCTGTGATGGCACCATTCGTCGACGGCGAGATCGACGAGGCCGCCTTCGCGGCGATGTGTCGTGACGCTTATTCCACGTTCCGTCATCCGGCCACCGTTCCCTTGGTGCAGATCGGCCCCGACGAATGGGTGATGGAGCTCTTCCACGGGCCCACGCTGGCGTTCAAGGACGTGGCCTTGCAGTTGGTCGGTCGACTTTTCGATCACGTTCTCTCGTCGCGCGGCGAGCGCGTGATGATCGTGGGTGCCACCAGTGGCGACACGGGCTCGGCGGCCATCGACGGTGTGAAGAGTTGCGACAACGTCGACATCGTGATCCTGTACCCGCAGGGTCGGGTCAGTGACGTTCAGCGTCGACAGATGACCACCGTCGACGCACCGAACGTGCACACCGTGGCCATCGACGGCACGTTCGACGATTGCCAGGACCTGGTGAAGGCCATGTTCAACGACGCCGCGTTCCGGGGCGACATGAACCTCTCCGCGGTGAACAGCATCAACTGGGCTCGAGTGATGGCCCAGGTCGTCTACTACGTGGCAGCGTCGGACGCGTTGGGGGACCAGCCACTGTCGTTCAGCGTTCCCACCGGAAACTTCGGCAACGTGTTGGCCGGCTGGATCGCGCGCGAGATGGGCGTTCCCGCGCACTCGCTCATCGTCGGCAGCAACACGAACGACATCCTCACGCGGTTCTTCGAATCGCAGGCGATGGTGGCCGACGGTGTGGTGCCCACTCTCAGCCCGTCGATGGACATCCAGGTGTCGTCGAACTTCGAGCGACTGTTGTTCGAGATGAACGATCGTGACGGGGGAGCGACCGCCGAGCAGATGGCCTTGTTCCGTTCGAGCGGTCGCATGAGTGTGGAAGCCGATCAATACGCGAACTGGATCGAGCCGGTGTTCCGCGCCGCGCGCAGTGACGACGCCGACACGCTGGCCACCATGGACGCGGTGTACCGCGAATCCGGGATGCTGATCGACCCGCACACCGCGGTCGGGGTGTCGGCGGCGCGCCGTCAGCGCGAAGCCGGCGTGCCGGTGGTGACCATGGCCACGGCCCATCCGGCCAAGTTCCCCGACGCGGTGAAGAAGGCCACCGGTGTGCATCCCGCACTGCCCGAACATCTCTCTGACCTGCTGGAACGCCCGGAACGCACCACGCCGCTGCCGAACGATCTGGCCCGGGTGCAGGCGTTCGTGCGCTCGGTCGCCCGTCGCTGAAACGGTCGATTCGGCGGGGATACGTTGCCAACCACCCCCGCCGTGGCTATGGTCTGACTGTCTGGAATCCCAGACCGCACGAGTCTCCGCCTGGTGACAGAACCTGGGTTGGTCCGTGTGTGTTCCCCTCACTGGCGTTGGGATCGCCGGTGGTCGTGCCCTCACCGCACATCGCCGCATACCCCCGCCTGAAAGCAGGTTCTCGTGGCCGCAGACGCACTCGAAAAGTCGGTGCTCGAATCGAAGGACAAGGAGCAGTTGGTCGCCATCGCGACCGCGCTCGGCATCAAGGCCGGTCCTCGGGCGAAGAAGGAAGACATCATCACCAAGATCCTCGACACTGTCGGTGGACCCGGTGAGGCCGAGGCTCCGGCCGAGAAGCCCAAGCGGGGCCCGGGGCGGCCGCCCAAGGCGCGCCCCGCCGAGGATGCGACGTCCGTGGAGACATCGGATGGCGAGTCCTCCGCCGACAAGAAGGCTCCGGCTCCTGCAGCCGCACCAGCGGTGATCCTCGGACCCGACGGCGAGCCGTTGGCCGAATGGGAAGCCGAGTTGGTGCGCCAGGGCGTGTCCACCGTGGCCGACCTCACCGGCGGCGAGTCCGCACCGTCGGGCGAGCAGCGTCAACCCCGCGACGGAAACCGTGACGGAAACCGCGATCGCAACCGTGATCGCAACGGCGATCGCAACGGCAACGGCCAGCGCGACGGCAACCGTGACTCCAACAACCGTGACGGCAACCGTGATCGCTTCGAGGGTGAGGGACGCAATCGTCGTCGTCGCCGTCGGGGCAAGGGCGGCCGTGACGAGGGCCCGCAGGGCGAGGATCGTGACGGCAACTACGACCAGGGTGGCTACCAAGGTGGCGAGCCCGTGGTCCAGGAGTCGGTGCCGGTCGAGGGGTATCTCGACCTGCGCGACGAGGGCTACGGATTCCTGCGCGTGCGCGGGTTCCTGCCCAGCCGCGACGACGCCTACATCTCGGTGAAGCAGACCCGTCAGTACGGATTGCGCAAGGGTGACCACGTCACCGGAATCGCCCGCACGGCCGGCCGCAACGAGAAGAACCCGGCTCTGCTCGAGATCAACACCGTCAACGGTGGTTCGCCCGACAAGGCCAAGGATCGTCCGCGCTTCGAGGATCTCACCGCTCTGTTCCCCGACGAGAAGCTGCGTCTGGAGAGTCCGCTCGACCCGGGCAACATGACCGCGCGCATCATCGACCTCATCTCGCCGATCGGAAAGGGTCAGCGCGGCATCATCGTGTCGCCGCCCAAGGCCGGCAAGACCACCATCATGAAGGAGATCGCCACCGCGATCGAGCGCAACAATCCGGAAGTGCAGTTGATGGTGTTGCTCATCGACGAGCGTCCCGAGGAAGTCACCGACATGCGCCGCACCGTGCGGGGCGAGGTGATCTCCAGCACCTTCGACCGTCCCTCCGAGGAGCACACGCACGTGGCCGAGTTGGCCATCGAGAAGGCCAAGCGCCAAGTCGAGATGGGTCGCGACGTGGTGGTCATCCTCGACGGCATCACCCGTCTCAGTCGCGCCTACAACCTCGCGGCGCCGGCCAGCGGTCGCATCCTGTCCGGTGGTATCGATGCCGGCGCGTTGTACCCGCCCAAGAAGTTCTTCGGCGCGGCCCGCAACGTGGAGGAGGGTGGCTCGCTCACCATCCTGGCCACCGCGCTGGTCGAGACGAACAGCCGCATGGACGAGGCCATCTTCGAGGAGTTCAAGGGAACGGGCAACATGGAGTTGCGTCTCGACCGTCGTCTGGCCGAGAAGCGCATCTATCCGGCCATCGACGTGGACGGATCCAGCACCCGCCACGAGGAGTTGTTGTTCGATCGCAAGCAGTTGCAGATGGTCTGGAAGCTGCGTCGCGTTCTGTCGGGTCTGGCGTCCGACGGCAACCCGGCGCCCGGCCTCGAACTCTTGATCGACCGCCTGAAGCAGTTCAAGAACAACGACGATTTCCTGTCCGAGATCGGCAAAACCCCCACGATGTGACCCGGATCCCCCTCGTCGCCCGGCCGGGTGGCGTGGGGGAGGGTCGCAGGTACACTTTCCGAGCCCACGTGGCGCAGCACAGAGGACGAAGACACATGAAGGCCGAAATCCACCCGAACTACACCCTCACCACGGTGCGTTGCTCCTGTGGCAACACGTTCGAGACCCGCTCCACCCGTGGCGGCGACCTCAACATCGAACTCTGCAACGAATGCCACCCGTACTTCACGGGCAAGCAGAAGCTGGTCGACACCGGCGGACGCGTCGAGCGCTTCAACAAGCGTTACGGCCAGCGCAAGACCAAGTCCTGACGCGCCGGTTCCGGCTCGCGTTCCATCCACCTTGGTTCCCACGAGTAGGTGACGGTCGTGTCCGCACCGATGGATCCCGAGGTTCGCGCCCGACTGCTCGGTCTCAAACTTCACGCCCTCGTGCGCGAGCACTTCGGCGACATGGAGCCCGACGCGCAGGCCGGGTTGAGTGTCGGTGCCGCCTCCAGCCACGGTGACACCGCGTGGGTGCTCGTCGAGGAGCGCACCGAACGCGCTTTGGGCGTGGCTTTGGCCTGGGCGTCCAAGCGCGGGTCGAAGGTCGTTCACATCCTCGCCTCCGATCACACCGGAACGTTGGCTCGGCGCGCCACGCACTTCGTCACCGACCTGAAGGTGTGGAAAGTCGACGGCATCGCCATCGCGCCGTCGGCCCCTGATTCTTTGTCAGCCGAACCGGCTCCGTCGCCCGATCATCTGGTGTTCGTGGACACCATTCGGAAGAGTGGTGCCGACGTCGTGATCGAGCACGGTGTGATCACCGGCGAGGTGGTGGGGCTGGAAGTGTGTCGGGTGGTCGACGATCCGGTCACCGGCGCGCACCGACTCGAGGTGGGAGTCGGCGAACACGATCGTGAGGCGTTCGCGATGATGCACGGCGACACGCCCACCGCGGCGTCGTTGAAGCGCATCGTCGACGTCGTCGCGCGCCATCGCTCCACCGGAGCCGATCCGCATCCGTTGAATCGACTGGGTGCCGAACGCGCGTTGCGCCATCGCGTGATCGCCGATCCGGCCGCGATCGGAGCGTCGGACTTGCGCGCGGTGGCGTCGCCCACGCCACGTCCGAATCTGAAGGACCCGATTCCGTGCGTGGCCGTGGGAACCACGAGTGCCGGCACACCACTGGTCGCGGTCTTCTCCACGGGCATCGACCTCGACGTCGTTCCGTTCGCCGCCGACGCCCGTGCGTTTCACGAGCCGACAATCGGCGAACCCGCCGAACTCGTGATCGTCGTGCCGCTCCGCGACGTGTCACCGGTGACCGTGCGCATGGCCGATCTCCTGCTTCGCCCGGCGCGCATCATCGGTCTGTAAGCAGTCGAACCGGGCCTAGCCTGAGTCGGTATGCACGACCGTTGGGACTCACTGCTCTCCGAGCACGTCACATTGGAATCGTTGCTCTCCGACCCGGCCGTGTTGGGCGACCAGTCCCGGTTGCGCGAGGTCTCGCGTCGTTACAAGGAACTCACGCCGGTCGTCGAATGCATCCGCAACATCGAAGCGCGCACGTCCGACGCCGAGGCGGCCCGTGAGCTGATCGCGATGTCCGCCGACGCCACGGAACGCGAACAATTGAAGGCCGAGCGGGAATCGGCCGAGGCCGACGTGGCCCGGTTGGAGGAGGAGCTGCGCATGTTGCTGCTTCCCAAAGATCCCAACGACGGTCGCCCGGTCATCATGGAGATTCGCGGCGCCGAAGGCGGCGAAGAGGCGAACCTCTTCGCCCGTGATCTGTACGAGATGTACCTCGGCTACGCGACGCGACGGGGTTGGAAGGTGGAGACGCTCTCGGTGGACCCCAGCGATCTCGGTGGCGTCAATCAGGCCACGTTCGTGGTGCGCGGCGACGACGCCTGGTCGCGATTGAAGTTCGAGGGCGGACCGCATCGTGTGCAGCGTGTTCCCGTCACCGAGAGTCAAGGCCGTATCCACACCTCGTCGGCCACGGTGATGGTGTTGCCCGAGGCCGAAGAGGTCGACGTGCACGTCGACGACAAGGACCTGCAGATCGACGTGTACCGCGCGAGCGGTCCGGGTGGTCAGGGTGTGAACACCACCGACTCGGCGGTGCGCATCACGCACCTCCCCACGGGTCTGGTGGTCACGATGCAGGACGAGCGCAGCCAGTTGCAGAACCGCGCGCGGGCCATGACGGTGTTGCGGTCGCGTTTGTTGAAACTGGCCCAGGACGAGATGGACGCCAAGATGTCGGCCGAGCGTCGTTCGCAGGTGGGTGGTGGCGGTCGCGGAGAGAAGATCCGCACCTACAACTTCAAGGAGAACCGACTCACCGACCATCGCATCGGCTTCACGATCTATTCGCTCGGCGACGTGTTGGCCGGTGATCTCGACGGCGTCGTGGATGCGTTGGCCACCGACGAACGCTCGCGTCAATTGGCCGGCGATCGGGACTGATCTCGTGGCGGACGTCGAACGCCCGATCACCTGGCGCGAACTTCTCGCCGAGACCACGGTGGTGCTGGGCGAACGCCCCGCGGCGCGGTGGTTGTGCGAGACGGCCTGCGGATTGCACGGCGACGAATTCCTGGCCGCTCTCGACGAGTCGGCCACCGAACGCATGGTGGGGCATCTGGACGCCATGGTCGCCCGCCATCGATCGGGTGAACCGCTCGCCTACGTCATGGGCAGTTGGTCCTTTCGCACCATCGACCTCATGATCGATCGTCGCGTGCTCATCCCGCGACCGGAGACGGAATGGGTCGCCGAGAAGGCGATCGAGATCGCCCGTGCATGCGGGCCGTCCCGACTGGTGGCCGATCTCGGTACGGGTTCGGGGGCGATCGGATTGTCGATGGCGGTCGAGTTGCCGTTGAGCGGCACGGAGGTGTGGCTCACCGACGCGTCGGTCGACGCTCTCGACGTCGCCCGCGCCAACGCCGCCGGAATCGGGCGTTCGGCGGCCAACGTTCGTTTCGCCCACGGTTCGTGGCTCGCGGCGTTGCCCGACGAGTTGCGGGGTCGCTTCGACGTGATCGTCAGCAATCCTCCCTACATCGACGTCGACGATTCCGAGGTGCAGCTGTCGGTGCGCGAATGGGAGCCGGCATCGGCGTTGTTCGCTCCGTCCGGCGGATTGGGTGACATCGTCGCGATCGTCGCCGAGTCGCCGAAGTGGTTGCGCCCGGGCGGTTGGATCGTCCTGGAGATCGGGCACCGCCAGGGGGACGACGTGTCGCGCATGATGAACGACTCGGGCTTCGTCGACGTGACCGTCCTGCCGGATCTGGCCGGTCGTCCGCGCGTGGCTCTCGGTCGAACCGTGCTCTCCTGATCGGACGCAACTAGGGTCGCGGGAATGGCGAACAAGCGCTCTTCCATCAACATGACCCCGACCGAGATCGACGCGTATCTCGAGGAGCAGAAGGTTCTCAACATCGCGTCCATCGGACCGACCGGACATCCGCACTTGGTGGCCATGTGGTACGTCGTCATGGACGGCAAGGTCACCTTCTGGACGTTCGGCAAGAGTCAGAAGATCGTGAACCTGCGTCGCAACGCCAAGATCACCGGCCTCATCGAGAGCGGTGACACCTACGAGCAGTTGAAGGGTCTCGAATTGGTGGGCACCGCGCGCCTCATCGAGGACTACGACACGGTGCTGGCCATCGGCAAGGCCGTGGGGCTGAAGTACAACGGAGAGGGAGCCATCAGCGATGCCGCCCTTCCGTTCCTCGAGGCCCAGGCCAAGAAGCGCATCGGCATCCAGATCGAGGTGGAAAACATCGTGTCCTGGGATCACTCCAAGATCGGTGGCGGTTACTGAGCGAGCGCTCGGGACGCGACTAACGCTGTCCGCGTCGAGCCTCACCCGACGAGACGGCCGCCGAGGCGATGGCTTCGGCGACACCGACGATGTCGGTGCTCGAGCCGAGTAGGCCCACCGTCACGCGCAACGAATCCGGATGATCCAACACGAGGAACGGTTCGCCGGGCGCGGCACCGATTCCTTGGGCGGCCAATGCCATCAGGGCCGATCGTTCGTTGGCGACGCGCACCCACAGGTTGATCCCGTCGGTGCCGGTCGTGTGCACGTCGTGCCGTTTCAGTACCTCGACCACCGTTCGACGTCGCGTGGCGTATTCTTCGCGCGAGCGTGCGAGTGCGTCGAGGGTGCCGCTGTCGTCGAGCAACTCGAGGAGCACGGCCTGCAGGATGCGGCTGCTCCAACCGGGTCCGAGCAGCCGGCGGTTCGCGGCCCGACTGATGACGTCGCCGGAACCTCCGACCGCCGCCAACCGCAGATCCGGACCGTGGCTCTTGGAATAACTGCGGATGTGCACCGTTCGGTCGGGGAGATGAGCACCGATGCTGTGCAGCTCGCCCGACGCGATGTCGCCGGCATGGTCGTCCTCGATGATCGTGAGCGTCGTCGCCACACTCGACGCCGCGATGGTGGCGGCCACGTCGGTGGCTCGCCGAGCCGACATGTTCACGCCCGTCGGGTTCTGTGCCCGGGGTTGGAGGAACAGCGCCGATGGCACCTGTTCCAGAGCGAGTCGCAAACCCTCGATGTCGATTCCCTCGTCGTCGAGGGGCACCCCGATCACCTCGACGCCGATCTGCTCCAGGAGATCGAGCAGCGGTGGGAACGTGGGATGTTCCACCACCACGCGATCGCCCAGACGCACCACGACCTGGGTGATGCGATCGAGGGCGTCCAT
This sequence comes from Ilumatobacteraceae bacterium, assembly GCA_021298195.1. GTDB lineage: Bacteria > Actinomycetota > Acidimicrobiia > Acidimicrobiales > Ilumatobacteraceae > Casp-actino8. The sequence continues at coordinate 9,018 of JAJTEQ010000024.1, forward strand.
GGCTCCGTCGACCACCGTGATCTGGTCGGGCGCGAAGGGCCATCGCTCTCGCAAGGCTTCCTCCAGTTCGGGGAGCACCGGCTGATCCAGGTAGCTGCTGGTGAGGGTGCGATTGCTGACGTGGGCCAGAGCGGCACTCAGGTCGGGCAGGAGCGACGAATCCGGTGTCCCGGTGGAGAGATCGAGCGAGAAGTGCCCGCGGTGATCACCGTCGGCGGCGATGCGTCGGTAGCGGCGCGGCCCACCGGGTCCGGTCGGTTGGCGAACGAAGGTGCCATTGCGACCCAATGTCTCGATGGCTCCCACGTCGGCCAGCGTTCGCCACGCCTCGCCCACGGTCGTGGGTGACACTCCGAGCCGTCGGGACAGTTGTCGAACGGTCGGCAGACGTGTGCCGACGTCGAGATCACCGGCCGAGACCATGCGTCCGATGGCGGTGGCGATACCGCGTGCACTGCGGTCGGTGATGTTGGAGCTGATGTCGTCGAGCATGTGTTTCGTGACCGTGAAAGGATTGTCCGGTCACAATAATGGCATTGTTCCCTCGATCGTGTGCCAATTACCCTGAGGTCACAGAACATTCGCGATTCATCCGTCGAGCGCGTGCACGACGCCTGATGGCGAGAGCACCGGGGGAGAGACATGACAGGTTCACAGGACACCGTTCGCGCCGCATTGCTGCAGACCGACTGGACGGGCTCCAAGGACACCATGATCGACAAGCACGAGGCCGCCGTGCACGAGGCCGCCAAGCAGGGTGCTCAGGTCATGTGCTTTCAGGAACTCTTCTACGGGCCGTACTTCTGTCAGGTACAGGACGCCGAGTACTACGGCTACACCGAACACATCCCCGACGGCCCCACCACGCAACGTTTCCAGAGCATCGCCAAGGAGACCGGCATGGTGCTGGTTCTCCCCATGTACGAAGTCACCCAACCCGGCGTCTACTACAACACGGCCGCGGTCATCGACGCCGACGGCACGTACCTGGGCAAGTACCGCAAGCAGCACATCCCGCAGGTGAAGGGTTTCTTCGAGAAGTTCTATTTCAAGCCCGGTAACGGCGGGTACCCGGTGTTCGAAACCGCGGTCGGACCGGTGGGCGTGTACATCTGCTACGACCGGCACTTTCCCGAGGGCTGGCGCGCACTCGGTCTGAACGGTGCCCAGATCGTGTTCAACCCGTCGGCGACCCATCGCGGTCTGAGCGAGTACATCTGGAAAGTCGAGCAGCCCGCGGCCGCGGTGGCCAACATCTACTACGTGGGTGCCATCAACCGCGTGGGCATCGAACCCCTCGGTGAGAACGACTTCTACGGTCAGAGCTACTTCGTGGACCCCGAGGGCAAGTTCGTCGGACCGCAGGGTGACCCGTACAAGCCCGAACTCATCGTGCGCGATCTCGACATGAAGAAGTTGCGCGAGGTGCGTGACCGCTGGGCCTTCTACCGCGATCGTCGTCCCGACGCATACGACGATCTCGTCGCCGACTGAGGTAGACACCGGGTACGACACCCACGAACACCAGACAACCGAAATCGACCAACGGGCACACGGAACCAACGGGAGGGGTAATGGCCAAGGTATTGATCAAGAACGGAAAGGTGATCTCGCCGACCGGAGTGCACGAGAACGACGTGCTCATCGAGGGCGAGAAGATCTCCGCCGTCGGTGCACCGGGCTACTTCGCCGGCGCCGAGCAGGGTTGTGACAAGGTCATCGACGCCACGGGCAAGTTCGTGTTGCCCGGTGGCATCGACGTTCACACCCACATGGAACTGCCCTTCGGTGGCACCTTCGCGTCCGACACCTTCGAGACCGGCACGCGCGCGGCGGCCTGGGGTGGCGTCACCACCATCGTCGACATGGCTGTGCAGCGCTACGGCGAGAACGTGTACGACGGATTGGGAGAGTGGCACCGCAAAGCCGAGGGTGAGTGCGCCATCGACTACGCGTTCCACCAGATCATCGGTGGGGTCGACGAGAACTCCCTGAAGGACATGGTCAGCCTGGTCAAGAACGAGGGCATCACCTCGTTCAAGTTGTTCATGGCGTACCCGGGCGTGTTCTACAGCGACGACGGTCAGATCCTGCGGGCCATGCAGACCGCCGCGGACTGTGGCGCGATGATCATGATGCACGCCGAGAACGGCATCGCCATCGACGTTCTGGTTCAGCAGGCCATCGCCCGCGGCGAGACCGACCCGCGGTATCACTCGTACACGCGCCCGTCGCCACTCGAGGCCGAAGCCACGCATCGCGCCATCGTCTTGTCGCAGATCGCCGGCAACGTTCCGTTGTACATCGTGCACATGTCGGCCGGTGACGCACTGAACGAAGTGGCGGCCGCGCGCCACAACGGACGCAATGTCTTCGCCGAGACCTGCCCGCAGTACCTGTATCTCACCCTCGAAGAGACGCTGGGCAAGCCCGGCTTCGAAGGTGCGAAGTGGGTCTGCAGCACGCCGGTGCGTTCGAAGGATCACGACCCGCACTACATCGGGCAGATGGGCCATGGTCACCAGGGTGATCTGTGGAAGGGTCTGCGCATGAACGAGTTGGCGGTTGTCTCCACCGACCATTGTCCGTTCTGCATGAAGGATCAGAAGGAACTCGGCTTGGGTGACTTCTCCAAGATTCCCAACGGCATCGGAAGCGTCGAGCACCGCATGGAATTGCTGTACCAGGGCGTCGTGGCCGGTGAACTGACTCTCGAGCGTTGGGTCGAGACCTGCTGCACCACGCCTGCTCGTATGTTCGGGATGTATCCCCAGAAGGGCATCATCGCTCCGGGCAGCGACGCCGACGTGTTGGTGTGGGACCCGAACACCAAGACCAAGATCGGTATCAACGACAAGCATCACATGAACATGGATCACTCCGCATGGGAGGGATACGTGATCGACGGCAAGGTCGACACCGTTCTGTCGCGCGGAACCGTGGTCGTGGAGAACGATCAGTACATCGGTCGCAAGGGCCATGGTCGCTACATCAAGCGCGGCCTGTCGCAGTACCTCGTCTGAAATCCCCCGTCAACAAGGAGAAACCATGTACCGCATCGATCACTGGATCGACGGACACACCGTCAGCAGCACTTCGGGTCGCACGGGAAACGTGTACGACCCGGCCACCGGTCAGGTTCAGGCCACGGTGGCTTTCGCCGACGTGTCGGAAGTCGACAAGGCCGTGGCCACCGCCAAGGCCGCGTTGCCGGCCTGGCGCGCCACGAACCTGTCGCGACGCGCCGAGATCATGTTCCACGTGCGCGAGCTGGTGGCGGCGAATCGCAAGGAGATCGCGGCGTTGCTCACCAAGGAGCACGGCAAGGTCACCTCGGACGCGTTGGGTGAGGTCGCCCGCGGTCTCGAGAACATCGAGTACGCGTGCGGCATTCCGAATCTCCTGAAGGGTGGATACTCCGAACAAGCCTCGGCCGGTGTCGACGTGTACAACATCCGTCAGCCGTTGGGCGTGGTGGCCGGAATCACCCCGTTCAACTTCCCGGCCATGGTCCCCATGTGGATGTTCGCCAACGCCTTGGCGTGTGGCAACACCTTCGTGTTGAAGCCCTCCGAGAAGGATCCGTCGGCGTCGATGTTCATCGCCGAGTTGTTGAAGCAGGCCGGTCTTCCCGACGGCGTCTTCAACGTGGTGCACGGCGACAAGGTGGCCGTGGATCGTCTGCTCGACCATCCCGACATCGCGGCGGTGAGCTTCGTGGGTTCCACGCCCATCGCGAAGTACATCTACGAGACCGGAACGAAGAACGGCAAGCGCGTGCAGGCCCTCGGCGGTGCGAAGAACCACATGCTGGTGCTGCCTGATGCCGATCTCGACATGGCCGCCGATGCGCTGGTGAGTGCCGCCTACGGCTCGGCCGGTGAACGTTGCATGGCCATCTCGGTCGTCCTCGCCGTCGACACCATCGCCGACGAGTTGGTGGCCAAGGTCAAGGACCGCATCCCGAACGTCGTCGTCGGACCGGGCAGTGACCCCAGCAGCGAGATGGGCCCGCTCATCAGCGGCGAGCATCGCGACAAGGTGGCCGGCTACGTCGCCGGAGCCGCCGGTGAAGGAGCCACCGTGGTGGTCGACGGTCGCGACGGTGCGCCGTCGGGCGGTTTCTTCCTGAAGCCCAGCCTCATCGACAACGCCAAGCCCGGCATGAAGTGTTACGACGACGAGATCTTCGGACCGGTTCTCACGGTGGTGCGCGTCAAGTCCTACGAGGACGGCCTGAAGTTGATCAACGACAATCAGTTCGGTAACGGCACGGCCATTTTCACTCGTGACGGAGGAGTGGCCCGTCAGTTCCAGTTCGACGTGAACGTGGGCATGGTGGGCATCAACGTGCCGATCCCGGTTCCGGTGTCGTACTACTCGTTCGGCGGCTGGAAGGCCAGCCTGTTCGGCGACCTGCACATGTACGGCCCCGACGGCATCCAGTTCTACACGCGCTCGAAGGTGGTCACCTCGCGGTGGCCCGATCCGCGGACCAGCAAAGTCGACCTCGGCTTCCCGCAGAACAGGTGATGCGACACATGGACATCGGCGTCGTACTGCAGACAACTCCTCCGGCCGCCCGGGTGATCGACCTGGCGAAGAAGGCCGAGACCTACGGTTTCTCGCACGTGTGGGCTTTCGACAGCCACATTTTGTGGGAGGAACCGTTCCCGATCTTCACGCAGATCCTCGCCGAGACGCGCAACGTGATCGTCGGTCCGATGGTCACGAATCCGGCCACGCGCGACTGGACCGTGACGGCCAGCGCGTTCGCGACGTTGAACGAGATGTTCGGCAATCGCACGGTCATCGGCATCGGTCGTGGCGACTCCGCGGTTCGTGTCACCAACGGCAAGCCGACCACGCTGGCCACGTTGCGCGAGAGCATCCACGTCATCCGCGAACTCGTCAACGGGCGCGCGGTCGATTACAAGGGTTCCACGTTGCGTCTTCCCTGGGCCGGCAAGTCCCGCGCCGAGGTGTGGGTGGCTGCCTACGGACCCAAGGCGCTCGCACTCACCGGCGAGGTGGGCGACGGGTTCATCTTGCAATTGGCCGATCCCAGCATCACCGAGTGGACCATCAAGGCGGTTCGTGACGCGGCCGCGGCGGCGGGGCGCGATCCCGAGAGTGTCACCATCTGCGTGGCCGCACCCGCCTACGTCACCGACGGAACCGAAGCCGGGTTGGCTCACGGTCGTGAGCAGTGCCGTTGGTTCGGTGGCATGGTGGGCAACCACGTGGCGGACATCGTCGAGCGTTACGGTGATTCGGCGCCGGTGCCGACCGCGTTGACCGATTACATCAAGGGACGCAAGGGATACGACTACAACGAGCACGGCAAGGCGGGCAATTCCCACACCACCTTCGTGCCCGACGAGATCGTGGATCGTTTCTGCATCGTCGGCCCGGTCGAGGAGCACGTGCGTCGATTGAACGCGTTGCGTGACCTCGGTGTCGATCAGTTCTCCGTCTATTTACAACATGATGCGAAAGACGAAACATTGCAGGCGTACGGTGAAAAAGTGATCCCCGCCATCGCCGACTACGTCGCGGCCAAGAGCTGATTCGAGTAGACGAACCCATGTCCGCCACCATCACCCGACCGACGAGAGCGTCCTTCCTGACACCTCGTCGTCTGCGTCGGGTGGCTCTCTTCTTTGCATCGCTGCTGCTGGTCGCGGTGGCGTGGGAGTTGTACAAGGTGGTCGGCCCCGAAGCCGGCGGAAAGATCTTCGGCTGGAAGTTGTTGCCCCGCGCCAACGACAACGCCATGCCCCACATCTGGGAGATGCTCGAGCGCTACGGCCGGCCCGAGGTGCGAGGATCCGATCGCAAGATCTGGTCGGTCGTTCTGGCCGGCGCGTGGTTCTCGTTCCGTTTGGCCCTGGTGGGCTTCTTCGTGGGTGCCGCACTCGGCCTGGGTCTGTCCATCCTGATGGCTCGGTTCAAGGTGGCCGAGCGGGGCATCCTGCCCTACCTCGTGTTGTCGCAGACCGTGCCGTTGATCGCGTTGGCGCCGTTGGTGGTGTCCTGGGGCGGCAAGTTATCGATCGGGGACTGGACCTGGCCCCGTTGGCTCTCGGCCTCGGTTCTCGGAGCGTTCCTGGCCTTCTTCCCCGTGGCGGTGGGTGCGTTGAAGGGTCTCACATCTCCGCCGTCGGCGTCGATCGAACTGATGGACAGTTACGCCGCTTCGTGGTGGCAGACGTTGCGCAAGTTGCGTTTCCCCGCGGCCGTTCCGTTCATCGTCCCGGCATTGAAATTGGCCGCATCGGCGTCGGTCATCGGCGTCGTCGTGGCCGAGATCTCCACCGGTCTGAAAGGTGGCATCGGACGTCTCATCATCGAGTACGCCCGCGAGGCCACCAGTGATCCGGCCAAGGTGTTCACGGCGGTCTTCGGTGCCGCGGCCCTCGGGCTGGCGATGTCGGGATTCGTCACGTTGGCCGACCTGTACATGATGCGCAATCGCCCCAAGGAGGCCACCGCATGAGCGCGATCGAGATCGACAACATCAGCAAGATCTTCAACGCGGGCTCGGGCAACCAGGTGGTGGCGCTCACCGACATCGATCTGTCCATCGCATCGGGCGAGTTCGTGTCCCTCATCGGCCCGTCGGGTTGCGGTAAGTCGACCCTGTTGCGCCTGATCGCCAACTTGCTCGAGCCGACCGACGGCAACATCGTGGTCAACGGGAAGTCGCCCAAGCAGGCCCGACTGGACCAGGACTACGGCATGGCCTTTCAACAGTCCGGTTTGTTCGAATGGCGCACGGTGGCCAAGAACATCGAGCTGCCCCTCGAGTTGAAGGGGTGGGACAAGGCCAAGCGTCACGAGCGGGCCATGGAGATGCTCGAGCTGGTCAAGCTGGCCGATTTCGCCGGTCACTACCCGTGGCAACTGTCGGGTGGCATGCAACAGCGCGTGGCCATCGCGCGGGCGTTGGCCGTGCACCCCTCCCTGTTGTTGATGGACGAGCCGTTCGGAGCGCTCGACGAGATGACCCGCGAGCACATGCAGAGCGAGTTGCTGAACATTTGTCGCGCGTCGGGAACGACGGTGGTGTTCGTGACGCACTCGATCCCGGAAGCCGTGTACCTCTCGAACCGCGTGGTGGTCATGTCGCCACGGCCGGGTCGCGTCACCGAGATCGTGAACGTGAGCATCGAAGGCGAACGCAGCGACGCCACCCGCGACAACGACGCGTTCTTCCGTGGCATCACCGCGGTCCGTGAAGCGTTGCGCGGCGTCGAGATGTCCGATCACGTGCGAGGCATCGAGGACCGATGAGTTCGCGCGTCTCGACTCTCGTCCGCAACGTGTGGCCGCCGGCGTTGTTCGGCGTGCTGTTCGTCGCCCTCTGGGAGTTCGTGGTGAAGTTCTTCGACCTGAAGCCCTACTTCCTCGCACCTCCGTCGAAGATCTGGCAGAAGTTCACCGAGAACTTCGACCTGGTGTGGGGTGCGGCCACGGTGTCGGGCACCAACGCGCTCATCGGCCTGTTGGCCGGAGCGTTGTTCGGTATGGCGATGAGTCTGGTGCTCAGTCGGTTCCGCGTGCTCAACGACCTCATCACGCCGTTGGCCATCGCGTTGAACGCCATCCCCATCTTCGTGTTGGTGGCGGTGCTCAACAACATGTTCGCCATCACCAGCGAGGTTCCCCGTCGCATCATGGTGACCTTGGTCGTCTACTTCATCGTGCTCGTCAACGTGGCCAAGGGTCTGACCCAGGTCAGTCCCACTCACGTCGAACTGATGCGGTCCTACGCCGCCTCCGACACCCAGATCCTGAAGAAGGTACGAATTCCCAACGCGGTGCCGTATCTGTTCACGGCTCTCAAGATCGCGGCCCCGGCCTCGGTCATCACCGCGTTCGTCAGCGAGTACTTCGGAGGTTCGCAGAACGGTTTGGGCAGTCGTATCGCGAGCAATATCGCCAATTCGAAGAATGCCGTGGCGTGGGCGTACGTGCTTGGCGCGTGTCTGCTCGGCTTGGTGTTCTACGTGATCTCCAGCGTGCTGGAGGGCGTTTCCACACCGGGTGGACGCGCCAAACGTTCCCAAGAAGGTCGCTGATCTACACTGGGAACATGAATCCGCGGGCACGAGCCCAAGGGGAGGAGAAAACAATGAGAAGGAACAAGGGTTGGAAGCTGGCAGCGGGCGTCGTCGCCCTCTCGCTGGCCGCCGCGGCTTGTGGTGGAGACGACGGAGACTCGGAAGCCCCGAGCACCGAAGCCCCCGCCGAGTGCGCGGAGACCACGGAAGTCAAGCTGCAGTTGCAGTGGTTCATCCAGGCTCAGTTCGCGGGCTACTTCGCCGCGATCGACCAGGGTTACTACGCCGCTCAGTGTCTCGACGTCACCATCGTCGAGGGTGGTGTCGACATCGTCCCGCAGCAGCAGTTGGCTGACGGTGCCGTCGACTTCGCGCTCTCGTGGGTGCCCAAGGCACTGGCCAGCCGTGAGGCGGGCGCCGACATCGTGAACATCGCGCAGGTCTTCCAGCGCTCGGGCACGCTGCAGGTGTCGTTCAAGGACGCCGGCATCACCTCGCCGGCCGACTTCGCCGGCAAGAAGATCGGTAACTGGGGCTACGGCAACGAGTTCGAGATCTTCGCCGCGCTCACCAAGGCCGGACTCGATCCCGCCGCCGACGTCGAGTTGGTTCAGCAGCAGTTCGACATGGCCGCCCTTCTGGCCGGTGACATCGACGCCGCCGAGGCCATGACCTACAACGAGTACGCACAGGTGCTCGAGGCCGTGAACCCGGAGACCGGTGAGCTGTACACCGCCGATGACTTCAACGTCGTCAGCTACGAAGAAGAGGGCGTCGGCATGTTGCAGGACGCCATCTGGGCTTCGGGCGAGCGTCTGGCCGATGAGGCCTACCGCGCCACCGCGGTGAAGTTCGTGGCCGCCTCCATCCAGGGTTGGGCCTACTGCCGCGACAATGCTCAGGCCTGCGCCGACATCGTCGTGTCGAAGGGCTCGAAGCTGGGTGCGTCGCACCAGTTGTGGCAGATGAACGAAGTCAACAAGCTCATCTGGCCCGCCGCTGGTGGCGCCGGCATGATCGACTCGGCTGCCTGGGACCGCACCGCCAAGTTGGCGCAGGAGACCAAGAACCTCGAGGGTTCGACCGTTCTCACCGCCGCACCTGACGCGGAGGCGTACACCAACGACATCGTCACCGAGGCGCTCGCGCTCCTCGAGGGGCTGGGTGTCGACACCAAGGGTGAGGGCTTCGCCCCCATCGAGGTGACCCTCAACGAGGGTGGCGCCTGATCGATCAGGCGTCTCCGTCACGGAGTACGGACGGGCGGGCTGCGAAAGCAGCCCGCCCGTTTCGCGTCACCCCATCGGGTCTGGCCGCGGCCGCCCCGGTGATTTTCGTGCTCCTCTGGAGCACCGGGTTCATCGTCGCCCGTTACGGCACGCGAGACGCGGGGCCGATGACGTTCCTGTCCCTGCGGTTGTTCATCGCCGCCATCGTGCTGATTCTCATCGCGCGGATCACCAATGCTCCGCGTCTGACTCGGGAGCAAATGAAGTGGGCGGCGATCACCGGCGTCGGATTGCATGCCGTGTACCTGGGTGGTGTGTTCGTCGCCGCGGATCTCGGACTTCCCTCCGGGTTATCGGCTCTGATCTCGGGTCTGCATCCGGTGCTCACCTCGGTGGGCGCGTTGCTGTTGCTGGGTGAGACGTTGTCGCGTCGACAGTGGCTCGGAGTGGCGTGTGGCGTGGGTGGTGTGGTGGCCGTGGTGGTGGATCGATTGGAGGCCGGTATCAGCGGGATCACCGCCGGTGCGCTGGTCGCCATGGCCGTTTCGGTGGTCGGAATGTCGGCGGGCACGTTGTTGCAACGTTCCCGCGGGGGAGCGATGCCCTTGCTGCTCGGCACCGCGGTTCAGTATCTGGTGTCGGCGGTGATCCTCGGCGTGGGAGCGGGCACCGTGGAGCATTTCGAGGTGCGATTCACCGCACGCTTCTGGTGGTCGTTGCTGTGGGCCGTCGTGGTGTTGTCCATCGCGGCCGTGTTGATCATGCTGTGGCTGTTGCAGCGACGGGCCGCCGCGCGCGTGAGCAGTCTGTTCTTCCTCACACCGGCCTTGAGCACCATCGAGGGTGCGTTGCTTTTCGACGAACGTCTGGGTGTGCTGGCCGTTCTCGGATTGGTGGTGGCGCTGGCTGGTGTCGCGTTGACGACGCGTCAGCCTCGCACCGCGGGTTGAACCCGCCCGATCACTTGCCGGTGTAGCGCTTGTCGGCCAGTTCCAGCACCTCGTCGATGATGGCGATGCCCTGTCGCATCTCCTCGTCGGTGGTGGTCAACGGCGGCACGACGTGCATGCGGTTGAAGTGGGTGAAGGGCCACAGGCCGCGGGCCTTGCAGGCGCCGATGAGTTCCACCATCGGGGCGTTGGCCTCGCCGGCCGCGTTGAAGGGCACCAGCGGCTCGCGGGTGGCGCGATCCTTCACCAACTCGATGGCCCAGAACACGCCGATGCCGCGCACGTCGCCGACGCTGGGGTGCTTGTCCTTCAACTTCTGCAGCTCGGGTCCGATGACGTCGCGGCCGAGGTGGCGAGCATGATCGATGATGCCCTCCTCCTCGAAGATGTTGATGCTGGCCACGGCCGATGCGCACGCCAACGGATGTCCGCTGTAGGTGAGGCCGCCGGGGAACTGGCGCTCGCGGAACGTGTCGGCGATGCGCTGACTGATGATCACACCACCGAGGGGCAGGTAACCGGAGTTCACACCCTTGGCGAAGCAGATGAGATCGGGGGTGACGTCCCAATTCTGGATGGCGAACCACTCGCCGCAACGTCCGAAGCCCGACATCACCTCGTCGGCGATGAGCACGATGCCGTACTCGTCGCAGATCGAGCGCACGCCTTCGAGGTATCCGGGCGGTGGCACCAGGATGCCGTTCGTTCCCACGACGCTTTCCAGCATGATGGCCGCCACGGTCTGGGGGCCCTCCACCATCAACGTGTCGCGCAGGTGTTGCAACGCGCGCTGCGATTCCTGGATGTCGTCCTCGCTGTGGAACTGCGAGCGGTAGGGGTACGGGCCCCAGAACTTGACGACGCCGGGGATGCCGGGCTCACTGGGCCAACGACGCGGGTCACCGGTGAGTTGGATCGCACCACCCGTGGCTCCGTGATAGCTGCGGTAGGTGGTGAGCACCTTGTGGCGGCCGGTGTGCAAACGCGCCATACGGATGGCGTTCTCGGTGGCCTCGGCGCCACCGTTGGTGAAGAACACCATGTTCAGATCACCGGGAGCACGCTCGACGATGAGACGAGCCGCCTCGCTGCGGGCATCGTTCGCGTGGATGGGGGCGATGGTGCACAAGCGCGCGGCCTGTTCCTGAATGGCCGCCACCAACTTGGGGTGCTGGTGTCCGATGTTGACGTTCACCAATTGGCTGGAGAAGTCGAGATAGCGCTTGCCGTCTTCGTCCCAGAACCAACTGCCCTCGGCGCCGGCCACCACGATGGGGCTGATGAGGCCTTGGGCCGACCACGAGTGGAAGACGTGGGCGCGGTCGTTGGCGAGGGCTTGGGAAGCGCGGGTGTCGAGCACGGTCATGAGGTCAGCCTATTCGTTACAGGTCCGAGTGAACAGAGTGCGAATTGTGACCGGACAATCCGTCGCTCGAGGAGTGTCGAATTCGGTCCGGGTGTTACGTTTCCTCGATGAAGCCATCGTCCCCTCTTACGTTCGTTTTGGTCGTCACGGTCATCGCCACCGCGAGTTTGGTTTCCTGCGGGACATCCGACGAGTCGTCCGAGACGTCGGCGAACTCCGAGTCGGTCGCCGACCCGACGACGCCTGAGACCCAGGTGACCACGACGAGCAGCGTGTCGTCGTCCACGGTGACCGAGCCCGTCCCAAAGCTTGCCTCCGACCCGCGGGTCACTGCCGAGGTGTCGCCGTCCGCTGATTGTCGTATCTCGGACGTCACCGAGTCGGAGCAGGCATCCTCTGCGTTCCCTCGACCGAGCGATTTGGCCGGGCCGGAGCTCGTCCGCATTCTTGCGGTGCCGGTCAGTACCGCGAACCATGTGTTCGGTGAAGCCGATCGAAAGCTGATGGAAGAGTCACTCGTCGCCACGGCGGAGTATTTCTCTGCGGTGTCGTACGGGAGGGGAGAGGTTTCTTGGTCCGTGTTGGAACCCGAGGACTGGGTGACCCTCGAACAAACGTCGGAGGAGTTGGGACTCGTCGGTGGGGGCCCCATGACGGATCGTGAGGCCATCGTCGCCCAGGCTCACGGTCGGATTCCCACGACGGCGAATGTCGGCTCATTCGATGTGATCGGGGTGTACCTACCGGCGGTCGATGAGATGTTGTTCGGTCAAAGTGGGGTGATTCCGAGCGCACCAAAGTCCGACGCCGGCGTCACCCAGAGGTTCATCCTCCTTGGTGGTGGGTACCTGAGGTTCTGGCAGGTCACCGCCCACGAACTCGGACATGCTTGGATCGGGCTCGAGGATCTGTACTCCTTCGAGACGCAGTCGCTCTACGTCGGTCCCTGGGACATCATGCAGTTGGCGTTGTTGGCCACGAGCCCCGAACTCACGGCGTGGAATCGTTGGCTAGCCGGGTGGTTGGGCGATTCTCAAGTTCGTTGTGTCGCCCGAACGGGTGAGACGGTCCACTTCCTCGCCCCCGTCGAGGGACGATCGTCGTTGCCCCAGATGGTCGTCGTCCCCGTCTCAGAAAGTGCGGCCGTGGTGGTGGAGACGAGGAGGATCACCGAATTCGACAAAGCGGGCGACAAGGTCGTCGTGTACTCGGTGGACACCTCATTCAGGTCGGGGTTCGGCCCGATCCGTCTTGTCGCCGAACTCGATGTCGCCGGTGCCACCGCCGAGTCGGGGAACGTCAGGGTCGAAGTCCTCGAACGCAGTGTCGAAGGTGACCTCGTGGGCATCGTCGTCAGTTGACGTTTGATGTCGGCTGGAAGGAGATCGAGCGAGCCACCTGCCAGTTGCACGACGTTTCCTTGCTACGGTCGTCGTCATGGGCGAGATGATTTCCTTCCAGTCGAACGGATCCGAATGCGGTGGCTATCTGGCGAACGGTGGTGGCGCCGGCGTGATCGTCATCCAGGAATGGTGGGGTCTCGTCCCGCACATTCAGGATGTCGCCGATCGATTCGCCGCCGCCGGCTACACCGCGTTGGCGCCCGACCTGTATCACGGCCAGTCGTCCACCGAACCCGACGGAGCGGGCAAGTTGATGATGGGCCTGAATCTGGCCCGAGCGGCCAAGGACCTGTCGGGGGCGGTCGACGAGTTGACCAAGCGCACCGGCACGCCCAAGGTCGGAGTGGTCGGGTACTGCATGGGCGGAGCGCTCACGTTGATGTTGGCGTGCGAACGCCCCGACGCCGTCGTCGCCGCGGCCCCGTACTACGGCGTCATCGGTTGGCCCACGGCGCAGCCGGATTGGAACAAGCTGGCGGCCAAAGTTGTTGGTGAATACGCCGAGGAGGACGACTTCGCATCACCCGACAAGGTGTGGGGTCTGGAGGCCGACCTGCGTGCGTTGGGCAAGGACGTCGCCATGCACGTGCACCCCGGTACGCACCACGCGTTCTTCAACGACACGCGGCCCGACGTGTACAACGAGGGCGCGGCCACGACGGCCTTCGCGCGCACGCTCGACTTGTTCAAGTCGACGTTGTAACCGTTCGCGGTTCGGCGTGTCGTCGCCGTGACGGCAACTTTTTCACGACGTGTATCCCTGTCACACCCCGTGTCTATGGTGTGATCGTGGTTGGTCGTTCGTACGGCCATCCAGATCGTGAAGTTCGCTTCACCCGTTGTCCCTTCGTCATCGGAGGATCACATGAAATCGGCGACCGCCTGCCTCGTTCTCGAGGCCGTCACCGAGTTGTTGGAGGTGGGTGACACACCCACCACGTCGGCCGACATTCGTCGCGACCTCGATCGGGTTCGTCGCGTGCGGGCGTGGATCGACGCGGTGGAGGCCCGGCTGTGTTCGGCTCTGCGCGAGGCACCCGCCGTGGTGCCCGCCATCGAGTTGGCGCGCTCCGGTTTGCGGACCTCCGACGCCCGCCGGGTGATGGCCCGTGCCGACGCGATGGAAACCGCACCCGAATTCGGAGCGGCGTTGGAGGCCGGTGACGTCACCGCGGCTCACGTTGACGGTCTGGCCGGGGCGTTGCGCATCTTGGGGGATCGCGCCGACTCGCTGGTGGCCCACAATCCCTCGTTGTTGCGCGACGCCACCGTCATGTCGCCCGACGAGTTCGGTCGTCATGCGCGCCGTGAGGCCCAGCGACTGTTGAACGACGGTGGAGTGGCCATCTTCGAGCGCCAGCGACGCAGCACCCGACTGCGCACGTGGATCGACGACGAGGGCATGACCGTTGTGCACGGCACGTTCGATCCCGAGCGGGGCACCGCCTTGGTGGGTGCGCTTGATCGGGCGGTGGAAGCCATGTTCCATCAGGGTGATGTTTCCGGTCACGTGTTCGACCCGGCACCGGGCATCGAACCGAACGATCACCGCCGTGCGTTGGCCCTCGTGGCGTTGTTGTCGTCGTCCACGTCACCGTCTACGTCACCGTTGGGCGAAGTTACGGCAGCGGGCAACCCGCGACCGGCGCGAGCCGAGATCATGGTGCACATCGATCTGGAAACGCTGGTGAACGCGACGGCAGGTTCGCCTCGAGTCATCGGCGGATCCGAGTTACCCGTCGAGACCGTGCGACGGTTGGCCTGCGATGCCGACATCGTCCCGGTCGTTCTGAACGGTTCGGGTGTGGCGCTCGACGTGGGGCGGGCGAAACGTTTGGCCACGGTTCACCAACGTCGCGCCTTGGCCGCTCGGTACGAGACCTGTGGCATTCCGGGTTGCGCGGTCTTGTTCCATCGGTGCGAACCACATCACCTACGACCGTGGGAGGACGGGGGAGGGACCGACCTGGCGAACCTGTTGCCGTTGTGCGTGAAACACCATCACGCCGTGCACGAAGGTGGGTGGCAGCTCCACGTCGAAACCGAGACCGGCAACGTCCGCGTCACGTATCCGTGATGATCGCCGGGCCTAGCCCGTGTTGTTCGCCGGGCCTAGCCCGTGTCGTTCGCTGGGCTCAGCCCAGTGCCGCGATCGCGGCTTGCACCGCCAGCACACGACGCGCGTTGTCCACGTGCAGGTTCTCGATCATGCGTCCGTCCACGGTGATCACTCCACGTCCCTCGGCGGTTGCTTCCTCGAACGCGGCGATCACGCGCTGGGCGTAATCGACCTCGTCGGCCGACGGGGCCCACACATCGTTGGCGATCTCCACCTGTGAGGGGTGAATGAGAGTCTTGCCGTCGAAGCCCATCTGGGCACCCTGCACGCACTCGTCGCGGAACGCGTCCAGATCCTTCACGTCGTTGAACACGCCGTCCAGGATCACCTTGCCAGCCTCACGGGCACCCAACAGAGCCGTGGCCAGATGGGGTGTCAACGGCGCACGACCACGCACCTGCGTGGCCCGCAGTTCCTTGGCCAGATCGTTGGTGCCCATCACCAACGTGGCCACGCGCGGATGCGAGGCGATGGCCCGCACGTCGAAGATGGCCGTGGGGGTCTCGATCATGGCCCAGATCTTCATGCTCCCGGGCGCACCGGCGGTGGCCAGCGCCGACGACACGGCTTCCACTTCCTTCAGCGAGTTGATCTTGGGAATGACCACCGCCGAGACACCGGCCACCGCGGCCGCGGCGATGTCGTCGGCGCCCCACGGTGTGTCGAGTCCGTTGCAACGAATCGTCAATTCCTTCGCGCCGTACTCACCACTACGTGCCGCGGCCACGGCGTTGCGCCGCGCGTCGGGCTTGGCGTCGGGGGCCACGGCATCTTCCAGATCGAAGATCAGTGCGTCGGCTGGAATGGCCTTGGCCTTGTCGAGGGCGCGCTCGTTGGCGGCCGGCATGTACAGAACGGAACGACGGGGACGTAGGTCGTTGATATTCATGGTGTTGCTCATGGTGTTGCTCATGGTGTTGGCTTCTCCCTGTGTTCGCGTGAACACGTGAAACGTGTGTATCTCAGAACTGGTAGATCTTGGCGAGCTCGGGGTCGCGGGCCGACAACTCGCGGGCCAGTTGCACCACCACGCGGCACTGCTTCACGGAGGCATCGTCCTCCATCTTGCCGTCGAGCATGATGGCGCCGGTGCCGTCACCCATGGCCTCGATCACGCGCATGGCGTGGGCCACGTCACTGGCGCGGGGGCTGAACACGCGACGGGCGATGTCGATCTGGGCCGGGTGCAACGACCACGCGCCCACGCAACCGAGCAGATACGCGTTACGGAACTGGTCTTCGCACGCGACGACGTCCTTGATGTCGCCGAACGGACCGTAGAACGGGAGGATGCCGTGCATCACGCAGGCGTCCACCATGCGGGCCATCGTGTAGTGCCACAGATCCTGTTGGTACGTGGCGCGCGGAGCGTCGGGCTGATCGGCGTCGGGGTCCTGGCGCACGACGTAATCCGGATGGCCGCCACCGACGCGGGTGGTCTTCATGCGACGGTTCGCCGCCAGGTCGGCCGGTCCGAGCGACAGACCCTGCATGCGCGGTGACGCACCACAGATCTCTTCCACGTTGGCCACGCCGCGCGCGGTCTCGAGGATGGCGTGAATCAGCAACGGCTTCTTCAGTCCGGCCTTGGCCTCCAGTTGGGCCAACAAACGGTCGACGTAGTGGATGTCCTCTGGGCCCTCCACCTTGGGGATCATGATGACGTCGAACTTGTCGCCGACCTCGGTGACGATGGTGGTGAGATCGTCGAGAGCCCACGGCGAGTCGAGGCTGTTCACGCGGGTCCACAACTGTGTGGTTCCCATCGGGACCGTCTTGGCCACCTTCACCAAACCGGCGCGGGCCGCCTCTTTGTCGCTGGCCGGCACGCCATCCTCCAGGTTGCCCAGGATGATGTCGACCGTGGGGACGATGTCACCCAACTTGGCGACCATCTTCTCGTTGGACGGTGGGAAGAAGTGGATCATCCGGCTCGGACGGAAGGGGATCTCGCGGACCGGCTCGGGGGCTCCGACGGCGAGGGGTTTGAAGAAGTCCTTGGCGCTGCGCACGACGCAAGGGTAGGTCGTGCAGCGGGGTTTGGGGGAGTTCGGCGCCATCACACCACCTGACCACCACGAGACCACCACGAGACCACCACCTGATCACCACCTGACCACGACGGGTCATGGGTACCCTTGAGTGTCGTGCCCGACTGCGATTCTCTCCTCACCATCGACTCACGGCCCATCGACGCGGTGCTGTTCGACGCTGGGGGCATCTTCGTGATCCCCGACCCCACGGTGCTGTCACCGTTGCTCGCCTTCTACGGTGCCACCACCGATGTGGCGGCGTACCACCGTGCTCACTACCGGGGCATGGCGGCCAAGTCGGCGGCCGGTTCGGGCGAGAGGGACTGGGCCGTCTACAACGAGGCCTACGTTCGTTGCGTGGGGGTGCCCGATCACGACGTGGCCGAGGCGGCCATCGCCCTCGACCGTTCGCGCAGCGCCTACCTGTGGCGTCACGTGCTGGACGACAGCGTCGTCGCGTTGCGCGCGTTGCACGAGCGCGGTGTGCCCATCGGAGTGGTGAGCAACGCCACCGGCCAGATCGAGTCGGTGCCGCGTGGCGTACGTGGGTGACTCGGTGACCATGGACGTTCACGGTGCGCGCAACGCCGGCTTGTTTCCGATTTTGCTCGATCCGTACGACGATCATGCGGGCGCCGACTTTCATCGCGTGAAGAGCCTGAGTGAACTGTTGTGAGAATTTCCCGTGAGTGTTTCCCGTGAGTGACGTTCCGGGCTCCGGCGTTTCGCAGCGTTGGGTGGAATGGCGCCGCACCGTGGATTTGGTGAAGTACGACCAACGCTGGGAGGCGATGGCGGCCCGGGGGGAGAACGTTCACGGCGAGGCCGATGCCGTGACGCGGTTGATCGAGAAGCATCTGGATGTACCCGGGCACGAACATGCCTTGCGTGTTCTCGACGCGGGCTGTGGCACGGGTCGCCTGGCGGTCGAGCTCTCGCGCCGCGGACACGTGGTGACGGCGGTCGATCTCGACCCCGACATGATCGACAAGGCTCGCGACAAGTCCACGGCTGTCACATGGTTGGTGGGTGACCTGAGCACGGTGGATGTCACGACGCGCGGTGGTCTCTTCGACGTCATGAATTTCGATGTCATCGTGATGGCGGGCAACATCTTGAACTTCTGTGCACCGGGCACTCAGACCACCATCGTGCACAACATGGTGAACCACCTGGTCGACGGGGGCGTGTTCGTGTGCGGCTGGTCGCAGGAATTACGCGACGACGCCTATCTGTGGAGCGATTTCGTGCGCGACGCCCGTGATGCCGGAGCGAACGTGGCCGAGACGTGGACGAACTGGGATGGTGACGCCATGCCCGCGTCGGACGCCGTCGGTCTTCTGGGCGGTGAACCGGTGCGCAGTAGCGACTACGCGGTGATCACCGTGATCAAGGTCTCGTGATCAAGAACTCGTGATCAAGATCTCGTGATCATTTCTCCGTGAGTCGGCGGGCGATGACCTTCAGGCACAGGGTCTCGTCGGCGCCTTCGAAGATGCTCAGCACGCGGGCATCCACGAACAAGCGACTCACCGAGTACTCCTCGGCGTAGCCGTAGCCACCGTGAATCTGCATGGCCTCGCGACTGACCCATTCGGCGGCCTTGCACACGTAGGCCTTCACCATGCTGGCCTCGGTGGTGCCCTCGCCCTTGGCCATCAAACGCGCTACCTGGTAGCCGAACTGGCGGCCGGCCTGGATGAGCACGGCCATGCGGCCCAACTTCACGCGGGTGAGTTGGTACTCGGCGATGTTCTTGCCGAACACGTTGCGGTTGTGGGCGTGGTCGTACGCGGCCTCGTAGGCGGCCTGCATCACACCGACAGCGCGCGCAGCGGTCTGCAGACGGCCGTTCTCGAAACCTTCCATCTGGTAGTAGAAGCCCTTGCCCAGGCCACCTTCCTCGCCGATGAGGTTCGTGGCCGGCACCCACCAGTTGTCGAGGGCGATCTCGTAGGAGTGCATACCGCGGTATCCGATGGTGTCGATCGGGCGGCCTTCCATCTTTCCGGTGGAACCATCGGCACGGACGTTCTGGGTGAACTCAAAACCGTGGGCCTCGCCGCGGGGCTTGGGCACGATGAACAGGCTGAGACCCTTGTGGGTCTTGCTGCGGTCCGGATCGGTGCGCGCCAACAACATCAACACGTCGGCGCGAGCGGCGAACGTGCACCACGTCTTCACGCCGTTGATGACGTAGCCGGGCGTGCCGTCGGGTCCTTCGGCGGGAGTGGCGGTCACCTTCAGTCCGGCCACGTCGCTGCCGTAGTCGGGTTCGGTCACCGCGACCGCGGCCATCACCTCGGCGGTGGCCAACTTGGGCAACCACTCGGCCTTCTGGGCCTCGGTTCCGCCCTTCACCAGAGCGCGCGTGAGGATCTCGGGACGCGTGATGAGCGAACCACCGATGCCCAGGCTCGCGCGACTCAGTTCCTCGGTGGCCACGACCATGGCCACGTACTCGCCCTCGCCGCCCTCGGAGAAGCCGCCGTACTCGACGGGCACGGACAATCCGAAGGCACCCATCTCGGCCAGACCACTGATGATCTCCTCGGGGACGTCCTCGTTGAAACGGTGAACGTGCTCGGCGCGAGGCGCGATGACCTTCTCGGCGAACGAGCGGAAGGTGTCCTGCACCATCTCGAAGTCGTCGTCGAGGTGACGCGGTCCCTGCACATCGGCCAGCGAGGCCACGAACTCGGGGTCACGGTACGTGGAGATGAACGGAACGGCGGTGGCCAGGGGGTTGGGCTCCAGTCCCCACAGCGATTCGCGACCGATCAACTTCGACATCAAGTCGTGGGCCATGTCGGCGGTGTAAGCGCAGGTGATGAGACCCTCATGATCGCCCTTGGCGCCGTAGTCGAGCAAGGAGCGGGCGGTCTCCACGGCTGAAGCAGCGTGAGCCAAGTCGTAGGCCAGTACCTGATGTACGTCGGCGCCCCCGATGGACGACAGGTGGCGCAAGGCTTTCCCGATGGCGCGCGAGGCGAGATCGATGACCTCGGCGGCGGTCTGCAGGTCGGGGGAGATCTGGGGGCGGGATGTTCCGGTCACGCCGAGAACGCTACCGATCACCCCCATGGCCACGGGAAGTCGGGACGGTACGACCGGGGCGCCCACGATGGTCACTGGTCACCTTTGTGCGACGATGTCCGCGTGAGTATTTCGGTGAATTCGGGGTCGTCGTCCGGAACGCCGTCACTTTGCGTCTATTGCGGGTCCAGTTCGGGGAGCGATCCCCGCTTCGCCGCGGCGGCCGCCGACCTCGGTCGCGAACTGGCCGGTCGTGGTGTGGGTCTGGTGTACGGAGGCGGTCGGATCGGCCTCATGGGGCTGGTGGCCGATGCGGTGCTCGACTCCGGGGGTCGGGTGCACGGTGTCATTCCCGAGCATCTGGTGCGCGCCGAGACCGCCCACGTGGGCCTCGATCATCTGGACGTGGTGTCGTCGATGCACGAGCGCAAGGCCCGCATGGACGAACTGTCGGATGGGTTCATCGTGTTGCCGGGCGGCTTCGGCACCCTCGACGAGGTCTTCGAGATTCTCACCTGGAATCAACTGGGGCTCATCGCCAAGCCGGTGGTGTTCCTGAACGTGGCCGGATACTTCTCCCCGTTGATGACGGCGATCGACCACATGATCGATTCGGGTTTCGTGAAAGAGACGTTCCGAGCGTTGGTGAACGTGACCGACGACGTTGTTCGTGCCGTCGACCTTGCGACGGGTCCGGCTCCGGTGGTCGACGGGAAGCTGCGCGATCTGGACGTCACGGCGAAGCGGAGCACGCTGTGAACGATCGAGCCCCGAACGATCGAGCCCCGAACGATCACGTGTTTCCGGGCGATGACTGGGAGACGGCACCGCCGGACGCGGCGGTGAACGTCGGGGTCATGGACGCGTCCCTCGACGAATTGTTCGGCGTGCGCGGCGATCCACCCGGAATCTCCCTCGCATGGCCAAGAGCATCACGCACGCACTGGTGGGCATCTTGGTGAACGACGGGCGCATCGAGAGTCAAATCGACCTCGATTCTCCCGTGAACGTGCCCGAGTGGTCGAACTCTCCGCGAGCGACGATCACGATGGGTGATCTGTTGCGCATGCGCGACGGTCTGGACTTCGTCGAGGATTACGTGGTCGACGAATCCGGTCATGCCCGATCGGATGTCATCGCGATGTTGTTCGGCGACGGTGCCGCTGACGTTGCCGGATACGCGCGGTCACGACCGTCGCTGCATGCCCCGGGCTCGACCTGGTCCTATTCGTCGGGCACCACGAACATCATCTGTTCGTTGCTCGGTGAGCTGGTCGGCGGTCAGGATCAGATGCGGGCCTTCATCGAGGATCGATTGTTCGCTCCCTTGGGCATGACCTCGGCGGTTCCCCGATTCGACGACGCGGGCACCTTCATCGGTTCGTCGTACGTGTACGCGACCGCGCGCGATTTCGCCCGCTTCGGACATCTGTACCTGTGCGGTGGACGGTGGGGTGATCGTCAGGTCGTCCCCGAGTCGTGGGTGGACTCGGTTCACGACATGCACGCCGTCGATCCGGAGAATGGCCACGGATACTCGTGGCACTGGTGGAACTGGAACTCTCGACCCGAGACGATGGCCGCGCTCGGTTACGAGGGTCAGCGCATCATCGTGGATCCGACCCGCGACCTCGTGGTGGTGCACCTCGGCAAGTGGGTCGCTGAGACGCAACCCGAACTCGATCGTCATCTCACGTCCATCGTCGAGTCGTTCGCCATCAGCAAGTAGCTCCCGTGACCGAACAGATCCCGTGACGGAATGGCTCGGGGAGCGATGTTCGCGGGCTACGACCCCGAAACTGCTAGGAATGGAGCATGTTTGGAGGGGCTGGGGCTGTCGCCGACGACTCCGGATCCCTGCGCCGGCGGGTGCGTCGCACCGCCATCATTCGCACCCTGAAGGTGCTGGCTTCCCTCGCCGTCGTCTACTTCCTGATCCTCAACATCCCGGGCTTGCGCAACGCGGTCGATCAGCTCAGCGAAGTTCAGCCGGGATTGTTGGTACTCGGTCTCGCTCTGGAATTGGTCGCGCTCTTTTGCTATTCGGCGATGACCAAGGCCGCGCTCGGTCCGGTCGCCGACCACCTACCCACCTGGCGACTGTTCCGCATCCAGTTGTCCACGCGCGCCTTGTCCAGCCTGGTGCCCGGGGGCAGCGCGGCGGGTTCGGCCTTGGGTTACCGGCTTCTCACCGTTGCCGGGGTGCCGGGCCCCGACGCCGGATTCGCTCTGGCCACCTCGGGTCTCGCATCGGCCGTGGTGCTCAACCTCATCTTGTGGTCGGGGCTCATCATCTCCATTCCGATTCGGGGGGTGAACCCGGTGTACGGAACGGCGGCGGTCGCCGGGATCATCCTGATGGGCATCGCGGTGGCCATCATCTTCGGTCTGATCGAAGGTCAGGAACGGTCGGAGAAGTTGTTGCGCGCGGTGGCTCGGCGACTGCACCTGAACGAGGATCGTGCCGGTGAGGCGGTGCGCCACATCGGCGGTCGGATGCAGGAACTTTCGGCGGATCGCGCCATGCTGCGCCGGTTGGTGGGGTGGGCCACCGCGAACTGGTTGATCGATGCGGCCGCGTTGTGGGTGTTCCTGCGCTCGTTCGGTGGCTCGGTGTCCGTCGACGGACTGATCGTGGCCTTCGGTTTGGCCAACGTTCTGGCGGCCATCCCCATCACCCCGGGCGGGTTGGGGGTGGTGGAGGCCACCTACGTGCCGGTGCTGGTGGGCTTCGGTCTGCCCCGCGCGACGGTGGTGGTGGGCGTGCTGTCGTATCGCATCGCTCAGTATTGGTTGCCCATTCTCATCGGTGGCGGCATGTATCTGTCGTTGCGCGTGGGGCCGTGGGCCATCGCTCGTCAACAACTGGAACCCCTGCGTGACGTGGTGGCCACCGCGGGCGTGGAGGATGAGAGCATCCTCGACTTCTCCGAGCGGTATCCGGCCAAGGAGCGCACCGGCCAGATCAACTCGCCGTCCACCTCGGCACGCGACGAGGCACAAACGGAACGGATGCTGGCCGAGCGTCGCGAGCGAGAGCGACGCGAGCGCGACGAACTGGAAGCCGAGTCGTTGTCTCCGTGGACGGGCGCGGTCGATCCCGGCATGTTCGACGACGATGCCCCGGTTCACGACGATGCCCCGGTTCATGGCGACGATGACGGAGCGTCGGCGGGTCGGGGCTAGTTTCGGGTCCATGACCGTTCATGAGCGCCCCTTTGGTCGTCACCTCGAGGATTTCGTCGTCGGCGACGTCTACCGTCACTGGCCCGGCAAGACCATCACCGAGTACGACGATCATCTCTTCTGCATGATCACGATGAACCATCACCCGTTGCACACGAACGATTGGTTCGCCGCCAACAGCGTGCAGGGTCGCAACGTGGTGGTGGGCAATCTGGTGTACTCGTTGGTGTTGGGTATGAGCGTTCCCGACGTCAGTGGTGCGGCCATTGCCAATCTCGAGGTCGAAACCCTGCAGCACAAATTCCCCACGTTCCACGGCGACACCATTCACGCCGAGACGCGCGTGCTCGACGTGGCGGAGAGCAAATCGAAGAACGATCGCGGCATCGTGACCGTCGAGACCAAGGGTTTCAACCAGGACGGCAAGGAAGTGTGTTACTTCCGTCGTCGGGTGATGGTGTGGAAGCGCGAATTCGCGCCGACGCGTCAGCGTCCGTACGACGGCGACAGCGCCTGGGGCGACGCCTGAGTTCACGTTCGTGACGTAAACCGTGACGTGAACCGTGACGTGAACCGTGACGTGATCAGTGACGAAATCAGTGACGAAATCAGTGACGAAATCAGTGACCGGTCTTCACGAGTCCGTCTTTTCGTGGATCACCCCGCGTTTGCGGCAGTTGCCGTGGCGCGACACCCGTGATCCGTGGCTGGTGCTCGTCAGCGAGGTGATGTTGCAGCAAACCGGCGTCCAACGTGTCCTGCCGAAGTGGCAGGCCTTCGTGGAAGAGTTTCCTCGTCCTGACGATTGTGCGCGCGCTCCGCTGGGCGACGTGTTACGCCTCTGGCAGGGTCTGGGTTACCCGCGCCGAGCCCGCAATCTGCACGCGGCCGCCACGTCGATCGTGAACGAGCACGCCGGTGTCGTGCCGTCGACGCTCGATGCTTTGTTGGACCTGCCGGGTGTGGGGCCGTACACGGCGCGAGCGGTGTTGGCCTTCGCGTTCGAGGCCGACGCCGCCGTCGTCGACACCAACATCGCCCGGGTCCTCGCGCGATTCCACGGTCGAACGTTGAAGGCCCGCGACGCGCAGTTGTTGGCGGATGCGTGGGTTCCCTCCGGCGAGGCGTGGTTGTGGAACCAGGCTCTCATGGATCTGGGGGCCACCCTGTGTCGTCCCCGCCCGGCCTGCGATGAATGTCCGCTCTCGTCGGATTGTTCGTGGCGGGGCGAAGGTGACGACCCGAGCGTGGGTTCGGCCGGCGTCAGCGTGGCACAGCCGCGCTTCGAGGGCTCGGACCGTCAAGCGCGCGGACGACTGATGAAGGCGTTGTCGGAACTTCCGGTGTCGTTGGTGGCGGTCCAGATGGTGATGGACCGACCCGTCGACGTGGCGCACCGACTCGTCGACGACCTGTTGCGCGACGGATTGATCGTGCGGGACGGCGACGAACTTCGCCTTCCGTGAGGATCAGGCCGAACGGCGTGTCACCGCGGCGATGATCTCGTCGAGCGCGGCGTCGGCGTAGGCGCGCATCTCGTCGTCGGTGCGATCCTGAATGGGATGGGGCGTGTACACCCGCGCCACGTCGGGGAATCCCAACGAGGTCGACTGGGCGTCGGCGGCCGAGACGAACTCGGACGAAGCGACGAACACCCCGGGTATGCCTCGCCTTTCCAGATCCACGATGTCGTGCACACTGCACGACGTGCAGCTGCCTCAATCGGCGAGCGCTTCGATGACCACCTGACACTGCGTGGCGATCTCGTGGCGCAGGTCCACCGGGGCCGGCTTGGTGAAGGTGGGCTTCTTGTAGCGAC
Organism: Ilumatobacteraceae bacterium; assembly: GCA_021298195.1. Taxonomy (GTDB): domain Bacteria; phylum Actinomycetota; class Acidimicrobiia; order Acidimicrobiales; family Ilumatobacteraceae; genus Casp-actino8. The sequence continues at coordinate 34,225 of JAJTEQ010000024.1, forward strand.
GAACGTCGGCGCCCATCTCGCTGAGGCGTTCCTCGAGGCGATCGATGAAGACGTCGCCTCGGGCCTTGGAGATGTCGAGCAACCCGACGGTGAGACCCCGCAGCGATTCGGGACGACCGACCCGCTCCATGGTGGCGACACGGCGCTCGTTGGTGGGATCGAGCAGAACCGTGGTGTCCGTCGTCGCGGAACTCATCGTCTCACCGTCATCTCGTCCTCGTCCTCGTCATCGTCTCGCCGTCACTTCGTCACGACCTTCGTCACCGGTTGGCTGCCGACCTCGCCGTTGGCCCATCCACCAATGATGGCAGAGAACAGGCCGGCCCCTCCGCCGGCATGGACCAACAAGATGCCGCCGGGTCGGAACTTGGGCAGGGTCACCCCGCGCAGTCGCTCCGGAACGCCCTCGGCGATGCCGTGCGCACCGCGCACCAGATCGTCGCCCGGAATCTGCAACCGAGCGTGCAATTCCTCGAGAACCCGCTCGCGATCCCATCCCGCCTCGGCGTAGACCCGCGCGTGCTCGGGCCCCATCACCACGATCACGTCGAAGGCCAGCACGGATTTCGGATTGTGCAGCGTGCGCAGACAGGCGGCGAAGGTGTTGGTGAGACTCTCGGGGTCGCGGGCCAGTTGGTCCACCACGCATCGCGGACCCTCGCCCGGGAACACGGTGAGCGCGTCGGTGTCGGGGGCGATGCCCCGGCTGGTGGCCAGTGAGGTCCAGGGCGAACCGATCTCGTCCTCGGCGAAGCAGAAGGAGATCTTGCCGGGGTTGCCGTGCGTGGCGCGGTCCACTTCGCCCGGACGACCGCCACCGACGTTGCGAATGACCAACTGGATGGCGCGGCCGATGGTGAGGTTCGCGCGGTTGCCCTGACCGAACACGTTCATGCCGCTGTTCATGCCGATGGCACGGGTGCCGGGTCCGTTGCACACGATCACCGGGCCCACGGGCATGGTGGTGGCCAACACGCCGTGGATGTTGAAGGTGTCGTTGCAGACGGCCTCGACTCCGGCGATCACCCACGGGAGGTACTCGGGTTTGCAGCCGGCCATCACCGCGTTGATGGCGATCTTCTCGACGGTCACCTCGACGAGGTCCGGAGGCACCACGGCCACCACGTCCGAGGGTGCGCGCGTGGTTCCTTGCAGCATGCGCATCACGCGTTGCTCGGTGGGCGGTACCACCGGGAGCCCGTCGGTCCAGCCGCGATCGAACATGGCCTCGAACTCGTCCTCGAGATCGGCAACCTCCACGCGTCGGGCACCGAGCACGGAGCCTCCGAAGCGGACGCGCAATCGGTCCACGAGATCGGGGTCCACGCTCAGCGAACCGCAACCGGGACGGAACGCCGGCAGATCGGGGCCGAGTCCCGACACCCCGGTGACGCGTTCCCATTCGTCGCGCACCCAGCCCACCGTGCGCTCGATCTCGACGCCGTTCTTCACCCGCATCACCGTGGGTACTGTTTCGATGTCGTGGTGCCAACTCACGGCGAGGTCGGCATCGTGAGTGGCGTTCAGGCCCTCGGGAAAGCTCGGATCGTCCTGGACGTACAAGGTGACGGTCGTTCCCGAACCACGCAGTTGGGTGATGACCGGCACCACCATGCGGCACGTCTCGCATTCGCGCTTCACCACGATGACGAGACCGTCGGGAAGAACGGGCACGGTGGAGTGGTTCGCGGTCATGTCACTGGCCGAGGAAGTTCATGATGATGTCGTTCACGTGGTCGGGTCGTTCCAGATGCAGGAAGTGCCCGGCACCGTCGACGAACTCCGCGCGTGCGGTGGCCGGAAGTTCGGCGGCGGCGAATCGCGCCACCTCCGGTCCCATGCACCCGTCGGTGACACCGTGCAGATACAACAACGGTTGTGACGGGATCACGGTCGACTTGGCTTGCACATCCTGAAGTTCGGGATCGTTGTACCCGGTGCCGATGGTGGCGCGGTAGTAGCCGAGCGCCGCTTGCAGGTTGGCCGGATCGCGCAGGCTGGGCTTCAACAGCGCGAGTTCCTCGGTGGCGTCGAAGCCCGGGGACCAGTCGTCCCACAGCATGTCGATGTACGCGAGGTCGTTCGCTCCGACCACCATGTCGGCCAGGGGATGCTGGAAGAAGAACATGTACCAACTGCGCTTGATCTGCGCGAGATTGGTGACGAAGGCCATGCCCACCGCGTTGCCCGGTGGTACCGCCGACATGACCACCTTCGACCACAGATCGGGTCGGTGGGCGGCCGCGATGTTGGTGATGATCGAACCCCAGTCGTGCCCGATGATCACCGCGCGCGAATCGCCACCGAGGTTGGTGTGCAGACCGATGGCGTCGAGCGCCGAAGCCGCGGTCTGGAATCGGCCGTCGGCGGGCACGGCGGTGGGTGCGTAGCCCCGTAGAAACGGCGCCACC
>JAJTEQ010000078.1 GCA_021298195.1 Ilumatobacteraceae bacterium
ACTAAAACGGCCCCGCTCAAAGGAACCCGGGTCGACGTTTCGCCTCGACGCGTCCGATTTGTTTCTCGAGGCGCCTTCGGAGTCGATGTCGTCCGGTTCTTTCGTGCCTTCAATGCGTTACCAAGGCGTGCCCCGTCTCGACTGTTACAGGAGATACAGGCGGGGCGAAGGTTGTCGAGTTCGTCGGTTCCACCTAATGCGACCGGGATGATGTGGTCGACGCTTTCGGCGGGCTTGCCGCAACGATGGCAGGGGGGTGGGTCCTCGAGGGTACCCCCGTAGACGCCATACACCCTCGTCTTGACTTTTGGGCCGTACCCCCTATTCGTTGCCATTGCTGACCAGGCTGGAGGTTGTGCGGCCTTGTGGCGCCCGCTCGAGCCTCGCATCCATGAGGAGGGCGAAGGCGAGAAGGATGAAACCGGCGACGAGTAGGGCGAGAGCGAAGATCCAATGGGACGGCCCGAAGGGTTCAGAAGTGCGGGTCATCATCATCCCTTTCGGCGGTGTTGATTTCTTCGAGGTGATGCCAGATAGCGGCGACGGTTCCGACGGTCTCGAGGTAGGTGGGCCAGACTGGGTTCGAGGCGGTTGGCCGTAGTTGCTCGAGGTCTGTTCGGAGTTCTTCGCAAAGGCGAGCGATAGCGAGAAGGTGTTGGGTGTCGGTCACTTGAGTTTCTCCCTGAGTTCTTGGATTTCCCCACGGATTTGGTTTCGTACCGTTTGAGGGACGGGGTTATCTAATGGTTCATTAATGGTTCGGGTAGCACTGTGCGACCCCGTGGCGTGCACTGTGCGACCCCGTAGGTGCACTGTGCGACCCCGTTCAGGTGACGGGGTAGCAGGGTGCGACCCCGTGGACGGTTCTTTGTGGGCGGTTCTGTGGATAACTGGAGCCATTCGGAGGCGGTAGCGTTTTGTCATTCGGTCCGATCTCATTCCGGCCCAACCTGAGGCCTCGAGGAGTTCGAGCTCGAGGAGGTCTGCGATTGCGCGGCGAACGGTTGACGGATGGAGTTCGGTTGCCCTGGCGATCCATCCAACCGACGGCCACGCGGCCGATTCGTTCTCGTTGTACCGATCGGCGAGGGCGAGGAGCACGGCCTTGCGGGTCGGTGATCCGGTTTCGACGGTGAGCGCCCAGGCGAGCGCGTGGATACTCACTCTTCCGCCTGTTCGGTTTCGTGGCGGAACGTGTCAGGGAACTTGGGGCCTCGAGCCTTGTAGTACGTCCAACACGCTTTGGAGCATTGCCACGTTTTGCCGTCGCGTATGTGGTGGCCTTCGACGTAGGTGGCCGCACGACCACACCAGCAGTAGGCGAGGAGATAGTCGCCTTCGGGTTTGCGTTTTGGTCGGCTCACGATCGGGCCTCCCATTCGCGAACCCAATCCCGGTAATCGCGCAAGACTCCGGAGCATTCGGCCCCGTGAGCGCCGGAGTCGACGAGGGTGAGGAAGAGAGCGTCGGCTAGGCGTTGTGTCCAAAGGTCGAGACAGTCGGCGAGCTCCTGGGCACGCGCGTATTTCTCGGCGTAAAACTGACGCTGACGCGCGAGTTCGGAAAGTTCGTGATCGTGGGCGGAGAGGTAGTCGTTACTCATCGGGGAAGGCCTTTCGATTTGAGGAGAACCGCGACGCTGGAGGCGGCGGTTATGAGGGCGAGGATTCGGACGACGGTCATTCGGTCGCCTCCTCGAGGACGGCGCGGGCCGCTTTGAGTCCGGCGGCGTGATCGGCCGGAGGGCTCTTGAGCGGGTTGCCTGGTCGTTTCCCTGTCGGTTCGGGTGTTGTGGCGGTGAGGTGTTCGGCGACGTTCTCGCATGCTTCGAGCCGGTGAACGTCGACGTTGTCGGGATCGTCGGGCAGTACCAGGGCCCACGCTTTACGCGCGGCGTTCTGGTCACCATGAGCGGCCGCGAGGACTCGCCCTTTCGCTTCAGGTTTCGGAACCCCGACGGTCGGGCGTCTCGCTTCGACCTCTTCGCTCGAGGCAATCGAACGATTCACGGCGATACCGGCGAGACCTAACGCGCGACCGACGGCCGAGGTTTCCGCATTCATTGCTTCGGAGTCACGGGTGTAGGGCGTTTTGCCCGGGTACGGTTCCCAGGCGCACGCGACACAAGGCCGAGGGTCGTCCTGGTCTCGCCATACAAACGCGCGTGACTCGAGGAACGTTCGTTCTCCGATCGTGATGACACGGGGCGGGTCTGTGTGGATACGTCCGCCGGGGTTGTCGGCGTAAAACCGGATGATGCGTTCGGCCACGGGGACGTATTTGTCGAGGGAGAAGTCAGAACCCAACGGGCACCCCCATGAGCCATTCGATCGTTCCGCCCAGGAGGAAACAGAGGACGAGGATCACGACTACTTCGACGGTGGTCATTGGTCGGCCTCCTCGAGGTTTGTGAGTTGCCGGTGTCCGGTGTCGGTGAGTCGCCAGGTGAGGGCGGGGGAGCCGGTGTCGGTTATTCCACGGCCAGCACGTTCCACTAGGCCGGCGGTGACGAGTTCGCCGCGACGTTTCGCCGCTGACCCTCGGAGGAGTCCGGTGTAATGGGAGAGTTGGCAGTCGGTCGCCGAACCTAAGACGGCGAGGGTTTCGAGGATTGCGCGTCGGCCTGAGGAACGTCCGACCGGGTTAGCGGTAGCGGCCTCTTGTGAGGTTGACGGGTCTGAGGTTCGGGCGCCTGGAGTGTCGACGAACGTGAAGAGGTCGAGCTGGTCGGTCATGGCGTGACCTCTCTTCTCGAGGCTTCGAGCCATGCGGCCCAGACGGTGACGGCGTAGAGGGCTCCTGATACGTCTTCTCGTTCAATGGCGGCGCGAAGGTCGCGGGCTGAAGAGAGGGCGTGCGCGTATGCGGTCGCTGGAGCAATGCGCGACCTGAGGGCCGCGTCCACTACCGCTCGATGTAGTCGTCGATCGAAAGGAACGAACCCAACCGGTCCCCGTAAAGGTCGAGGATTTTCCGGAGGGTGGTGATGCGAGGGTCGGACTTGCCGTTCTCGATTCGCTGGAGGGTGTTTCGACCGATTCCAGCGAACGCGGCGGCGTGTTCCATTGAGAGTTCGGCGTCGATCCTGGTCTGCCTGAGGGCGCGGAGGTTTACCGAGCCTCGTAGGACTGCGTGACAGCCTGGGAAGTATTCGTCGAGCGGTGATACGCCTGACACGTTCTCCCCGGATCGTTCTAAGCGTTGCTGCGTCGACGATACGAGTTTCTCGTGTGGGCGGCCATTCTTGGCTTGTGTTGCCATTGGTTAGCCTTTCGGGAAGGGACCGGGCGACGGATGCCGACCGGGCCGGTTTCCTTTGGGCCCTTAGGGTTCTCTCGACTTTACATAACGAGGAGAGTAGGCCGCCCCCATAATAGGGACGTGACTAAGGGCTTCGAGTGACCGGCGGAGTGTTGCTCCCGAATTACTACCACATCGCGACCGTCTTGCGGGGGATTGTTTGAAACCCCCGGAACTAGGGGAGCGTTACGGGGCTCTCCGTTGTCGGGGTTGAGACGCGCGAGGGCATGACGGCGCCTCCGATTGCTCCGGCGGCGGTGCCGGCGATCGCCCAGAGAGCGGAGGCGTCCGATCCTCCCGAGGTGACAATCGATCCGGAGACCAGGGCGGCGACGGCGATCAGTGCGAGGGCGATGGTTGCGGGGAGTGTCTTCACGGTTTCTCTTTGTGGTCGTCGAGGTGTGCCTCGAGGGTGTGGGTGATGGTGCGGAGCTGCTTTGTGTGTCGTTTCAGGATGGCGGCGTTTTGTTTGTGTTCGGCGGCGGTGAGGTGGCGGGTTTTTAGTGCTTGCCACACGACCGCGAACGTCGACGCGCAAGCCATTACGAGGAGGTCGGCGGCGATTCCTTCGACCATGAGGTTACTTCGTCCGAGGGATCGCGTCGACGAAGGCCTGGTCCGCCACCCATACGTTCAGGCCTTCGACGATGATCGTCTGCGCTCCTGGCGGGGTGATGATGTGGCCCCCACCTACGGCGACGGCGTAGGCGACGTTGGGGAGTTGACCGGCGGGAATGTGCCATTTCCAGCCGAGGCCGGCGTCGGCGAGGTAGACCTCTCCGGCTTTGTTTCCTCTGATTAGGTAGCGGTTCATTTCATCCTCGATAGTGGGTAGGGGTTGGGGGATGTTGGCGGCGATTGCTTTGACCAGGAGTAGGTCGAGGTCGGGCCGTTCGGGGTGGATGCTCCAGGCGTCGGTTCGGTCCCAGGGCTGTACGTCTCCGTGACAGAACAGGCCGGGACGTTTGAGGGCGTCGGTTCCGATCCATGCGAGGGCGTCGGGGATGTTGACTCCGACGAGAGTCCAGAGCTCGAAGATTGCGCGTCCGGCGCGGCCGATCATGGCGAGCGTGTTCGGATCGTTGGGGGACAGATCCCTCGAACGTCCGGTGAGGCAGATTGACCAGGTGCGCGAGTTGTATCCGGCGGCGGCGACGCTGTAGGTCGTGTAGAGCGGCGGGACCATGTCGATCGTTGTCTCGGAGTCGACTATTACGGCGTAGGAACCGGGGTCGGATCTACGCGCGATAAACTGAGCGAGACCGAGCGCTGTCCCTGGGCCGGTAGATCCTTCGGACGTGTGGACCGAAACCGCCCACGTCGGCGTGTTCGCCCTCGAGGGGTAGAACTGCGGCGACGCGGGCGGATGGTCGAGGAGGTAGAAGCTCACGACGTGGGGCCGGTCGAGGTTGTCGGCCCTACGTCTTCAACGGAGAACACGACGGGCGCGGTCGGGCTAGCGAGTGTTCGGAACTGTTTCGCTGCGACGTTGACCCACACCCCGATTTTGAAGGTGACTGAGCCCGAGCTTGCGTAGGAGACGTAGGCGGTCAGGTTGACGGTTGCCTGGTCGGCGGCGGTTGCGAGAGAGGTATTCGCCTGCCCCCATGCGGTGAACCCGTCCCAGACGCGCAGGGAACCGATGACCGGCGAGCCTGAAGGGCTGTCGAAGAGTCCCGAGAAGTTGAGCCGGTAGCGGCGGTTCGCTGTGTAGTTGAAAGTCAGGGAGGAGGAGGTCATGTCGACCGCGTTGGTCGACGAGAATGTCTGCGAAGTCGTGATCGAGGCCGGGGCGACCATCGATCCCCACGGTTGATTCCATGGGCGGGCCCATCCGGTCGTCGCTCCGTAATAGACCTCCAGGGCTCCGGAGTCAGTCAGGAATGAGACCAGGCCGCGGGTTGGTGCGGTGATTGCTGCGGATCGGGCGCTCGAGTTTGTGAAGACCTGGACTGTCTGGTCTCGGACGTAACTATTCATGTTTGCGGCGGTGACCTCTTCGAGGGCGGCCCACGTTTTCCATCCGGTCATTTTGTGCCTTTCGTTATTTGAGGGAGTTCGCGAAGTCGAGACGGTTTGCCGGAGACGAGTTGAGTTTCCAGTAAGTGGCCGAGAACGTGAACGGGTTCGGGATTGTTGAGAATGAAACGGACCATCCGTTTCGGGCGTCGACGTTGTGGGTTAGTCCGTAGACCTGGACGGTTGAGACAATGTCTGCCACGTTGAGGGACAGTTGTCGTCCGATCATTTCCGACGAGAGGAGAGCTTCAAAGATCGGTGAGGCGGCGCTACCGGCGTATTGAGGCTGGACGGTGAGAGCGGTGGGGACTCCCGGCGGGTTGTCTTTGAACCACAAGAGAGCGAGGGAGGACCACCAGGTGAGGTCTGCCTGGACTCCTAGCGTCGTGTCTTGTGTGGTTTTTGAAAGTCCGTTGGCGTCGATCGACGATTGACTCGAGGCGGTCACGGGTGTGAGACCGGTGGCGGTTGCGGTGATTGAGTTGCGGACTTGGCCGAAACCGATCGAGGGACGGGTCGCCGATGTGATAGCGGCCGGGTTTCCGTTGAGGAGGGTGGAAACGGTCTCGAGGCGGGATTCGGCGAACCATTCGGGGCCGTAGGTGATGTTGCCGTCCGGGTTGACCAGGAGGAGACCAAACTCGGAGACTACTACTTCCTGTACCTGGCTCAGTGCGTTCCCGGCGAGGGTGGTGGCCCCCATAACGCGACCGCCGAGGCAGGTTTGAAAGATCGGAGCCTGAAGGTTCGCCGATTGGAAGATCCGTGCGAGTCGTTGGATTCCCGAGTCTCCGGCGCCCTGGGAGGTTGTCGCCTGGAGGTCGACGGATGCGAGTCGAGAGAGAATGTCGGTTCCGGTAATGGTGGCGAACTGATCTTCCCAGACAAGAGACCAGAGGAACCCGGTGAAGACGTTGTAACGGTTGCCCCCGTAGGTGGTGGCGGTGAGTTGTAAGGGCAGACCGGCCCGAAGTTTCGAGAAGTATGGTCCGGCCGAGTTTGAGGGGTCGAGGGTTCGTTCCGGATCCCATAACCGGAGAGAGACGTAGCCGGGTTGGGGGAGATAGAACTCGTTAGCGGAAAGAGCTCCACGTCTCCAAGAGGCGGTCACCACCTGACATTTCAGGTCTACCCATTGGTCGAAGTAACCCTCGAGGAGGTTCCCGGCGGTAAGGCGCGAGAGCGTCGGGGAGTTCAGGGTCCAGCCGTCGGAGTCTCCGACCGCGAGTTTCACGGCGAGGGTCGGGGCGTAGCTCATGACCAGAGGCCCGCCGGTTTCCCGTTACGAGAGACCCATTCCTGGAGTTCCCGGACGATCCAGGAGGCAATGTCTCCACCGT
>JAJTEQ010000025.1 GCA_021298195.1 Ilumatobacteraceae bacterium
CTGAACGGCCCGCGGTACTGGACGCTCGATGGTTTCGGCACCAAGGTGGCGGTGGTGGAGCCGGTGATTCGTGAGATCCGGGGCATGCCCATGCGTCGCATCGCCGAGGTCGAATTGGGAAACAATCCGGCCGCGGCGCCGTACAACGAACGCCACGTGAATCGTGGCGCGGTGTTCTTCTTCGATGCGGGTCGCAAAGTCCACGAGTTGGTGGACCCGACGGGGCGCAACTTCGTGATGCAGGCGTATTGCGTCGGAGTGGACCCGACGTTGACGGTCGAGTCGCTCGACTCGTTGGGTGATCGATTGAAACTTCCCGAGGGCTGGTCGTTCCGGGTGCGCACCTTGGATACCGATCTGATCGTCGACACCACGGCGCACGTGGCCACGGTGGTTCAAGACGAACTGGAGAACACGTACACGTTGCCGTGACGAATCCGGTCCGCGGGCTCGTGGGGCGTGATAGACCGATAGTCATGAAAAAAATTTCCCTCGCCGTGTTGCTCGCCGGCGCGATGATCGTGTCCGCCTGTGGTTCGCAGTCCGAGTCGACCGTGTCGACCGAGGCATCGATTCTCGACGAATCGGTGACCACGGAACCAATCGGGGAGGGTTCGGTTCCGGAGGACTCGTCACCGGTGGATTCGTCCGCCTCGTCCGGCGCCCCGGAGTCGGTCGACATGCTGTTGGCCGATCTTCCCGAATGCGTCATTTCGTCGACGTTGTCCATCGATTCCACGGGTCGGCCGTACACGCTCTCCGAACCGTCGTGCGCGGGTGGCTGGATGTTCGCCTATCCGGAGTGCGAGTACGAGTGCGAAGCATCTTTGGGAATTCAGATGGTGGACGGCCAGTGGCAACTACGTGGCTGGATCTACAACGTGTGTTATGAGGGCGCCGGTGGAAGCTTCGGACTTCCCGAAGCCGTGGCCATTTGGCACATACGGTGGTCGTGTGAAAGCGGTTCCGAAGACGAGGTCTACGTGCCGGTGGCCGAACCGACGACGGGTCCACTGAGTTTGGGTGATTTCGGTCCTCGGGTCGCGGCGTTGGATGCGGCGTTGAGTTCCAGTGGATTCCTCACGGCGTCACCCAACGACGCTTTCGAATTCGACACGCTGAAGGCCGTGCTGGATCTTCAATTCCAATTGGGATTCGAGATCGACGGATACGCGGGACCCATCACCATGGGGTCGTTGGGTCTGAGCTGATACGGCTTCCCGCACCGGCGGTCACGGCGCGCTCGGCGGCGATTCTGATTCTTGGATGAACGGTGGGGTCGAGTGCCGAGAGACCGGCGCAGTACTTGCTGAAGGAGACCCCGCGTATGTCGAGGTCGTTCAGCACGTGGGAGGCACGACTTCGAAACGTCTCGGACTTGGTTTCGATCACGACGCCACCCGCCAGTAGGGGAGTCCATTCGTCGACCAGTGCGACGTTCATCGAATGATCGATCGTGATCCGTTCCCGATGGGTCGGTGAGTACAACGTGATTCGCCGGCAGTCGACCGACAGACTCCGGCGCAGTGTCCGGGTGTCGAGGTCGGGTAGAAGCGAATTCAGCCAGACGTGCTCGTCCTCGGTGAGAACCGGCGACGTTTCGGCGACACGCGGAATTCGGGTTTTGTCGGTTTGTCCGCGGCCCGCCTTCGACTTCACCTCCAGGTACGAGGTGCCGTCCTCGTAGGTTCGGGTGCGCACCTTGAAGCGGGGACGACGACCCTGAACGTGGTCCCGATACGAGGTGCGAGCGCCGTCGTCGAAGTAGATGGTGTGGTACCGGGGCGAACGCTCATCTTCGATACTGAGCACTCGCCAGTCGTCGTCCAGACGGGTGATGAACTCATCGGCCCGCGACGCGGCGGTGGCGTACTTGCGGTCGTAGCGACGCATCAAGGGGGCAGTGTCGGTGACCTGCTCGAGCGAGACCGCGGGCAGTCGATCGAGTGATCGTTCGAAAGGGTTCGAGGTCACCTCAGGACTCGGAGTGGAACACGACGTCGAGAGTCATGGTGTCGCGAACCATGTCGACCGAACGGATGGACACGGACTTCACCGCCTTGCCGAAGGTGGATCGCAGGTGGGCATTCAGCGCCTCCTCGTCGTGGATGATGCGGTCCAATTCCACCTTGACCCTCGAGTAGCGGTAGCGGCGCCCGATGGCGCTCATGTCGACGAGGAACATGGCGACCACCAAGAGGGCGGCGAACAGAACCTTGATGCCGAACTCCATCCCCGGCAGGCCGGTCATCAGGCCGAGCACCAGGGCGACCATCGTGAAGCCGATCTCGATCTGGCCGGATTCGTCGGATCGCAGTCGGACCACGCTCAACACGGCGAAGAGCCCGAAACCGACACCCACGTTCAGGGGGCCGGAGGACCCCAGGGCGGCCGACACGGTGAAGAGGCTGATGTTGAAGGCGACGTAACCGACCACCTGGTCCCAACGGCGGTGACGTCGGAAGTAGATCACGTAGACGAGGAGGAAGATGGAGACGAGATTCAGCGCCAAATCGCGAATCAACTCACCCGTGTCGAGATTGCCCATGTTCACCCCCGGTCCACTCAGTGTATAGATGGTCGTCGCCACTTCTAGAGTGACCGGGTGCTTCTCCTGCGTCACCCGACGACACGCCCACTCGCGTTGGCCGTGGGGTTGACGATGGCGATGTCGGCGGTCGTCGCCTGTTCGTCGGAGGGTACGAACGTGGACGACGGTGGCAGCCCGACCATCGAACCGACGACCGCACCGGCTCCGGCGGTCGTGGACGTTCGTATCTCCGAGATCCACTACCACGCACCGGCTGATCGCGAGGACGACGAATTCGTGGAACTGATCAATCTCGGGGGAGCCGAGATCCAGCTGCAGGGTTGGTGCATCGACGGCATCAAGTACTGCATCGAGGAGTCGACCGTTCTGGCGCCGAACGCTTTTCTCGTGATCGGGCGGGGGTCCTTCTCGGGATCGTTGTCGAACAAGTCCGACGAACTCAGTGTGACGGATCCTCTGGGGCAGACGTTCGACACCGTTCTCTACACGGACCGTGATCCGTGGTCGGAGTTGGCCGATGGAGGAGGTCATTCGCTGCAACGCACCGACTTCGCCCGCGACGGCTCCGATCCGCAGGCTTGGTCGTCGGCCCCACCCACCCCGGGTACCGCCTTCGTTCAGGCCGAGCGCGCGACGGTCGGCGACGTCGTGATCACCGAGATCAACTTCCATCCCGAGGACGATGATCCAGCGGCGCGCTACGTCGAATTGACGAACACCACCTCCGCGCCGATCGACCTGAACGGGTGGTGTGTCGAGGGGATCGAGTGGTGTTGGATCGCCACGACGGTCGTGGCTGCCGGATCCACCCACCTCGTGGCCGATCCGTCCGGTCTCGCGCGTCTCGCCCGCAACAGCGATCGACTCCGATTGGTGTCGGCCGACGGTGTCGTTCACGACGTCGTGCGGTTCCAGGACCATCAGCCGTGGCCGGCCATGGCCGACGGCCACGGAGAGTCGCTTCATCGACGCGATCCCTTCGAGTCGGGTCTGGAGCCGGGGAACTGGGAGTCACGCGCCGGAACTCCGGGGGTGTCGCAAGCCGTCGCGGGGGCCGGCCTCGTGCCGATCATCGATCAGGTGGACTTCGCTCTGCTTCCCGCGGCGGGGGAAGCACTGAACGTGGTGGCGACGGCCCGAACCGAGCCGACCTCCGCCACGTTGCACTACCGAGTGGGCTTCGCCGAGGAGATCGCCCTCGAGATGACGATCGACGGCCGAATCCTGGCGGCGAGCATTCCCGGTCAGTTGCCCGGCGAACTCGTGCGCTTTCGCATCGAGGTGTCCGACGACATGGCGACGGGAAGCTTTCCGCGGGCCGGAGATGGTGCCCGGTATACCGGAACAGTGGTGGCCAGCGAGCCCGATGCTCCGTCACCGTTGACGCGTTTCCAGTGGTTCATCGCCGACGAGGTGTACGAGCTGGCGCGTGTCGAAACCACCTTGCACGGCGACGACGGGTTCCCCGCGGTGTTCGTCGTGAATGGTGAGATCATGGACAACGTCACCATTCGCATCAAGGGAAACCAAGCTCGCTCGAACAAGAAGCGCAAGTGGAAGGTGATGCTGCCCGCGGGCCACCAGTGGGACATGGGCGGGTTGCTCGCGTCACCGGTCGACGAGTTCGACTTGTTGCCGGCGGCGACCGACAAGTCCTACTCGCGTGAGATCCTGACCTCCGACATGCAAGCCATGTCGGGAGGCGTGTATCAACAGGTTTTCCCCGTCCGGCTGGAGAAGAACAAGGAATTCTTCGGTCTGTACATGTACGGCGAGTCCTCCGATGCCGATTGGCGCGACAAGATCGGCTTGTCGGCCGACTCGTTGGTCTACAAGGCCGAGAAGGTCTCCAAGCTGAACCTCGGGAATCTCGACCTCCCGCGGGACGTCTTCGCAGCGCATTACGAGCGGTACTCGCAGACCTATGCCGACGACGAGGACGTGCAGTTGCGCGAGCTCATCCGAACGCTCGGCACGCTGAAGGGTGACGATCTGATTCGTTTCGCCTACGAACACGTGGATGTTCCGCAAGTCATCGAGGCGATCGCCACCATGCGCGTCGTTCAACATCCGGAATGGCAACACAAGAACTACTTCGTGGTGTTCGACCCCGAGGATGAACGTTGGCGACTGCTACCCATCGACTTCGATCTCAATTTCGGACGTCGGTACGCCAGCCCGTGCAACGCGCGTTGCGACGAGGTGAGAGCCGATCCGTGGATGAATTATCCGGACACCAACCGACTGGCCGGCATCTTCCTGAACGACGACCACTTCCGGGTGCTCGTCGATCGCCGCACCCGCACCCTGGCCGATCAGTTCCTCGCGCCGGGGTACCTGGAGCAGCGGGTGGCGGAATTGTTCGCGTCGATGTCGGCCGATGCCGAACTCGATCGTCGTAAATGGGGCCAGTACGGGACCAGCCAGTCGTTGGAGCAGGCGCAACGGATCCTGATGGAGCAATACGTGCTACCCAAGCGGCGCATGTACCTGGAATCCGACAAGTACCTTCCGGCATCACAATCGTCGGACCCGGTGTTGTCGGTCGAGATCACGGACCAGGACGAGTCGGGTCGCGTTCTGCGGGCCACGATCAGCAACGGCACCTCGGAGGCCGTGGACGTGTCGGGCCGCGTGTTCGAGGAGATCGGCGCCCGACTTCCGGCCGGCGTCGTGATTCCGGCCATGGGAACCATCGAGGTGGCCTTCGACCGGTCACCGATCGACATCGATCCGTCCACTCCCATCGACCAACTGCGCTTGGTCGTCGATGCCGAGCGCTGGACCCCGGACGACGAGTGATCGACGACGAGTGAGTCGGGGAAAGTGAACACCCCGCCTCGCGGCGGGGTGTTCACCAGTTCTGTCAGCGCCGAAGCGCTTCGGTCAGCGACGCTTGGCCGGAGCCTTCTTGGCGACGGCCTTCTTCTTCGCCGGAGCAGCCTTCTTCGCCGCGGGCTTCTTGGCAGCAGCCTTCTTCTTGGCCGGGGCGGCCTTCTTGGCGGGAGCGGCCTTGGCGGCGCCAGCCTTGTTCAGCTTGGGAGCCGGGGCAGCGCCGAGGGCGATGTCCTTGAATCCCTTGAGCGCAGTGATCTTGGCCACGGTCTTCGCCGCGATCTTGATCGTCGCACCGGTGGCTGGGTTGCGACCCATGCGCGCCGGACGCTTGATCTTGGCGAACTTGGCGAACCCGGAGATGTTCACGACTTCTCCCTTGGCCACCGTGGCCAGGATGACGTCGATGGTCCCTTCGACGGCCGCGGTGGCCGACTTCTTGTCGAGTCCGGTGTGGTCAGATACTGCTTGGATGAGGTCACGTTTCTTCATGAATCCGAACTTATTACAAGGAAACGCGCCGATCGCGGATTTCCGAGCGTTTTTTCACATCATTTTTCCCGGGTCGGATCGGGGCGAAAACGGGCGTTTTTCCGAGGTTTTCGGACGGGTCGATGTCGGGACGGTCGCGCTGTCGAGAACGGTCCGACATGCGCGACGGGTTTCTTCCACCGAGTCAAGATGGTGATGTGGATCTGACCCCGTTGCGCCAGAATCGCCAATATCGACTGCTTTTCGGGTCGGGTCTGGTCACCGGTCTCGGGTCGGCGGCGACCTTCGTCGCCATGCCGTATCAAGTGGCCGACATCACCGGTTCGTACGTGGCGGTGGGCGTGCTCGGTCTCCTCGAGATCCTGCCTCTGGTCGTGTTCGGCCTGTGGGGTGGCGTGCTGGCGGATCGTCTCGACCGCCGAACGATGGTGCTCCTCACCGAGACGGCGTTCATGTTCGGGGTGGTGGTGCTGTTGTTCAACGCGTGGCGGGGTGACGGCGCCGAGGTGTGGCCGATCTACGTCGTCGCCGTTCTCATCTCGGCGATCGACAGCCTGCAACGCCCGAGCCTCGAGAGCATCGTGCCACGGGTGGTGCCCGCCAACCAGATGCCCGCCGCCGGAGCATTGAACTCGTTCCGGGGAAGCACGGCGCGCATGATCGGGCCGGCCATCGGCGGCTTTCTCATCGCGCTGGGCGGCGTGGAGGCGGCGTATTTGTTCGACTTGGTGACGTTCGTCGTGAGCGCGTCGTTGATCTTCCGGTTGGACCGCGTGCCCAACGTTCGTGAGGATCACGGACATCCCTTGGAAGAGTTGCGACAGGCATTTCGCTACGTGCGCACCCGGCGAGACATTCTGGGAACCTACATTTGCGACACGTTGGCGATGCTCTTCGCGTTCCCCTTCGCTTTGTTCCCGTTCATCGCCGAGCAATACGACGCGACCTGGAGTCTCGGTGTCATGTACACGGCCCTGTCGGTGGGGGAGTTGATCGCTTCGACCACGTCGCGATGGTCGAAGCGTGTCGTTCATCATGGTCGATTCGTGCTCTTCGCCGGGATGGCGTGGGGTCTGGCCATCGGAGCCTCGGGTTTGGTGGGCTCGATCTGGTGGGTGATGGGATGTCTGGTTTTCGCCGGGGCCGCCGACATGGTGAGCGGTTTGTTCCGCATGCTCATCTGGAACCTCACCATCCCCGACGAGTTGCGGGGGCGCATGGCCGGGATCGAGTTGTTGTCATACTCGATCGGTCCACAGTTGGGTCAGGTCCGGGCTTCGGTGACCGCACGTCTCACGTCGGTTCGTGGTTCGCTGGTGATCGGAGGGCTGCTGTGCACGGGGGCGGTGGGTTCGATGCGAGGAGCGTTGCCCGAACTCTGGAATTACGACGTTCGTGCGCACCAACGGGCGACGGATTCGCTCGGCACCTAGGCCGCTTGTCAGGCTGTGATCATGAGGAACCTCGCCGATACGGTCACCTTCGCCCACGGTCCCGCGATGTCCAACCGATTCATGTTGGCGCCACTGACGAACATGCAGAGTCACCCCGACGGCACGTTGTCCGACGAGGAGCATCACTGGCTCACCATGAGAGCCGGCGGTGGGTTCGGTCTCACCATGACCTGCGCGGCCCACGTGCAGCGCGTCGGTCAGGGCTTCCCCGGACAGTTGGGCACGTTCTCCGACGATCACGTGTCCGGTCTGGCGCGACTGGCTCGGGACATCGTGGCGCGGGACAGTGTGGCGATCGTGCAACTGCACCATGCCGGCAACCGTTCACCCAAGGATCTGATCGGCACCGATCCGGTGTGTCCGTCGGACGATCCCACCACCGGCGCGCGTGCGTTGTCCACGGCCGAAGTGGAGCAATTGTCCGAGGACTTCGTGGCCGCCGCGGTGCGTTGTCGAGATGCCGGATTCCACGGCATCGAATTGCACGGTGCCCACGGTTACATGATCTGCCAGTTCCTGTCGGCCGAGACCAATCGTCGAACCGACGCGTATGGAGGTCCGCTCGTCAATCGCTCCCGACTCTTGCTCGACGTGATCGACGGAATCCGTGCTCGGTGCGGCGACGATTTTCAGATCGGTGTGCGTTTGTCCCCGGAACGCTTCGGCATGGTGATCGACGAGAGTCGCGAGTTGTTCGGCTGGCTCGTCGATGGTGGAAAGGTCGACATGATCGACATGTCGTTGTGGGATTGTTTCGCCCACGCCAAGGACGAGTCGTGGGCCGACCGTCGCCTCATCGACGTGTTCGCCGAACTCCCTCGGGGGAAGGTGAAGTTGGCGGTGGCCGGCAAGCTCTACGGCGGACCCGACATCACCCGGGCCATCGACGCCGGCGCCGACATCGTGGCCCTCGGTCGAGCCGCCATCTTGCACCACGATTTCCCGCGGTTGGTCGCCGCCGACCCGAACGTCATGATGCGCCCGCTCCCGGTCACCGCCGACGAGTTGCGAGCCGAAGGCTTGAGCGACGGCTTCGTGGGCTACATGCGCTCGTGGCCCGGCTTCGTGGCCGACTGATCGTCGCGACATGATCCTCGTCGACGCTCAGGGTTTGGCCGCCTCGCGACCGAATCGCCCGCTGTTCGCCGATGTGTCGATCACCATCTCGGCGGGTGATCGGGTCGGCGTGGTGGGCATCAACGGCTGTGGCAAGAGCACGTTGTTGCGAATGATCAGTGGCGAGATCGAACCACTCGCCGGAGTCGTGCGACGGGGTCGTGGCGCGCGCATCGGAGTCCTCGGGCAGAACCCGGTGTTGCCGGCGGGCACGGTTCGAGATGCGGTGATCGCGCTCTCCGGGTGTGCCACGTCGGAGATCTGGAGAGCCGAGGCCATGCTCGATCGCCTGGGAATGGCACCGTTGATCGCGCAACCCACCGAACAGCTGTCGGGTGGACAACGCAAACGCGTGGCTCTGGCCGCCCTCCTCGCGGGGGACTGGGATGCCCTGATCCTGGACGAACCGACGAACCATCTCGACCTCGATGCGATCCGGTATCTGGAGGAGTGGTTGGCGGCGTTCACCGGCGGCTTGTTGTTGGTCACCCACGACCGGCACGTGCTCGATCGGGTCACCACCAAGGTCCTGGAGATCGATCGCGGTCACGGCTACGTGCACGTTCCGACCGGGTGGAACGCCGGATCGGGGTACGCGGCGTATCTGGCCGGTCGCGTGGAGCGCGAGGAACAGGCCGCCGTCGCCGAACAGGTGCGGAAGAATCTCGCCCGCACCGAGTTGGCCTGGCTGCGCCGGGGGGCACCGGCCCGAACGAGCAAGCCCAAGGCCCGCATCGCGGCCGCGACGAATCTGATCGACGCAAAAGCCGATGCTCCGGCCCGCGACGGCGATCTCGGTCTGGCGGCCAGTGAACGCCTCGGGGCGCAACGCCTGGGCTCCAAGGGGATCGAGTTGACCGGCGTCTCTTTCGCCTGGCCCGGCGGCGTCTCCGTTCTCGAACCCTTCGATCTCGTCCTCGAGCCGGGTGACCGAATCGGAATCGTGGGACCGAACGGTGCGGGCAAGAGCACGTTGCTCGACCTGATCGCCGGGCGGTTGTCCCCGACGGCGGGAGTCATCGACATCGGTCGAACGGTGAAAGTCGGTCACTACGACCAATTGGGGCGCGAACTGGACCCGACGAAGAAGGTCCGCGACGCGGTGGCCGGCGACAAGGGATCGCCGTCGATCGACGACGTGACGTTGATGAAGCGCTTCTGGTTCGACGGTGACGCTCAGTTCGCCGAGATCTCGACGCTGTCCGGTGGCGAACGTCGTCGGCTGCAGTTGCTGTTGACGTTGCTCGAGCAGCCGAACGTTTTGTTGCTCGACGAACCCACCAACGATCTGGATCTGGACACGCTGCGCGCCCTCGAGGACTTCCTGGACGACTGGCCTGGAATCGTGGTGACCGTCAGTCACGATCGTGCGTTCCTGGATCGCACCGTGTCCGACGTGTGGGCCCTCGACGGCCGGGGTGGTGTGAGGCCGGTGCGCGGTGGTGTGGCGGGTTGGCTGGCGACCCGGGCAGTCCCCGGGCAGACGGTCCCGAAGACGTCGTCGAGCAAACTCGCGTCGCCCACAGCGATCGACCCCGACGCTCCGAGGAAGTCATCGGGCGAGGCTCGGCCGACCTCGGCGAAGTCCCCGAGCACGTTGAAGCGGCTGTTGGCGCAAGCGGAGAAGGCCCTGGAGGTGGCGGTGTCCAAGCGCGACGGCGTGAGCTCGGAGTTGACGAGGGTCGCCTCCGGTTCGTCGTCGGATCACGCACGGTTGGCGACGTTGAGTGAGCAATTGGCCGCGGCACAGACGGCGGTCGATGCCGCCGAGGAGAAGTGGATCGAGTTCGCGGCCGAGGTGGAGGCCCGAGGCATCGACGTCGACGCGCGGGACTAGGTTGAGGCCATGAGTGCGCCTACCGCCGGAAATTTCGCGGCGGCGATCTCCGCGGTTCGATCGACGGACACCCTGGCCATCCCGTTGGGACCCGGTGTCCCGGGCGGATTCCTGCACGCGTTGGGCGACTCGACGACCGCGGACCGGTTCGTCGACCTGAAGGTGTTCGGAGCGTTGTTGCCCGATCTCTATTCACTTTTCATGCGACCGAGCGTCCACCTGAAGAGCGGCTTCTTCGGGCCGGCGGAGCGGTTCCTGCGCGACTCGGGGGCCGACGTGGATTTCGTTCCCGCCGATTTCCGCCGCTTCGAGACCGTCCTCCATCGGCTGAAACCTCGTGTGGTGGCCGTGGCCGGATCGATGCCCGAGGAAGGGCGGATCTCGCTCAGCCTGCACGCCGGGGCGTTCACCGACACCATCGCCGACGTGATCGCCGACGACGATCGGGTGCTCATCGTCGAGTGCAGCCCGAACTTTCCCCGAACGTTCGGGCGGGGCGCATACACGCACTCGGTGGCCATCGACGACGTCGACCACGTCGTGTATTCGGATCGGTCGCCGTTGAACCTGGCCGACGTGGTCCCGAACGAGGCCGAACGGATCATCGCCGAGATCGCGGTCGGCTTCGTGCGCGACGGATGCACCATTCAGACAGGCATCGGCGGAATCCCCACGCAGGTGGCCGCGCGGTTGGCGAACGGCGACGGAGGTGATTACGGGATCCACTCGGAGATGTTCACGACGGGATTGATGCGATTGCACCAGTCCGGCAAGGTGACGAATCGCAAGGGCACCGAATTCGACGGCTTCTCGGTGACCACGTTCGCCGCCGGCGAGCCGGCCCTCTACGAGTGGCTCGACGGCAACCGCGACGTGCGATTCCTGCCGGTGGGCATCGTGAACTCGCCCGAGATCATCGCCCGCAACCGCGACATGGTGTCCATCAACGGTGCGATGGCCGTCGATCTGTCGGGGCAAGTCGTCGCCGACAGCATTCTCGGCAAACAGTTCTCGGGCATCGGGGGACACGAGGATTTCGTGTCGGGCCCGGGACTCTCGGACAACGGTCGCAGTCTCGTCTGTCTGCCGTCCACGTCCGTGGTGAACGGCAAGGTGGTCTCGCGGATACTCGGTCGACTCCCGGAGGGAACGGTCGTGACCACACCGCGACACCAGGTGGACGTCGTCATCACCGAGTTCGGGGCCGCCGAGATCGCCGGCTTGTCGATCGCGGAACGGGCTCACGCCTTGGCGCGCATCAGCCACCCCGATTTTCGTGACGAACTGTCGGCCACCGCCGATGTCTGGCCGAGCGACTGAGTCGACCGTCGATCGTTCCGGATCAGCGGGTCGTGACCATCGCATCGATGACGTCGTGCACCGAACCACTCGCGAAACCGATGGCTTCGTCGTTGATGCCGAAGGGAACGATGAGATTGCCGTTGTGGATGGCCGCACCACAGGAGTAGACGACGTTGGGGACGTATCCGTCGCGAGCGCCGTCGATGGGAGCGATCAGGGGATCATCGAGATGTCCGATCATCCGCGTCGGGTCATCGAGATCGAGCAGGATCGCCGAGATCGTGTAGCAACGCATCGGGCCGACCGAGTGGGTGAGAACCAACCATCCCGCATCCGTTTCCAGCGGAGAACCGCAGTTGCCCACCTGGAGCGCCTCCCAGGGATGTTCGGGCGTTTGCAGTCGAACCGGTGAGTCCCACGACTCGGGATGATCGGAGAACGCGACGTAATTGGACTCACCGTCGTGACGTGACAGAGCCACGTACTTGCCACCCACGAGACGGGGGAACAGGGCCAGTCCCTTTCCTCGTGCCGCCGAACCGGTCACGGGGAAGATGTCGAACGAGACGAAATCACGGGTGTGGAACATCTGCTGGGACACTTGTCGACCGTCGAAGGCCGTGTAGGTGCCGAAGTATCCGAAGTCGCGATCGGACGAACGGAATTCGACCAGACGAAGATCCTCCATTCCGCGCCACTCGGCGGCCGAGTGGGGCCACAGGATGCGAACCGAAGGATCGGTCTCGCGGGGGAACGTCAGTGAGTAGCTGCGCTCGGCGATGGCACGAAAACGATGAGCGGTTCCGTCGGCGTTGCGGTAGGTCTCACGGTCTTTCACCAGTCGGGCGATCTGGCGATCGAGATCGGCCGCGGAGAATTGGTCCGACAGTCCGTCGAGCACGGAACGCGCGTCGTCGTCGAGGTCACCGAGGCGGCTGAGCAAGCCGGCGAAGGTCCGTTTGTGCAGATGCCCCTCGGTCTGCAGGCCGGGGTTCAAGGTGCGGCCCGGTGGGTCGACGCGCACCTCACCCGCCGCGTCGACGTGGACGGTTCGAAAACCGATGGAGGAGCGGTGGCCTTCGCTGATGCCGCGAACGCTCATGATGAACGACGCGGTTCCGTTCACGACGTCGGCAAAAGGAACGATCGACGGGTTCGTGAGAGCGGCGCCCTCCACGGCCACCTCGTTGGTGAAGAGCGCCCCGATCAACATCAACCGATCCCGAGAGAGCGCCACCCGTCGGGGCATGCGTCCGGCCATGCGCTCGGCGTGCACCTCGAGCCAGTAGTCGAGGTCGCGGTGTCGGGGCCCGAACACCGCGGTGACGGCGTCGAGTTCGGCTCGGACCTCGGCTTCGGTGAGTCGCAGGGCGCGGTCCATCACCGCGCCCGCCCGACCACTCGGTGAGCCGAAGTCCTCCTGGCCGGCGATGAAGAGGTGCAGCAGGGTCCGGGTGGGGTCAGGTCGCAGCACGGTCGTCGATCGCACGAGGAGTGCGTCGGTCATGCCGGTGTGCGTTCCTGCAAGGTGGACAGCATGGCCAAGGTGGACTCGGCGCCCTGGTTCAGGTTCGGTCCGTTCGGAGTGAGTCCGTCGTAGCCCCCGAACGTGGCACGGTCGAACATCTCGACTCCGAGATCGTTGTGGCCGCAGAACCAGCTCTGACACGCGTCGAAGTCGGCGGACCATCGAGGATCGCCCGTGACGGAGAAGGCACGATGAGCGGCGTCGGCGAGGGCGGCCACTTCGATGGGCTGTTGATCGAATCCCGGGCCGGTGTCGCCGATCTTTCGACCCCCGACCGGGGTGACCGACAGATGTCCGTCGAACGTCTCGGTGAGAAAGAGCCAATCGAGCAACTCCAGGCCGCGGGCGAGGTCACGGGGTCGATTCAGCAGGTCACCCGATGCGATCAACACCTCGGGAATGACGGCGTTGGCGTAGGTGAGGGCGCGTTCGGGCCATGGCCAGGCGCACGATTCGTGTTCGAGAACCGTTTCGGCGATGCGGTCGGCGGCCTCGGCGAGCACGTTGCGCGCGGAGTCGTTCGTCGGGTCGACTCCGAGGATCTCGGCCGCTCCGAGCGCGGCGAAACATCGCGCGCGAGTCCACGGAGAACTGACGCGGGACGACCTTTCGAAGGCCGTCGCACCTCGGTGACGGAGCAACGCGTCGGAACTGCGCGCCGCCGCGGTTCCGAAGGCCCACACCGCTCGACCCCAACAATCGTCCGTCGACGCATCGTCGGTCCAGCGGCGGGTGAAGGCCATGCGATTGCGCACGCGACCATCGGGATCCTGCGCATCGAGGACGAATCGCATCCCCAGATGGGCCAACATCTCCGAGCCTTGGGTTCGGCCGGCATCGCGGACCGCGAACATCAGCAAACGGGCGTTGTCATCGGTGCAGTAGCCATGGGCCAATCGGGGAACTGTCCCGTTCGCGTGTTCGAGGATTCCCCGCGAGTCGGCCAAGGTGAACAGATGATCGAGTCGCATCGGTTGGCGAACGCCGTTGGCGATGGAGATCATGACGTGAGCTGCTTGCTCGTGGCCGGTTGACCGGCTCGCATCACGCGCAGATACGAGCGGGCCACGGACTGCCACGAGTGTTGGGGGGCCAATCGACGAGCGGCTTGTTGCATGAACGCCAGCGTCGACCGTGATCCGAGAATGTGATCGATCGACCGCGCCAACCCCAACGAGTTGCGACGTGGCACGACCCGCACCGCTCCACTTCGACTCAGTTCGCGCGCATGGGGGAAGTCGGTGGCCACCACGGGGCGTCCGGCGGACACGGCATCGACGAGTACCCCGGAGGTGATCTGGTCCGGGGAGTCGTACGGCAGGATCACCAGCTCACTGCGCAGGATCAGGTCGTTGAGCTCGTCGAGCGTTCGGTAGCGGGAGTCGAATTCCACCCGATCGCCCACTCCGAGATCGTGGGCCAGAGCGACGAGGGACTCGCGGTACGCCTCGCCGTCGCGCGCGAGAACCTTGGGGTGAGTGGCACCGGCCACGACGTAGCGAACGTCGGGGTACATGTCCACGATGCGGGCGACGGCTTCGATGACCCACTCGACTCCCTTTCCGGGTCCGATCAGGCCCCAGGTGAGGAGTTGAAACGGTCGGGGCTCGACGATTCCGCTGTCGGCGGGGATGGTGGCGCCGTGGGGGATCGTGAAGACCTTCGACGGATCCACGTCGTAGTTCTCGACCAAGCGGGTGCGGGCGCTCATCGTCATGGTGACCGAGACCGTCGAGCGGTCGACGACGGACTCGAGAATCCGTCGTTGGTTCGCCGTGGCGGTCAGGGGGACGGTGTGCAGCGTCGTCACCGACGGTACGGACACGTTGTCCAAGAGATCGAGGACCGCGACTCCGTCGTCGGCTCCGAAGATCCCGTATTCGTGTTGGACGAACACCCCGTCGAGTTGGTCGATGAGGTCCACCGTCTCGGCGAGCGATCGGTGGTCGTCGACCCGCCACTGGTGGGCCGGGCGACGCCCGTCGTTCCACGTCGTTGTCACGAACTCGGAGTCGTCGGCGCCTTCGACGACGCGAATCCCGTCCACCTCGACGCCCGGGCGCATCTCGAGTCCGCGCGACAACGCCGCTCCGAACGTGGCCAGACCGCACGCGGTGGGTGGCAACGTGCTCACCATTCCGAATCGACCCGATGGGGTCGGCACACCACTTTGGTGTAGTCGGCCGCTCATGACGGATCCTGATTCGTGACGGTCCGACGGACCTGACGGCGGGACAAGAGGAGCAAGGACGCGCCGACCAGGATGATCAACGCGATGGTCCGTGAGGACGGCTCGGGGTCCGATCCCGTGGAGGGGAGCGGAGCCGAGGTGGTCGTCGGTTGGACGGTCGGAGGCGTGGTGGTGACGCCGGTGAGCACGATCGTTCCCGGAACGGTGGTGGCCACGACACAGGGGTCCCCATTGACCGCGGCGGGGTTCACCCCAGTCTCGGGCGTCGAGGCGTTCTCCGCTGGTTCCCGCGGAATGGTGATGCAGGTCTCGGCGACCGTGGTGGTGACGGGCACCGTCGTCGTCACTTCTTGCTCGACGACGGTGGTGGCGGTGACCGTCGTGGTCGTCGCGGGAGACGTCGTGGTGGTCACAGCGACGAACGTGACGGTGGCGGCCGCGGGAGAACTGGATAGTTCACCGGCGTGGGCGGTGGCGGTGTTCTTCACCGATCCACTGGTCACGTCCTCGGCGTTGTCGATGGTGTAGGTGTAGGTGATCACGTCACCCGACGCGGAGTAGGTCCCGGGAGCGGCGCTCTTGGCGAGGTCGATGGCGGGTTGCGGATCTCGGGCGTTCGAGTAGACGCAGGTGACCATTTCACCTTCCCGAAGGTCGATGACCACGCTCGACCCGTCGACGGTTTGTGTTCCCCCGTTGGGGGCCAGCACCGTGCAGGCGAGATTGGTGAGCGACCACAGCGAGGTCGACGACTCGGTGACGGTGTACGTCGTGAAATCGACGATGCCGGCGAAGGTCCGCGAGGCGGGCGTGCTGTCGGGATCGCCGATCGAGCCGTCATCGACCAGGTCGAACGACGTGAGCGGTGCGGGCGAGGCCGTGAAACCGAAAATCGTGGATCCTTTCACGCTGGCGTTCTTCTCGATGGTGATGGAGCCCGGCACCGTGACGGCGCTCGTCAACATGGAACGGTCCTCCTGACCCACGTTGCAGTTCAGGTTCGAACACTCGAGCTCCGTGAAGTACATGTGGTAGCTGGCGCCGTTCACGGCACCGGCCGCCTGCCCAACGCCCCAGTCGACCTGGGAGGCGATGTGGCCACCCCAGGCCAACACGGCGGACGTAGCTGACGCCGTGAACAACACCCGCATCGAAATGGTGCTGGTGGTGGCGAGAGTTCCCGTCATGGAATAGGCCGTGGGGTTCGAAGCGATGACGCAGGTCGCACCGACGCACAGGTCACCCGTGTTGGCGACGGTCGCACCCGCGACGGTGAAGGCCCCGCCCCACAACGAGATGTTTCCCGCCGCCTGAGGTATGCCGAGACTGGCGTTCGGCGGAATGCTCAGAGTGACGGGACTGCCGCTGCAGGCCGATCCGGCACAGGGGTCTGCTGTCGTTTCGGTGCGGTCGAACGAGGTGATGTAGTCGAGGGTCTTGCGACCATCGGAACTCGACTTCCAGGAGATGGTGACCGCGTAGGTCGCCCCGACGCTGAGGCCGTCGATCAGCGAGCGGTACGGAACGGATTCACCTTCGGTGTAGTCCGAGTTGGATGAGTTCAGGTTTCCGGTCTGCCAGTTCGCGGCGTGTGACGTGTCACACGTGGTTCCGCCGTTGGCGCACTGCTCGAGATCGGCCGAGGGTCCGCTCGCGGCCGCGGCTCGGTCGCCGACGACGCTGGTCCACACGGTCGCAAGTGTCGCAAGCAGCAACACCGCGAACAATGCGCCCCGCCGACTGGTGTTCGATCGATGCCAGAAGGCACCTCGATCGTTCGTGGATGATGTCGTTTCCATGCGTCCCTCCTGTGATCGATGTGGGGCGCAAGGTAATGAGCGTTCGTGACGTCGTAAATGAACAAATGTCCGTTCGGTCATTTACGCTCAACACGATGACATGAATAACCGTAAAGTGACGTCGACCAAACGGAATCATGACGAAACTGAATTGCATTTGTTCGACGTCGGCTGTGAGATCGAGTGATACAGCGAATGCCCGGGCATTCCCGAACGAAAGGCGGTTCCATGTCAACGAAAGAGAAAGAGTCGATCACGACTGTCGACACCGGAAAGGTCCGGGTCCTCATCTGTGACGACCATGCGATCGTTCGCGACGCTCTGGCGACCGTGATCGATTCGTCGCCGAGTTTTCGGGTGACGGCCCAAACCGAGGGCTTCGACGACACCATCGCGACACTGGCCGAGATCGACGTGGACGTCGTGGTGTTGGACATCCGCCTGAAGGGAAGTAGCGGCCTCGAACTGGCCCGTCGCCTGCGGGCCGATGCGCCGAGCGTTCGCATCCTCCTGCTCACCGGTTATCTCAGCGACGAGATCCTCCTCGAAGCCGAGGCGATCGGTGTGGACGGGATCATGGACAAGTCCTCGGAGCCCGAACTCATTCTCGAGCGCCTCACCGCGGTGGTCACCGGATCGCGTCGCACGGGTTACATGGTGCCGCTGGAAGTGAAGCGTCGCCTCGACGAACGTGGTGTGCTCGCGTTGTTGTCGCTCAGTCGGACCGACCTCGGGATCCTGGAACTCCTCGGGCAGGGTATGACCGACAAGCAGATCAGTCAGCGCGTCTTCCTGGGTGCGCAGACCGTGCGCAACCGCGTGTCGAGGATGTTGGCCGTGTTGGGCCGAGAGAACCGCACGCAGTTGGCGTTGCTGTTCAGCGGGCTCGACGAATCGGCGCGTTCACTGATCTTCGCCGGTCGGTGACGGCCCGGGGTGCCGTTGCACGGCGTCCCGTAGCTGTTCGAGGCGATCGGCGATGACCTCGGCATCGGCGGGGTCATCGCCGACTCGTGTCGCCTCGTCGACGGACACCACCGCTTCGCGGAGTTCGTTCAAGCGATACACACCCAGAACGCCGACCATCTGATGTGTGGCCGACCGGAGCGACTCCGTGGAGTCGCCGAGCGCGATGCGACGGGCCAGGTCGGCCGCGTCGCTCAGGAGTGTCACCACCTCGCTTCGACGACGTAACCACATGTCGGACAGCGCCCGACGAAGCTCGTCGTCGCTCCCGCGATCAGCCATCGAGGGTTCCGGCGATTCGTACGGCGATCTCCAACGGATCGAACGGTTTGGTGAGCACGTCCAGCGCCCCCAAGTCCAACAATCGTTTCACTTCGGTGGGTTGCGCCTTGGCCGTGAGAAAGACGATGGGCGTGTCGCGGGTGTTGTCGAGCTCGCGCAGCGCGGCGTAGGTCTCGGTGCCGTCCATTCCGGGCATCATCACGTCCAGCAACACCAGGTCGATCGCTTTCGACTCCGCCAGTCGAAGCGCCTCCTCGCCGCTGGCGGCCGGCACCACGGCGAATCGGCCACCGTGTTCGAGGGCGATGGTGGTGATGATTCTGATGTCGTCGTTGTCCTCGACGAGCAGGATCGTGCGGGTTCCGGTCATGACACACCCGCGTTCGGCGACGTGATGGTCGCGGCGGCGTTGAACGGGTGAGGATCACGAATGGGAATTCGAAAACGGAACACCGCGCCCTGCTCGATTCCTCGTTCGGCCCAGATGGTGCCGCCGTGAGCCTCGACGATCTCCTTGCAGATCGCCAGACCCAAGCCGGATCCCGAACTGGGGCCGGAGTCGGAGATGTCCACCTGGTGGAACGGTTCGAAGATGGCGTCGATGTGGGAGGCGGGAATGCCGTGCCCCTCGTCGCGGATGGTGACGGTCATGTGCGAGCTGTCCTTCTCGCCGAGAAGGTGAATCGCCGAACCCGGGTCACTGAATTTGATGGCGTTCTGGATGAGGTTGGTGAGGACCTGCAGGATGCGGTCGCGATCGACCAACACGGTCTCGGGCGGAGCATCGAACTCGATCTCGACGGAACGAACGTCGGCGATCGGTTGCATCACGGTGACCGCGTCGGCCAACAGAACGTTCATCGGTGTCGACGAGAGGTTCAACGTGCGCCGGCCGGACTCGATGCGCTCCACGTCGAGGAGATCGTTGATGAGGCGCATGAGGCGCTCGCTGCTCTCGACGGCGATGGAGATCATGCGTTTGGCCTCGGGGCTGACCTGTCCCATGAGTCCACCGTCGATGAGGCCCAGTGAACCTCGGATGGACGTGAGCGGGGTGCGAATCTCGTGGCTGACCACCGAGACGATGCGGTCTTTCATGCGCGCCAAACGCGCGCGATCGGTGACGTCGTGAAACACCAACACGAAGCCGGCCTCGGGGCCGTCGAGTGCTCGCACGGCCAACTCGATGACCCGCTCTTCGGCGTTGATGTCGAGTGTGAGCTCGTGCATCGATCGATCCGACTGGTGGAGGGCATCGAGCGTCGGGCAGTCTCCCGGGCAGGACGGATCAGGGTGGAAGAGATCGTGCAGTCTCTCGGGTGTTTTGGCTCCCGCCGGAACGGCCAGGATCTCACGCGCCGCCCGGTTGCACAGAACCACCCGGTCCTCGATGTCGACGGCGACGATACCATCGGCGGCCACACCGATGATCCGATCGTTCAGCAGTTGCTGACGAAGGAGTTCCCGCTCGCGGACGTCGAGGCTGTCGGAGAGATCACCGTTCAGGGAGGTCACGTCCTTCTTGTAGCTCTGGATGCGACCGATGAGCAGCAACACCATGACGGTGATGATGGTGAGCGACACGATCTGGTGCGGATCGTCGCGCACGTCGACGATCTGCAGGACACACATGATCCCGAGGGGCAGATACGTGAGGGACCAGGTGTCGCTGGCGATGTTGGTCGGCTGGATCGTCAGGCTCTCGGCGGTGACGAGCCTCGGGGCGATGGCGACCAGAAGTGGCCCGGCCAGCGCACCGAGGGTCGTCCACGAGACGAACCGGTACGTGCCCTGAAGGGACTCGACCGCGTACGCCATGTCGGAGGCCACGTAGAAGATGACCCCGAGGGCGACCAGTCGGGTGGGGGTTCCTTTCAGGCGACTGGCGAAGGCGCCGAGTGTGAGGACCGAGGTGAGGAGAAGAAAGTCGATGATCAGGTGGGCGGCCGCCACCGCGATCTCGATGCTTCCCGCATCATCCACCGAGAAGGTTCGTTCGGTGGCGGTGTGCCAGATCACCCCGACGACCCCGGTGGCGATAATGGTGGCGCTGTACCGCAACGATGGGGACATGGTGCGGGATCGGAGACGGACGGTGGCGGTGGCGAAGATGGCGCTGAAGAACATGCCGGGTAGCACGAACGCCGACAGCCACAAGGGATGTCCCGGACCATCGGAGAAGGTCAGGTCGACGAACGCCGCGATGCGACCGACGGCCAGCCAGCCGATGGCCAGGGCGATGCGCTTCAACGGTGGGGCGTTTTTCACGTGGAAGCGGTTCGAGAGCCTCCAGAAGGAGGCGGCCGCGAGCGACGTGGTGACGATCTGCAGAATCGCCATGGTGCCCTCGGCGTTCGTCATGTTCCCCCCTCGTTGCGGTGGCGTCAGGATAAATGAACCGAATGCGTGAGGAGGCCGACGTAGACGCGCGAAACCGCGGAACGTCTCACATCGGTAGAAATGTCATCACATCGCCGTCTCGGCACGCCGCCATTCTCACGAGCGCCGTGGGCGGGCGCGCGTCGAGCGGGTCAAGAACGCCGCAAGGTGACGACCGGGATCACCCGTGACGCCGCGTCGGCCTTGATTTGGTACTCGTCGTAACTGGGCCAGATGGCGCACATGATCTTCCACAACCGTGAGCGTCGTTCGGCATCGGCGACCGGGTCGACCGTGGTCGCGGTGCACCACGATGTGTCCGCTCCGATCTGAATCCAGACCGCGGGTTCGGCGACGAGGTTCTCGAACCACAAGGGATTCTCGGGTGCCCCACCCTTGGACGCGATCAGGATCACGTCGTCGGTGGCGGGGTCGATGCCGTAAATGAGCGCGCTGCGCTGCCACACACCCGAACGGCGTCCCTTGGTGGTGAGCAACATGCACGGGACGCCGTTCCAGTCGTGTCCATCGACGCCGTTCGTCGTGACGTAGCGCCGGATGTGATCGCGCACCCATTCGGTGGGGCTGTCGTTGATGGGAGAGGGCGCGGGGCGGGACATGGTGCGAGCGTAACCCGACACCGGCGTCAGTCGGGTGCTGGTGCCATGTCGAGCAACCAACGGGGCATACGGATCGGGCGACCCTCGGCGTTGACACAACCGTGCATCGTGCGGGCGGTCGCATGGATCTCGTCGTCGATGGTCACGAGGTACGACATCGAGAACGAGGCCCGCGACGCGGCGGAGACCATCAGGTGGACCGTGACGACGTCATCGAATCGTAGGGGCTTGCGGTACGTCACGTGCGCCTCGAGCACCGCGTAGTCGACACCGTCGTCGCGCAGGCTGGAGTACGGGTGTCCGACGTGGCGGAGGTAGGCGACACGGGCCTCCTCGAGATAGGGCAGGTAGCGACTGTGATGGACGATCCCCATGGCGTCGGTCTCGGAGAAGCGCACCCGAATCCGGTGGCTGAACGGGAAGTCGCTCGGTGAGGTGGAAGGCTCCGGCATGTGGCGCACGCGAGAACCGTATCGCTCCCGCTCCGACGGGGGAATTCCGGTGTGTACAGCCCGAAATTCTTCGCATAGTGTTTTCCCGTCGGGCACGTCGTCCGGCTCGAGAGAGAAATGAGTACCGCCGTGGCGATCGGCACCGTGAAGTTTTTCAACGCCGAAAAGGGCTATGGATTCATCTCCCGTGAAGACGGTCCCGATGTGTTCGTGCACTTCTCACAGATTCAATCCAAGGGGTTCCGAACCCTGAACGAGGGCCAGCAGGTCGAGTTCGAGATCGGTCAGGGACGCAAGGGCGACGAAGCCCAGAACGTCCGCCCGGTCTGAGATCCGCGGTCACGCCGAGATCGGGGCGCTGACCGCACCCAGAACGCTCAACAGCGCGCGGGGTGCGACCTCGATGTCGAGTCCGCGCTTTCCGCCCGACACGAAGATGGTGTCGTGGTCGAGTGCGCTCACGTCCACGACGGTGGTCAGTGGTTTCTTCTGGCCGAACGGGCTGATGCCACCCACGACATAGCCGGTGAGTCGTTCGGCGGATCGGGGATCCAGCATGTCGACCCGCTTGGCTCCCACGGCGACGGCCATGGCCTTCAACGAAAGTTGCCCGGAGACCGGGACGATGCCCACGGCGTGTCGAACGGCTCCGGTGGTTTCGACCAGCAACGTTTTGAACACCCGTTCCTCGATCACTCCGAGAGCGGCCGCGGCGGCTTTGCCGAATCCGATCTCGCCGGGGGCGACGTCGTTGTCGAAGGTATGAACGCGGAACTCCACTCCGGCGCGCTCGAGAGCGATGGTGGCCGGGGTTCCGCCCGACGAGGCTCCTCTTTTCGGTGTGGGCGACCTGCTCATGAGTGGTTGTAGAGTACCGAGACCCCATTTCTTCGGGAAACACGCAGTATCCGCTACGACAGGATTCAACGGGCGATGACATCTCAGCATCCGGATTTCGACGAGGAGCAGGCCTACATCGATCGTGCGTACGCGTGTCTCGAGGCCAGTCGGACCGACGCCTGGAAGATGCGGGGACTCACCGAATCAGGCACGGGTGGAACCTTTCAGAATCGGTTCGAGCGCAACGCCATCGACGAAGCGCTGGTGAAGCGACTCACCGATCTGGATCTGGGTGACGCGGCCTTGGTGTTCGGTCGCATCGATCGCTTGGCCGAGGAAGTCGATGATGGGGCGGCCATCGGGATCGAGAGTTTCCACATCGGTCGACTGGCGGTCTCCGACGACAATCGCGAGCCCGTGGTGGTGGACTGGCGGGCCCCGGTGGCCGAGCCGTTCTACCGAGCCACCGGACGCGACCCGATGGGGCTCGCGCGCCGCCGGCATTTCGTGGTGCAGGGTCGCACGCTTCACGGCATCGAGGACGAGTTGTTCGGTGTCGGACATCTGGGAGTCGGAGCCGACGATGGTTTGGTGGAGGACGCCGAAGGGGCGACCCAAGCGGTGACCGGTCTGCGGGGGTACAGCACGCTGTTGGCCTCCATCGAACGGGGTCGCTCGGGTCAACTCGGCGACATCGTGGCCACCATTCAGGCCGAACAGGACGAAATCATCCGCTCCCCACAAGGCGGGGTGCTGGTGGTGCAGGGTGGTCCGGGAACCGGCAAGACCGTGGTGGCGCTGCACCGCGCCGCCTACCTGCTGTACACCAATCGCTTTCCATTGGAGGATCAAGGCGTCCTCGTCATCGGACCGAATCGGGTGTTCCTGCGGTACATCGAACGGGTGTTGCCGTCGCTCGGTGAGGCCGGCGTCGAACAAGTGGTGTTGCAGGACCTGGTGCCCGATGTCCGCTGGGCGACGACCGGTGCCGGGATGGTCGACGGTCGCACGACGGCTCGCGTGAAGGGTGACGAGCGAATGGCCGACCTCGTGCGCAAGGCGGTGAAGGATCGCCAACGTCCGTTGCGCGAGGACCTGCGCTTCCCGTTCCGACACGGATACGTACGCATGCGCGCCGAGGAGACCGAGCGCATCATCAAGAGCGCCCGTCGTCGTTTCCATCGTCACAACCCGGCGTGCCGTTGGGTGGAGAACGAGTTGTGGGAGGCGATGGCGGCGACGTGGCGCGATGGCGAGGCGTCGGGAGCGCAGGTTCGCGAGGCGTTGAAGAACGACGACGAAGCGCGGGCGATGATCGACCGAATCTGGCCACGCCTGTCGCCGGCGCAGTTGTTGCACGATCTCTTCGGATCCAAGGCCTTGTTGAAGTTGGCCAATGCCGGACGCTTCTCCGAGGACGAGGTTCTTTCCTTGTACCGCGATCGCTCCGAGTCGTTGGACGACGTTCGTTGGACCGTGGCCGATGCGGCTCTGTTGGACGAGGCCCGTATGCACCTCGGCCCCGTGCCGCGACGCAACGGCAAGGTGGACGAGTCCGACGAGATTCGCACCTACGGGCACATCGTCGTGGACGAAGTGCAGGACCTCACCCCGATGCAATTGGCGATGGTCACCCGGCGATCGCTGTCGGGCTCGCTCACGGTGGTGGGCGATCTGGCGCAAGCGACCGGTGCTCATGCCCCCTCGACGTGGAACGACGTGTTGGACCACCTGCCGGAACGCAAACCGAGTCGAGTGATCGGGTTGTCGGTCGGCTATCGAATTCCCGGACAGATCATGGAATTGGCCACCCGGGTGATGCACGCCGCGGCTCCCGGACTGGTCGCCCCCCGCGCGGTGCGCGAAGGCGTCGCACCTCCGCGCATCGTCTCCGTTCCCGCGGTCGACGAACTGCTGGCGGTGGTGGCGTCGGAGACCGTGGCGATGGTCGACGTCATCGGCCCGGGCAACGTGGCCGTCGTGGTGCCCGATTCGATGGCCGAAGCGACCAGTGAATTCTTCGCGGCTCGGGGCATCGAGCACGGGCGTGCGGCCAGCGCCGCGCTGGATTCGGGTGTCACCATCGTGCCGGTCGGCTTGGTGAAGGGACTCGAACTCGACGGTGTCATCGTCGTGGAACCGGCTCACATCGTGCGCGCCGAACCGCAGGGCATGCGGGCGTTGTACGTCGCCCTCACCCGATCGACGCAACGACTCACCGTGGTGCACGCCGAGGAACTACCCGCGCCGATGCGCGATTGAGCGTCAGTCCAGGAGTTCGTCGATCACGGTTCCGGCGAACTTGGCGGCCTTGTCGGCGTCGGCCGGCCGATTCCGTTCCACGGCCGTGCGTGCCAGGTCGACCATGCGTCCGATCGACTCCGCGGATTCGGGGCTGAGTGCGGTGACCTCGGTTTCGGCGGCGTTCCACAGGGCCTCGATCTCGGCGAGCACGGCTTCCTTGCCACTGGCGGTGCTGCCGCTGGAGTTCGGTCCGATGTACGACGACAGCGACAGCATCGATGCGCTGAGACGGGGGAGCAATTCGCTGGCGGGGCCCGACGGGAGAGTGGTGGCGGCGGCCACGGCGGTGGTGGTGGCCGAGGTCTCGTAGGTCGTGGGAGCACACGACGACAACGCGGTCACGATCCCGAATGCGACCCCGACGGAACGCACGAGCATCAGACGGTCACCAGGATGCGCGACGACGCGAAGGCGTCCACGGCGACGGTTCGTCCGTCGATGACGACCGACATGGTGCCATCAGCGGGTTTGGCGCACACTTCACCCGTGAACCCCGGCAGGATGCAGGACTGCTGCAAGAAATCGAGCAGACCCGGAGTGAATTCCAGTTCCTCGGGAATGCGCGACACGGTGAAGCGGTCACCGATGTCGACACGAGCCAACGGAACGGCCTGGGGGTCGATGTAACTGGACCCGGGGATCGGGTTTCCGTGGGGACACGTGGTGGGTGCCCCGAGCACGCGGTTCATCGCGATTTCCACTTCGTCGCTCATGACGTGTTCCCATTTGCCGGCTTCGCGATGCGCGTCGGACCAACTGAGGCCGAGGATGTCGGTGAGGAATCGTTCGGCGAGTCGGTGTCGGCGCACGACTTGATTGGCCAGCGTCAGGCCGTCGGCGGTGAGGGCGATGGTGTTGTCGGTGGAGGTGACCAGGCCGACCTTGCTCATCTTCTCGATCATCTGCGACACCGAAGCGCGGCTGACGTTGAGGCGTTCGGCGATGCGGGCCCGGATGACCTCGAGATCGTCCTCGTGCAATTCGAAGATGCACTCACAGTATTCCTCGAAGGCCGGGTGTCGTTCGGAGGACGAGATCATGGTCGAAGTGTACCCCTGGTCGCCGAGGGGGTCATGGGCGAGGGTCCGTGGTCGCTGTGACCGATGCGTCGCGATCCGAGTCGTCACTCGAACCCCGCGCCGTCACTCGAACTTGACACCTTGGGCGAGGGGCAGGTCGTTCGAGTAATTGATCGTTTGCGTTTGGCGTCGCATGTAGGCCTTCCACGCGTCGCTGCCGCTTTCTCGACCCCCGCCCGTCTCCTTCTCGCCACCGAATGCTCCACCGATCTCGGCGCCCGAGGGTCCGATGTTCACGTTGGCGATCCCGCAGTCACTTCCGGCGGGTCCCGTGAATCGTTCGGCTTCGCGCAGATCGGTGGTGAAGATCGACGAGGCCAATCCCTGCGGGACTCCGTTCTGAATGGCGAGTGCCTGGTCCATGGAGTCGTAGGGCATCACGTAGAGAATCGGAGCGAACGTTTCGGTGCGCACGATCTCGGTCTGGCCGGGCATGGCAACCAGGGCCGGACGCATGTAGGCGGCATCGGGGGCGAGTTCGGCGAGGCATCGTTCTCCACCGACGACGCGACGTCCGCCGTCGGCTTCGGCCCGCTCGATGGCGGCGCTCATCGCCGCTCCCGCCTTCGCGTCGACGAGGGGCCCGACGAGAGTGTCGTGATCCAGCGGATTACCGACCCGCAGTTGGCCGTAGGCGCGCGCGATGCGATCGACCACTTCGTCGAAACGCGATGCGTGCACGATGAGACGGCGCAACGTCGTGCAACGTTGTCCCGCGGTTCCGGCGGCGGCGAACGTGACCCCACGCGCGACGAGATCGAGGTCGGCCGACGGGGTGACGATCGCGGCGTTGTTGCCGCCGAGTTCCAGGATCGAACGCCCGAATCTTTCGGCGACGATCGGAGCGACGATCCTCCCCATGCGGGTGGAACCGGTGGCCGAGACGACCGGGATCCGATGGTCGGCGACGAGAGCTCGTCCCACCTCGGCGTCACCGAAGACCACCTGACACACGTCGGGAGAGAATCCGGCTTCGACGGCGGCGCGACGGGCCAGCACCGTGGTGGCCAACGAACACAAGGTGGTGGCCTCGGAGGGTTTCCACACCACGGGATCACCGCAGATCAGAGCGAGAGCGGCGTTCCAGGACCACACCGCGACGGGAAAGTTGAACGCGCTGACGACTCCGACGGGTCCGAGCGGTTGCCACGTCTCGGCCAGACGATGCCCGGGACGCTCGGAGGCGATGGTGAGGCCGTGCAGTTGGCGCGACAATCCCACGGCGAAGTCGCAGATGTCGATCATCTCCTGGACCTCGCCCAACGCTTCGGAACGAATCTTGCCCACCTCGATCTGCACGAGATCGGCGAGTGCTTCCTTGTGACGACGAAGTTGCTCGCCGAGATGACGCACGACCTCGCCTCGTCGAGGGGCCGGTTCGCCACGCCAGTGCTCGAACACCGCCACTGCTCGGGAGATGGTCGCATCGAGGTCGGACTGCGCGCGGTACTCGGCGTCGAGGCGCACGACGCCGAGACCACGACCGTTGATGGGGGAGCGAACCGCGACGGTGTCGGCTCCCGCGATCGGGGAATCCTCGACCCGCGCGGTCACGCCCATGGCGTCGAGTGCTCGCTGAGCGAGGGCGCGCAGGGAGCCGGAGTCGAACGAGCCGGAGTCGAACGACTCGGAGTCGTGGTGTGCGTTGCTGTTCGCGGTCATCGGCCCAGTCTTGCCGATGCGAACCCTCAGTCGACGGTGACGCCCGGGACGAACAGTCGCGAGGCGGCGGAGCCGCCGTCGATGGCGTCGGCGGCCATGATGACCGCGGCCGCGGTATAGGCCGTGCGCTCACCGTTCGGGAAACGCTCCATCGTGGGGTACACGATGCCGGTCCAATAGCTGCCGTCGTCGGTGCGGTGGGCCCGCGTGCAGTAGAGAAGTTCCATCGCGGTGCGCACGTCGCCCACGGCGACGTGCGCCAACGAACATTCGGCCGTTTCGGCGGCGGTCACCCACGGCTCATCGCTGACGCAACGAATGCCCCGGCCTTCCATGGCGAAGGTGCCCCAGCTCTCGGCCAGGCGGGCCTTGGCCTGCTCGCCGACCAGAGCGTTGGTGAGCACGGGGTAGTACCAGTCCATGGCCCAACGCGCCTTGGGTTCGAAGGCATCGGGTCGGGTCGCGATCACGACGCGCAACACGTCGGCGGCGTCGCGCCAATCGGGCCGCGGGCGACCGACGAGGTCGGCCAGGTGACTCGCGCACATGAGCGCGTGCCAGATGCTGCTCGAACCGGTGAGCAAGGCGTAGTCCCACGGCATGGCGTGTTCCTCGCGGGCCCACCGGATGGTTCCGTTGGGTCGTCGCATCGACATGACCCAATCGATGGCACGCTCGACGGTCGGGAAGACGTGATCGATGAAGCCGCGATCGGACGTGGCGAGCCAGTGGTGCCACACGCCCGAGGCGATGTAGGCGCACACGTTGGTGTCGAGTTTCGGCTCCTCGACCGTGCCACCCGGGAGGTAGTAGTTGAACCACCAACCATCGGGGTGTTGCGTGTCGACCAGCCATTGATACGCGCGCTCGGCCTCGCGATGGAAGCCGGCGACGTCGAGGGCGATGGCGGTCTCGACGTGATTCCAGGGGTCGCAGTGTCCGCCTTCGAACCAGGGGATCATGCCCGTGTCCAGTTGCAACGCGGCGATGGACTCCGCCGTGCGCACGACCTCGTCGGCGCTCAGCACTCCTTCGACGTGGGGCACCCGCGTCACGACGCCACCGTCCGGGCGAGAGCGTTCTTTCGGGCGTAGACGATGAGGCTCTTGCCCATCAACGGTGAGAGTGCCCGCTCGGCCACCTTCACCGACTTGGGTTGCTTCACGATGTCCCACTCGAGGAATTTCTTGTAGCCGTTGACGATGACGTGGTCCTCGCGACGCGGACCGACCGCGCATTTCAACCACCAGTACGGTGAATGCAACGCATGGGCATGATGGGAGCCGGTGACCGACAACCCGGCCGCGCGGAGTTTCGCTTCGAGTTCGGTTTGGGAATAGATGCGCACGTGGCCGCCCACGGACTTGGGCGCGTGGTACTCGTCGCTGAGTTTCCAGTTGATCTTCTCGGGCCACCACGACGGGACCGTGCACGCCAGTGTGCCGCCGGGTCGCAACACGCGGGCCAACTCGGAGATGGCGGCCACGTCGTTCTGGATGTGTTCGAGCACCTCGCTCGTGATGACGCGGTCGAACGTGCCGTCGGCGAAGGGCAGTCGGGTGGCGTCGCCGCGCAACGCGCCGACGTAGTTCCGCTCGTCGATCTGGCCCTGCTCGATCATCGCCCCGAACGTGGCGCGGGTGGTGCGCACTTCGTCGTCGGCGTAGTCGAGCGCCACGATGCGACCGCCCAAGCGCGCCAC
Source organism: Ilumatobacteraceae bacterium (assembly GCA_021298195.1). Classification (GTDB taxonomy): domain Bacteria; phylum Actinomycetota; class Acidimicrobiia; order Acidimicrobiales; family Ilumatobacteraceae; genus Casp-actino8. The sequence goes on from JAJTEQ010000025.1 coordinate 29,392, forward strand.
CTCGTAGGCGTGACGTCCGAAGCCCGCACCGGCGTCGAGCACCAGGTCGCCCGGCGTCAACCCGAGCCGCGGGAAGCGCACGGTCAACATCAGCCGATCCGTCCGTTTCGTCGGAGCTTCTCGCGATTGGCCGGCATGGACAACACCTCGCGGTACTGCTCGACCGTCATCTCGGCGCACTTGCGCCAGGTCCACCGTTCGACGACGCGGTTGCGCCCGTTCGACCCGACCCGAGCGCGAAGTTCGGGGTCGTCGAGTCCGCGACGAATGGTGGTGGCCAGGGCCTCGGCGTCGCCGGCCACGCATTGCAACACGGTGTCACCGTCGGTGCCGGTCACCTCGGGTAGCGCACCGCCGTCGGTGGCCACGAGACAGATTCCGGTGCACATCGCCTCGATGGCGGGAAGGCTGAACCCCTCGTACAGCGAGGGCACCACGGCCATCTCGGCCTCGGCGTACAACTCGACGATGCGTTCGTCCGAGACACCCGAAACGAACTGAATGTGCGGGGCCAGCCCCAACTTGTCGATGAGATCCATGCTCTTGCCGGGCTTGGGCTTGCCGATGATGGTGAGGGTGACGTCGCGTTCGGTGCGCAACTTGGCGACGGCTTCGAGAAGGTAGGACAGGCCCTTCAAGGCCACGTCGGCCGATGCGGTGGTGATCAGACGACCGGGGATGCGCGACACGTTCGGCAGGGGTTTGAACAAGTCGGGATCCACGCCCACGGGCACGAGGCGCATGCGGTCGTAGGAGACCCCCATGTCGCCGTGGATGTCCTTGATGCTGTTCTCGCTGACCACCACGATGCGCGGCATGCGGCTGGCGACTCGGCCCTGCATCTTGACGAACGAGTAGAAGCGTGACACGCCGAGCTTCTTCCACCAGTTCGGAGCATGGTCCATCTCGAGAGCGCGGTCGCGCGTGATCGGGTGATGGAGGGTGACGATGGTCGGGATCATCTTCTCGAGCCCGAGGATTCCGTAGCCGAGACATTGGTTGTCGTGGACCAGGTCGAATTCACGTACTCGGTCGGCGAGGTGGCGCTTGACGCGAGCGCTGAACGCAGCCGGTTCTCCGAAGGTGCCCGTGAGGAACAACCCGAGTTCGTAGAGATCCTCGCGCGACTTCAATTCCCAGATGGCGGGGAAGCGGAAGGGGTAATGGTCGTTGACGAGGTCGAGGCTGGGGAGCTTGGTGAGCGACACGCGCTCGTCGAGAACGGGATACGGCTGTCCGCCGAAAACCTCCACGGAATGTCCGAGGTCGACCAGGGCCTTGGTGAGGTGTCGGGTGTACACACCCTGACCGCCCACGTGCGGCTTGCCTCGGTAGGTGAGGTAGGCGATGCGCAACGGCGAATCGGGGTCGAGGGGGTTGTGGGGTGACGCCGACCCCCGCGGTTGTGACATGGTTTGCGATGCTATCGGTGGGTCCCGTGGGGCTCTCCGAGAGCGGGACGACCTGCGGAAACGAGCCTCAACAGGTGGTCGGTCGGGTGACCTTGGTGTCCGCGGTGGCGGTCAGACCATTGACGTCGGTGGCGGTGACCTTCACCGTCAGTGCGGTCACCGAGTTGGGAAGGTCGGCGCTGGCGCCGACCCACGAGCCCTTGCCCGAGTCCGTCAAGTTGATGGTGCGAGTCGTCGGCGCCAGCCCGCCGCTCAGGGTGAGAGCGGCCACGACGCTCTTCAGAGGTGATTCGTCGGTCACCGGAACCTGGATGGAGACGTTCGCACATGAGGCCCCGCTGAAGCGCACGGTGATGGCCCCCACTTGCGGGGGGCGGCCGACCGCGCCGAGCAATTGCAACGTGGTGGTCGGTGCCCTCGTCGCGGTGATGCGCGCCGGGAAGTCGAAGCGGCCCTCGGGGAAGGTGGAGGCGTTGGAGTACGCCACCGCGGTCGCGCGCGCGAAAGTGACGGTGATCGGCACCGAGGCGCCGGCCGAGAGAGTTCCCGACGACGGGCTGAAGGTGAAGAACGCCGGTCGAGTCGAAGCGATCTTCCAGGGCACGGCCGACGCGTTGGGGTTGGTGAGTCGGAAGGTGTCCGTGGTACCGGTCGCGGAGAAGTCGAGAGATGTGGCGCTGACACTGAGTGCGACCCGGTGGTCGTTGGCCCCGCGGGGGTCGAGACGGCGGGGGTCGAGACGGCGGGCGTCGAGACGGTGGAGGGCGGGACGGTGGGAAGCGGAACGATGCTGTCGGGCGTCGACATCCCGCTCGTGGTTGTCGACTCGGACACCGTCGTGTCCGGTGAACCCTGGACGGCGGTGATCGGGGATTCGTTGTTCGAGGAACTCGGATCCGAGGTCGCCAGCACGAGGACCGAACCGGCGACCGTCAGCACCACCGCGCCGGTGATCCACCACGGCCCGCGACCGACGAAACGGGCGGCCCGGGGGAATCCGTCGCTCGGCCGCAACCGAATGCGTGATGTCGTTCCACCGGTCGAACCACTTCCGGTGCCCGGGGTCGGAATCCTGGACGTGGCCTCCAGCACGCGCTCGCGCAAACCGAGCGGAGCGGCCAGAACCGGTGCCGCGCCGAAAAGTGCCAACGGGGCCATCTTGCCCTTGGTTTCCTCGCAGGTCTCGCAGGATTCGATGTGACGAGCCACGCGCTTGCGAATCAGCACGCTGAACTCGCCGTCCCAGTCGCGCAGGATTTCGTCGAGCGTGGCGCACTCGCGGCGACCGGACGTGGCGACGACGAACGCCCCGAGGCTGCGGTCCACGCGTTCGCGCATGCGATGCACCAAGGAGTAACTCTGCTCGGGAGTGACGCCGAGGGCGTCGGCGAGATCCGAGCCGTCGAGACCCTGGCGAATCGACAACTCGAGAATGAGTCGATCACGATCGTCGAGTCCGGCCGCGGCCGCTCGCACGAGCGAGGCCAATTCGGCGAAAGCAACGGAGGCGCCGTCGGCGCCCGGATCAGCGGGCGCCACCACGTCGGGGACCGTGCTCGATTGGAAGTCGGTGGGTGTGGTGCGCCGACGCCGCTTGGTGCGTCGGTACACCTCGTTGCGCAGAACCGCGTACAACCACGGTTTCAGACGATCGGGGTCGCGGAGCTGACCCAATCGTTCGGCGGCGATGCAGAAGACGTCCTGCACCATGTCGGCGGCGTCGTGGCGGTCCGAGAGCATGGCCGCGGCCGTGTCGTAGAGACCACTCGCGTAGCGGTCGTAGATGGCGGCGAGAGCACCACGATCGCCCGACAGATGGGCGGAGACGAGTGCGGCGTCGGAGAGTGTCGTGCTCATGATCGATCCGGCGTCGCATGTCGTACGAGAGAACGACCGGCGGGACACCTCGCGTAAAGTCTGCCCGAAATCGTGCAGCCGCCGTTCACGAGGTGCTCATCCGGATTCTGAACCAACGGGTCATCGACTGCCCGGCGGCCAGGACGACAGGTGCGTCGTTGACCTGGTTCGGGGGCCCGGATTGTGGCTCCACGCAGGTCGCATGCGACGGTTCGTCGTAGAGGACCCAATGCGTGCAATCGGAAGAAAGGTCGAGATCGACGTTCGCGACACGGAACGTCAAGAGTTCGTCCACGTCGTTCGTTCGGCCGTCGAAGCAACCGACGAAGCAATCGTCGATCGGGCCGGCGGGTCGGTGGACGCACTCGTCGGTCGCGATTCCGGAATCGTCACGACGCAACATCGTCCGGAGCTCCGTCGGTGAGGACTCGGGTTTCACGAACCAGGGATGCCAACCGACCATGACGGGCATGTCCTCGTCGGCCTCCACGGTCAGCCGCATCGTCAGCGACCCACGTCCGACGGAGACGTGATGGACCGCGCGTCCGAGGAAGGGCCATTGGGGTCCGAGGTCCGTGCACAGCTCCACCGACGAGTCGTCGACCTCGACGATGTCCCAACGACGATCGAAGGTCGTTCCATGAATCGAATGCGGAGCGGCCGACACGCTCAGACGATGCGATCGACCGGCGAAGGACAATCGAGCATCGCGAACCCGACCGCAATAGGGGACCATCGGGTAGCAACCCCATCCGAGGGGATGATGGGCGAGGGGATGATCGGCCCCGATCAGTAGCGGTGTTCCGTCGAACACGAGCTGGGTCAGGCGTCCACCGTGATCCGGATCGATCGTGGCGAGGAGCCGACCGTCGTCGGAGCGGAGAACGTCGGGAACGTGATTGTCCACCCGGTCATTGTTGCCCGTACGATCGACGCGTGCGAGCACTGGTGCAACGAGTCAAGCGGGCCTCGGTGGATGTCGTCGAGGACGTGACGACCACGCGGGTCGGCGAGATCGGCGCGGGTCTGTTGGTTCTCGTCGGCGTGACGCACACCGACGACGAGCGGACTGCCTCGAAGATGGCGGAGAAGATCTGGCACCTGCGCGTGATGGACGACGATCGGGGTGTCATGAACCTCTCGGTGGCCGACACCACCCGCACGATCCTGGTGGTGAGCCAGTTCACGCTGTACGGCGACACCTCGTCGGGGCGTCGTCCGGGTTGGGTGGCCGCGGCCCGTCCCGAACACGCCGAGCCCCTGGTCGACCACGTCGTCGGGGAGCTCCGTCGTCTGGGGGCGAACGTGGAGACCGGTCGGTTCCGGACCTACATGAACGTGGAGTCGACGAACGACGGCCCGACGACGGTGATGATCGAGCTGTGACGGGACGAAATCACGCGCGTCGCAGAGGACGTCGACGCGCACGCAACACGCCGAGCAACACCACGGCCAGAGCCACGATCCAGGGCTTGTCGCCGAGTCGCACGTAAACGGTGTCACCCGTGCGCACCGCGATGTCGCGGCTGATCACCGCGCGTTCGCTCACGCCCGTGCGTGCGAACACGTCGCCGGTGGGGCTGACGAAGGCGCTGAAACCGGTGGGAGCCACCTGAACCACCCAGCGCCCGGTCTCGATGGCCCGCAAGCGTGACGAGGCGACTTGTTGCGACTGCAACACGGTCCAGGTGTAACTGGATCCATTGGTCGGGTTGATGATGAAACCGGCTCCGAGAGCCACGCCCTCGCGGGCCCGACCACCGAAGAAGACCTCCCACGAGATGACGACCGCGGCTCGTTCGTCGCCGACGTCGGTGCGCAAGTCGAGCACCGCCGGCGTCGTGCCGGCCACCGCGTCGCGAGGCACCTGGTCCACCGGCGCGCCGAGCGATCGCAGCAGTCCGCGCATCGGCATGTACTCACCGAAGGGAACGCGACGAACCTTGTCGTAGCGATCGAGCACCGACGCCGACTCGTCGACGATGACCTGGGCGTTGGTGAAGCGCTCCTCGTCGACGTCCTCGGTGACTCCGACGGCGAACGGGACGCCCAACCGCGCCGATTCGCGCGCGATCTCCCCGATTTCGAGGCTGCGATCGAAGTCGGCGACGTCGATGACGTTCTCGGGCCACACGACCAGGTCCAGGTCGTCAGCGGTGATGGTGGCGGTGGTCGCCAGGTGTCGTTCGACGACGTCACGCGGATCGGTGTCGATGGCGCGGGTTCCTTGGGGCCCGCCACCTTGCACGGCGGCGACGGACAACGTGCGGCCGGTGTCCTCGGTCCGACTCATCGCCGGGAACGACACGAGCCAGACGGCGACGACGACGAGCGCGGCGCGACGTCGGGTCGAGCGCACCTGGCGATTGTCCCGACGATGCTCGCGTGGCGCGCGCGCCAGCAGGGTGCCGATCTGCCACGTGACCCATGTGAGCGCGATCACTCCACCGAGGGAGGCGATCCGATGCAGCGGTCCGGCCACCTGGGCGATGCCCAGGGTCGCCAGGGGCACTCCACCGAACGGGAAGATCATCCGTACCACCTCGACGAGCGTGTGCAGAACGGGTCCGGTGATCGCCGAGAACCGATCCGCCCGACCACGGGTGATCGTGGCGGCGAGTCCGTGCAGCGACGCGAAGAGAGCCACGGCGATCGGGAAACCGGGTGCGGTCAGGAACCACATCCACGACATGGCCGGCAGGAACCAACCGATTCCGAACGCGAAGCCGGTGGAGAAACGACGACGAGTGGTGTCGGCGGCGTACTCCAGACTGGAGTACATCGCGATCCCGAGGAACGACAGGGGCCACCATCCCCACGGCGGCATGGACGCGGCGACGAGCAACCCGGCCACGATCGCCCGGGGCCACGCGCGTCGACGTACGAGGTTCATTCGGTCACCCGACACCGCGCGATCAGGCGTCGATCTGCCGCGAGTAGTTGGCCACCACGACGATGCGCTCGCGGGTCGATCCCGGAGGGTGGCACGCGAAGAGGGTCAAGGTGGCGTCGGTCGTCTGATCGATGATCCAGACATCGGTCGGTTGCACGATGAAGGTGCGATCGACCACGTACACGAAGTCGCCGTCGGCCGACGACAGGAAGATCTCGTCGCCCGGCTGCAGTTGATCGAGGTTCCGGAAGGGCTTCTTCTTGCTGACCCGATGTCCGCCCAGTACCACGTTGCCGACCTGACCGGGCATCGCGGTGCCCGGCCACCAGCCCACGCCCTTGTCGAGGGTGGGAAGGGTGACGCCGCGGTAGAGGTTCTGGATGACGTCGATGCGCGGAATGGCGATGGCGCCGACGATCACCTCGGGTTCGACCGTGTCCTCGGGCGGGATGTTCTCCGGTTGGGGCAACGACTGACCCGGGGCGAGCGTGGGCGGTCCCGAGTACACCGTGGTGGTGGTCGAGGTCGAAGTGGTGGTGGGAGCAGCCGTCGTGGTGGTGGACGTGGCGACGGAGGTGGTGGACACCATCACCTCCTCGTTCGACGCGCATCCGGTGAACAGCACGGGGGTCAGAACGACCAGAGAGGCGCCGAGAGCTCGAATCACGGACTTAGTCTCGCAGATGACCGGTGTCTGCGATGGTCGCCGACACCGTTGCGGACACGGATTCGGCCTGAGTGATGCAGGATGCGACGCCGATTCCTCGCACACTCGCTCCGGCCAGACGCACACCGGGCGCTCGGGACATCAGGATCGCCTCCATCGACGCGACGCGTGCGAGGTGACCCGGTCGGTACTGGGGGAACGAGTGCTCCCAACGGGTGACCCGGTGCTCGACGGGAGTGATGTCGACCCCGGTGTGGTCGCGCATCTCGTCCACCACTTGGCGCACCAATCGATCGTCGTCCCATTCGTGAACGAGATCGTGAGTGGGTGCTCCGTCGCGTCCGAGCGACACCCGCATGATCATGGAGCCGTCGCCGGGATTCCAGTGCGCCCATTTGTTCGAACCGAACGACGCGGCGGTGACTCGCCTTTGGTCGGGTTTGGGGACGAGGTAACCGCTCATCCCGTCGAAGCGCGCGAGATCGGATCCGGTGGCTCGCACGGTGACCATCACCACCGAGGCGTGTTCGGAGGTTGCCAACATGTCGGCCAACTCGGACGACAGTGGACGGAGAAAGGAGGCCGACATGGCCGCCGGTGACGTGACGATGATCTGATCGGCGTCGAGAGAAGACGTCGGGGTCTCGATGCGGTACGTGTGACCTTCGCGCCGAATCGCGGTGACCGGGGTCTCGGTGAGGATGTCACCACCTCGACGTCGAACGGAGTCGGTGAGCGCCGCGGTGAGCGCGCCGAGACCCGACCGTGGCGTCTCGAAAACCGGTCCGGAGGAGGTGGCCGCGGCGCGACGACGACGGGCCGTGAGAAGAACACTGCGTCCGTGCGTGAGATCGGCGAGCTGGGGGACCGTGGCCAAACTGAAGTTGGTGGTGTCGGCGGCGTAGATGCCCCCGACGAGCGGGTCGACGAGGAGTTCGTGGACTTCGCGGCCGAAGCGCTGGCGCACGAAGTTGCCGACCGAGTCGCGGTGATCGCCGCTCGACGGGAGTACCGGCTCGAGGGCGGCGCGAATCTTGCCCCGCCACGTCAGCAGACCACTGCGTGCCAACGACATGGCCCCCGTGGGAACCCCCATCATCAAACCGTCCGGTATGCGATGAAGGCCACCGTGCATCACCGAGGCGTGGGCGTCGGTGGGGTTCGTCAGCGACGTCGTCAGTCCCACCTCACGGGCCAATCGACCGGCGGCGGGCACGCGGGCGAGATACGAGTCGGGTCCCTCGTCCACCCCGCCGAGTCCCGCGAACGGGGAGGTTCTGATCTTGCCGCCGATGTGCGACGACGACTCGATCACGGTCACCCGCACGTTCGACGTCGAACCATCGAGCGGATTCAGCAGTCGGTGCGCGGCGGTGAGGCCGGTGATACCGGCACCGATGACGACGACGTGGGCGCGCGGTTCGTTCATGGTGTGGCGCTCGTCGTCACCCGGCGATGTCGGCGACCCGTCGCGCGAGCGACGCGATCACCGGCGCATCATCGTTGACGCACGCGGTTCGGTCGAACGAGAGTCCCTTGGCCTCGGCGTGTCGACGCGCCTCGATGTCGAGGTCGAAGAGAACCTCCAAGTGATCGGCGACGAATCCGCAGGCACAGACCAACACCCCCGACGAGTTCTCGCTGGCCGCGAGATCGTCGATGACGGCGAGGATGTCGGGGCCGATCCACGGTTCGGGCGTGCGACCCGCCGACTGCCAAGCGATCGACCAGGTGGACCACTCCGAGAGGCCGACGGCGGCGGCCACGGCCTCGGCGGTGGCTCGCAACTCGTTCGGGTACGGGTCGCCGGCGTCGATGATGCGCTGGGGGAGCGAATGTGCCGTGAAGAGCACCTTGGTGTTGGACGGCATGTTCGCGAGACGAGCCTTCATGTCGTCGGCGAGGAACTCGACGAACGCGGGTTCGGTGGCCCAACTGTCGATGCCGGTCACCGACATGCCGTGAGGCTCGGCGGCCGCTCGCGTGCGGTCCATGTACTGCCCGATCGAATAGGACGAGTAGTGGGGCGCCAGCACCAACCCGATGATCGAACGGAAACCACGTCGGGCCAGATCGTCGACGGCGGTCTCGATCTTCGGTTCGGCGTGCTTCAGACCGAGCACCACTTCGAAGCGCTCCGGCGCGATCGCATCGAGTGCTCGTTGCAGGGCCGTTCGCTGGGCTTCCGTGCGCGCCGCCAACGGAGAGATGCCACCGATGGCGTCGTAGCGCGCGGTGAGTTCGGCCAGGAGTTCCGGGGTCGGGGGACGACCGCGGCGAATATCGGTGTAGTACGGCTCGATCTCGTCCGGAGTGCGCGGGGTTCCGTAGGCCATGAGAAGAACCGCGGTCTTGTCGTTGTTCGCGACGGTGGTCATGTCAGCGTCTCGTGCTTTCGTGGACGTGGGCGACGACCTCTTCGAGGATCGTCGGGTCGGTGGAGGGGTCGACGCCGTGGCCGAGGTTGAAGATGTGTCCGTCATGTCCGCCGTTGTCGGCGAGCACTCGGGCGGCACCGCGCAGCGCGGGATCACGTCCGGCCAGAACGAGGGCCGGGTCCAGGTTGCCCTGAACGATCAGATCCGAACCCATACGTGCTCGGGCGTCGGAGATGGAGGTGCGCCAATCGAGTCCGAGCACTCGCGGTCCGGCGGACAGCATGGATTCCAGCAAGTGATCGCACCCGATACCGAAGTGAATTCCGGGAACTCCGGGGTGCTTCGCGGCCATTGCGTCGAACACACGTCGACTGTGCGGAAGCACGAAGGTGTCGTAATCACGACGCGAGAGCGATCCGGCCCACGAGTCGAACAATTGGAAAGCGCGCGCACCGGCGGTCACCTGCGCGTCGATGAACGCGATGGCGTGTTGGGTCAGACGTTCCATCAGCCGGTGCCACAGTTCGGGGTCGGACGAGATGAGTCGCTTGGTGTTCTGGTACGTGCGCGAGGGGCGACCCTCGACCAGGTAACTGGCCACCGTGAACGGTGCGCCGGCGAACGCCAACAACGGGACCGAGGCCGGGAGTTCGCGCACGAGATTGCGAACCGTCTCGATGACGTACGGGACGTCGGTGTCGGGTTCGAGAGGACGCAGTCGATCGAGGTCCGCGGCGCAGCGGAACGCGTTGTCGGCCACCGGTCCGGTGCCGGGGGCGACGTCGATTCCGTAACCGACGGCGTGCGGGGGCACCACGATGTCGCTGTACAACACGGCGGCGTCCACTCCGTATCGGCGCACGGGTTGAAGGGTGATCTCGGTGGCCAGGTCGGGCTGCTTGATCGCTTCGAGGATGCTGCCCGCTCCGCGGACGGCCTTGTATTCGGGAAGGCTGCGGCCGGCTTGACGCATGAACCAGACCGGCGTGTGGTGCGGGCTCGACCCCGTCGCCGCGGCGAGAAATGCGGAGGGTGCGACGGCTGACATCACGGTCGACGCTACCCGTGGGAACCGTCACCGAGGCGAGGCGGGCGGGTTCAAAGACCGGTCGAGGGATGACGTCCCCGACGCGGACGCAGAACGGCTTCGATGCGAGCGATGCGGGTGCGGGCCGGCGGATGAGTGGAAGATCCCGAACCGGTCGTGTGTCGGAGCGCGGCGGCCAACTGTCGTCCGTATCCCATCGCCACCACGCGGCGATCGGCGCTGAACTCGGCGGAACGCCCGACGCGATTCGTGAGATAGCGAGCGCTGGCGAAACCCGACCCGAACACCCACGCCATGGCGGCGAAGAAGGTGGAAACGATGCGCCCGGCGACGCGCGCGTAGTCGTTGCCACGGGCGAAGTTGTCGGTGGCGGCGATCGACACGTTGCGCAGGAACGAACCGACGCGGGCCAACATGACCACGGGCATGATCAGCCACTGATTGATGGTGAGCGCGATGGTGTGGGAACCGAGGTGATGGCAGATCTCGTGGGCCAGCACGCCGCACAACTCGTCGTGCTCGAGCGCTCGTGCGGCGTAGGACGTGACCACCACGAGGTGACCGCCGCAGGCGAAGGCGTTGAGGTCGTCGTCGTCGACGACACCGACCGCGAAGTTGTGGCGACGCAGGTGCCAGGCCTGGGTGACCTCGTTGAACGCCTTTTGCAGTCGGGGCGCTTCGGTCGCCGTCGGTTTGCGGGCCCCGATCATCTTGGTGAGCAGGCGTCGTTGCACGAACGGGACGAACAACACGACGCCGAGCAGGAGATAGCCGAGAGCCACCTGCGCGTACGACACCCCCGAGACGAGCGAAAGGGGCCACCACAGCACGACCATGGCCAACAGCCAGACCGGGATGACGACGAGCACCGGCACCAGGGCGATGAGGGCCGCACCGTCCACGTCACGCCGCCGCCCCCGTCGGGCGAAGTCCCTGTTCGTGCGCTCGCTCACCGGATGAATCTTGCCTGATCATGGGCGTTTTTCCCGACATGTTCAAGAAACCGTGTCCGCGGGCCGAAAGAACGACGTCTTTCCGCCGTCGGCGGGTCGTCAGGAGTTCGGGTGCACATCGCGGAACAGCAGCAGGGAGCGGGGTCGGCGGCGCAGTCCAGTCGTTCGCACGCGTCGGCTCGGTTGTTGCTCGATCTCGCGCGCACCCACGAGGCCACCGAGCCGGAGCGAGCCCGCACTCTGGTGCAGCAGGCGCGAGCGTTGGCGCGCGCCGATGGTGATCGACAGGGCGAGGCCGAATCCCTGTACCGGCTGGCGTCACTCGCCCACTACGACGGCCAACCCGGTGACGCCTTCGCGCTGGCCGTCGAGGCCCGCGACTTCGCCATGACCCACGACGTCCCCTTGGTGTTGGCGTGGTCGTTGAACCTGATCGGTCTCGTGCACACCAACTCGGGCAACCACTCCGAGGCCCTGTCGTGTTGCCTGCAGGCACTCGATTGCTATCGAGGCACCGACCATCGGGTCGACGAGGGCAACATTCTCAACACCATCGCCACCATTCATCACGAGCTGGGTGACACCGACCGAGCCATCGTGAACTACGAGGCGGCCATGACGGCCAACGCCGAATTGAACCGTCCGGATTTCGACGCCATCACCCTGGCCAACGTGGCGTCCCTGCGCGCGGAGCGGGGCGAGTACGACGTGGCCATCGAGATCGGCGAGCGCGCGCTGGAGTTGTGCCGACTTCACGCACCGGGATTCCTGCCCGAGGTGCTGGCCTCGTTGGCGGAGTCGTACGGGGGTCGTTCCGACTTCTCGAACGCCCGCGTGTTGCTGGAGGCGGCGCTGGCGATGCTGGACGCGTCGAGCGTCAACTTCGATGACGCGGTGCGCGCGGGAGTCGAATTGGCCTTCGGTCGGGTGGAGATGTCGGCCGGAGAACACGCGACCGCCATCGTTCACCTCGATCGCGCACTCGGTCTCGCCGAAGTGATCGGCGCCAAGCCGGTGGCGTTGGCGGCGCACGGCGTGCTCGCCGAGTCGCACAAGGCGGTGGGCGATTTCGAACGAGCGGTGATCCATCTCGAGCGCAAGTTCGAGGTGAACCAGCAGATGTTCAACGAGGGAACCGACATTCGCATCAAGACGCTGCAGATCGCTCACGAGGCCGAGGAGGCCCGCCAACAGGCCGAGATCCTGCGACTGCGCACCTCGGAGTTGGAGGGTCTGGTCGCCGGACGCACCACCGAACTGGAGCAGTTCCAGTTGGAGGCCCTGGAGCGACTGGCCATCCTCGGTGAGTTCCGCGACACCGACACCGGCGAGCACACGGTGCGCGTGGGCGACATGTGCGCCGAGATCGCCCACCTGTTGGGCCAGGACCCGGTGTGGTCGGAACGTTTGCGACTGGCGGCGCGTCTGCACGACATCGGCAAGGTGGCGATTCCGGATTCCATCCTCCTGAAGCCGGGACCCTTGACCCCGGCCGAGTTCGAGGTGATGAAGACCCACACCACGTTGGGGGCGCGCATCCTGTCGGGGAGCAACAGTCCGCTCGTGAGACTCGCCGAGGAGGTGGCTCTGAACCACCATGAACGGTGGGACGGAACCGGGTACCCGAACGCCATCGGTGGCACCGAGGTCCCCATGTCCGGCCGAATTTGCGCGGTCGCCGACGTGTTCGACGCTCTGACGAGCGAGCGGGTGTACAAGAAGGCCTGGTCCGTCCCCGACGCCGTCCGCTACATCGCGCGGGCCGCGGGCACCCAATTCGATCCGCAGGTCGTGGAGGCCTTCGTGCGCATCGTCGAGGAACGTGCCATCCGCTAGAAAAGGGGAATGAGCGCGCACATCGATCGATCGCCGGTACTCGCCGGAGCCGAAGCCTGGAGTCACGAGGGAACACGGAAGGTGGGCGCCCTGTGCATTCATGGCTTCACCGGCAACCCGTCGTCGATGCGCGGGGTCGCCGAGGCCTTCGCCGCGGCCGGCTATCACGTGGAGTTGCCACGCCTTCCCGGTCACGGCACCGCGGTGAGCGACATGATCCCCACGCGGTGGAGTGATTGGTCGTCCGTCGTCGCGACGACGTACGAGAAGTTGTCGGCGCGGGTCGACAAGGTCGTGGTGGTCGGACTGTCGATGGGAGGTTCGCTGACGCTCTGGACCGCCCTCGAGCATCCCGAGGTGTCGGGCATCGTGTGCATCAATCCGGCGTGCCAACCCCAAGCACCCGAGATGGTCGAGATGGTGAAGGGCATGTTGGCCGAAGGTACCGAGACGTTCCCCGGCATCGGTTCGGACATCGCGGACCCCGATGTCAAGGAGAGTTCGTACTCCGAGACGCCGTTGGCGCCGCTGGTCTCGATGGTGGAGGACGGAATCATGCCGATGCTCGAGCGGTACTCGGGTAGTCGGGTTCCGATGTTGCTGATCACGTCGAAGAACGATCACGTGGTCGATCCGGCCACCAGCGACCAATTGGCGGCCGCTTGGGGTGGTCCGATCGAGCGCATCCTTCTCGATCGCAGTTATCACGTGGCGACACAGGACTTCGACAAGCAACGCATCTTCGAGGCCGCCGTGGCGTTCGCCGACGAAGTCACCGCGTGAATTCCGCCCTCGACGTGACGCCGATGACCAACCTGTGGCAGTCGGTCGTGGGATCCATCCCCAGTCCGGGATCGGGTTCGTTGCACATCGGCCCTCTGCAGTTGCGGGCCTACGGCTTGATGATCGCGATCGGTGTGATCCTGGCGGTACGACTGTGGGGCAAGCGATTGACGCTGATCGGTGTCGGTGGGGCCGAAGAAGCCAACGCGGTGGCGATCTGGGCGGTGCCCGCCGGCGTCATCGGCGCGCGTCTGTACCACGTGGCCACCGAGTGGGATCGATTCTCCGACGACCCGGTGAGCATCGTGCAGATCTGGAAGGGCGGCCTCGGTATCCCCGGCGGAATGTTGTTGGGAATCGTCGTGGGAGCGTGGGCCATCAAACGTCAGGGGATGCCCGTGGGTCCGGCACTGTGGGCCGTGGCGCCCGCACTGCCACTGGCCCAGGCCGTGGGTCGGTGGGGCAACTGGTGGAATCAAGAGTTGTTCGGTCGTCCGACCACGTTGCCGTGGGGACTGGAGGTGGATGCCGACAAGGTGGCCGCCCTCGGTTACGAGCCGGGCACGTTGTTCCACCCGACGTTCCTGTACGAGTCGATGTGGAACCTCGCGCTGATGTTCGTGCTCATCGTGATCGGACGTCGAATCATCGATTCACGACCCGGTCGACTGTTGGCGGCGTACGTGGTGGGATACGGCGTCGGTCGATTCTGGGTGGAGGGACTGCGCATCGACCCGGCCAAGGAGGGTGGTGGTTTGCGCCTCAATCAATGGATGGCCGTCGTGCTGGTGGTGGGTGGCGTGCTGTGGTTGCTCGTTGATGCCCGTCGCACTCGGCTCGGTTACCGTCGGGAGCATGTCGAACAGTCCTGATCTCGTTCTCGCCTCGGTGACCCCCAGCGGTGTCGGGGTCATCACCTTGAACAATCCCGAGCGCATGAACGCGTGGAGCGCCTCCATGTCGAAACGCTTCTTCGAACGCTTGGGCGAGTTCCGTGCGAACCCCGACGTGCGGGTCGTCGTCATCACCGGCGCCGGCAAGGGCTTCTGCCCGGGCGCCGACATGGACGCCTTGAACCAGATTCGTGCCAACCCCGCTGGAGGGGCCGGTCCGGCCACCGGTGCGGGTCGGTTCAGCGATCTGTTGTCGTACCCCAAGCCCGTCATCGCCGCCATGAACGGGGCCGCCGCGGGCGTGGGCTTCGTGTTGGCCGTCTTCTGTGATCTGCGATTCGCGGCCAGCGGCATCAAGTTGACCACGTCGTTCAGTCGTCGTGGTCTCATCGCCGAGTACGGATCGTCGTGGGCGCTCCCGCGTCTGATCGGCTCGGCTCGGGCCCTCGACTTGTTGCTGTCGGGTCGCGTCATCACCGCCGACGAAGCCGAACGCATGGGTCTGGTCAACGCGGTGCATCCGGCCGACGAGTTGATGGACAAGGTGATGGCGTACGCCGACGACATGGCCGTGAACTGTTGCCCGGCCAGTTGGGCCACGATGAAGCGTCAGGTCTACGGCGACTGGTTGCGCGACGCCGACGCGTCCACCACCGATGCGATCAACCTCATGAACGAATCGGTGAAGCAGGCCGACTTCCAGGAGGGCGTGCAGTCGTTCCTCGACAAGCGCCCGCCGGTGTTCGCGCCCTTCGTGGGCTAATCGCGCAACTCGCGCAACCGAACCACGAGATCCTCCGGCACCACCGGATTGAAATACTCGCCGGCACCGATCTCAGCGGCCGCGATGTAGCGGGGAAGATTCGCCGCGCGCCACGGTGAGACGATCTCGATGTTCAGCCAGGCGTCCTCGAATCCCGCGGTGAACGGGCGCTGATTCACCCAGAGCATGTAGGGGATCGGTTCGCCGTGGAGCCGGTCCAGTCGGTCGAGCACGTCGGCGAGAATGCTCGCCAGATCCCGACGGGCCGTGCCACCCAGTTCATTCAGTCGACCGACCCGAAGTCTCGGAGCGATGGTGACCGCGACGGGATACACGGGTGCGAGGGGAACGGCCGCGGTCATGGTGTCGTTCCCGACGACGACGAGACGTTCGTCGGCGGTGGGCGCCCATCCGTTCGGGCCCAGCAAGCGGGCGCTGCGTTGCGGAACGTGGTCGTAGGCGTAGATCTGCCCGTGGGGATGAGAGATGGTGGCCCCGATGCTGGCTCCACGGTTCTCGAACACGAGGACGAAATCGACATCGTCGCGCGCACCGAGGGTCTCGGTGCGTTCGGTCCACAGGTCGATCACGCGACCGATGCCGTCCACGCCGAGCGAGGCGAAACTGGCGTCGTGGTCCGGTGAGTACAGGATCACCTCGCAACGATCGCCGTCCATGGCGGGCCAGCGATTGACGAACCAACGGGTCTCGTAGGGGGCGGGCGCCTCGAGGCCGCCGACACAGAACGGGCACACGGTCGCGGAGCGATTGTCGGGCAGGTTGGGTCGGCTCTGGCGGCCACCCACGATGTGGACGGTGGTCCCGAGAACCGGGTCGATGCGGGGCTGGCTCTCGGGCACGGCGTCATTCTTGCCGCCCGTTAGGTTGAGTCCGTGCACCCGTCGATCGAGCACCTGCGCACCGACACCACGAGCGTGGTGGTCGACGTTTCGGCGGGCATTCCCGTGATCCTGCACTGGGGCGCGCCGTTGAACGAGGTTCCATTGCGGTGGCAAGGTGGTCTTCGAACCTACGGAACGATGGACGTGGTCGCGCCGATCTCCTTGGTGCCGATGCACGGAGACGGTTTCGCGGGTCGTCCGGGTCTGCAGGTTCACCGCCGAGGTGGCCGACATTGGTCACCACGTTTTCGCGCGGAGAATCACTCCGTTTCGCGCGTCGCTGGAGGGGTGGTCCTCGAGAGTCGGGCGATCGACGAGGTTTCCGAATCCGAGATCACCGGTCGACTGCATCTGGCCGACGACGGGGTCCTGACCGCGTCGGCGGACTTCCGCAACAACTCGGATTCGCCGGTGATGCTGAACTCGTTCACGGTGACACTGCCCATCGCGGGTCAGGCGACCGAACTCGGGGTGTTCGCCGGTCGCTGGTCGAGAGAGTTGCAATTGCAACGTTTCGAGTGGCCCTACGGTGCGTGGACCAGCGAGAACCGGGTGGGACGAACGTCGCACGAGCACCCTCCGTACTTGTTCGCGATGGAGTCCACCGCGGGCGAATGGTGTGGGCAGGTGTGGGGGATCCACGCGGCGTGGAGCGGCAACCATTCGATGTACGCCGAATGGATGCCCGACGGGCGTCGTTACGTGCAGGCCGGCGAGTTGTTCCACCCCGGCGAGATGTGCGTGTATTCCGGCGAGACGTTGTCCGCGGTCGATGTGATCGGGGTCTACTCGGATTCGGGTTTGACCGCTGTTTCGCGCGCGTTCCATCGCGAGGGTCGTCGGCGGCTACCCGCGAACGCGCATCGAGTGCGACCCGTGCACCTCAACACCTGGGAGGCCGTGTACTTCGCGCACGACGAGGAGCGTCTGCGTCGGTTGGCCGAGGTGGCGGCAACGGTCGGAGTGGAGAGGTTCGTCCTCGACGACGGTTGGTTCGGCGGTCGCCGCAACGACCACACGGGACTCGGTGATTGGACGGTGTCGTCCGCCGTGTACCCCCACGGTCTCGCGCCCTTGATCGCCCACGTTCGGGAGCTGGGCATGGAGTTCGGCATCTGGGTCGAGCCCGAGATGGCCAACCCCGACAGTGACCTCTTGCGCGCCCACCCCGAATGGGCCGCCACGACCGATGGATACGAACCGGTGATGGGGCGTCGGCAACACGTGGTCGATCTCACCAATCCGGCGGCATTCGATCACGTGCTGTCGGCTCTGGACGCACTGCTCGCCGGGCACGACATCTCGTACGTGAAGTGGGACATGAACCGTTGGCACGTGCAGGCCAGTGGTGGCGACGGCACCGCGATCACCCACGCGCAGACGATGGCCCTGTACGCGATGTTGGACGAGTTGCGTCGGCGTCATCGCGACGTCGAGTTCGAATCGTGTGCCTCGGGCGGTGGTCGCATCGACCACGAGATCCTGCGACGTTCCGAGCGAGTCTGGACGAGCGATTGCAACGACGCCCTGGAGCGTCAACTCATCCAGCGAGGTGCCTCGATGATCATCCCGGCCGAGGTGATGGGTTCGCACGTGGGTCCGTCGCGTTCGCACACCACGGGTCGACGCCTGTCGATGGCGTTGCGCGGCGTCACCGCGATGTTCGGTCACATGGGCATCGAAGCCGATGTCACGGCCATGAGCGAGGACGAGTTGGCGGATCTGTCCCACGTCGTCGCCGTGCACAAACGATTCCGAGTGTTGATCCACTCCGGGGACGTCGCCCGATTCGAGACCTTCGAGCTGACCGGTGGTTCGGCGTTGTCGCACGGCGTCATCGCCACCGACCGGTCCGAGGCCCTCGTCGCGTACGTGCAGTTGACCACCGCGCAGGCTCCGGTGCCACCGACGTGGCGGATCCTCGGACTCGACGCCGAGCGTGACTACACGGTGAACATGGTCCCGCTGACCCGAGCGGCGGTCCCCGTTCCCGGTACGGCCGTGGATCAGCCGGCGTGGCTCGCCGATTCGTTGGTGGGACGACCGCAACGGTTGTCCGGCGCGTTTCTGCGCGATGTCGGTCTCGTGCCACCCGTCATGTGGCCCGAATCCGCGGTGCTCGTCCACCTGTCCGGCTCGTAGCATTGGGACTCGTGCCCGACACCCCCTCCGAAAGAATCTCCGCCGCCGCCGTGGCCAAGGTGGCCCGCCTGGCCCGCCTCGACGTGAGCGACGACGAGATCACCCGTATGACCGGGCAGTTGGCCGGGATGCTCGAGCATTTCGCCGACATCGATTCCCTCGATCTGTCCGACGTCGCCCCGATGACACAGCCGTATCCGTTGACGAACGTGTTCCGCGAGGACGTGGTGGCGCCCAGCCTCGATCGTGACGAGGTGTTGGCCAATGCCCCCGCCGCCGAGGACGGACGGTTCCGCGTGCCACCGATCATCGGTTTGGACGGCTGACCATGAGTGCGACCCCTTCCACCGCCTTCGAGATCGCCGCCGCCGTGCGGGCCGGTTCGGTGCGGGCCATCGACGTCCTCGAGGCGCATCTCGGCCGCATCGCCGCGCGCGAGACCGACATCCACGCGTTCAATCTGGTCACGGCCGACGAGGCTCGTGCCGCCGCCACGCGCATCGACGACCTGGTGGCCGCCGGTCGCGACCCGGGGCCGCTCGCCGGGGTGCCGATCGCGCTCAAGGACAACATGTGCACGCGGGGCGTGCCCACCACGTGCTCGTCGCGCATTCTGGAGGGCTGGAAGCCCCCGTACGACGCCACGGTCGTGTCGCGCCTGGCCGCGATGGGTGCGGTGTCCGTCGGCAAGACGAACCTCGACGAATTCGCGATGGGTTCGAGCACCGAGAACTCGGCGTTCGGCGTCACCTTGAACCCGCGCGACACCTCGCGCGTGGCCGGCGGATCGAGCGGTGGAAGCGCCGCTGCAGTGGCTGCCGCGTTCGCTCCGGTGAGCCTGGGAAGCGACACCGGCGGTTCCATCCGTCAGCCCGCGGCGTTGTGCGGTGTGGTGGGCGTGAAGCCCACCTACGGCACCGTCAGTCGTTACGGCTTGGTGGCCTTCGCCAGCAGCCTCGACCAGATCGGTCCGTTCTCGGCCGACGTGCGCGATTCGGCGTTGATCCTGGAGTCCATTTCGGGGCACGACCCGCTGGACTCCACGTCCATCCCGCAGGGACCGCTCGATCTCTTGTCGGTTCTCGATCACGACGTGAAGGGGATGCGCATCGGTCGTATCACCGACATGCCCGAGGGTGCGGACCCCGACGTGTTGGGTCGCCTCGAAGCGGCCTTCGACGCGTTGCGCGCCGCTGGTGCGACCATCGTCGACGTGGAACTGCCGTCGCTGAAGTACGGGCTCACCGCGTACTACCTCATCGCTCCCGCCGAGGCCAGCAGCAACCTGGCTCGTTACGACGGTGTTCGCTACGGGCGTCGGGTCGACGCGGTCGACACGAACTCCATGTACATGGCCACGCGCGCGGCCGGATTCGGCGACGAGGTGAAGCGCCGCATCATGTTGGGCACCTACGCGCTGTCCGCCGGCTACTACGACGCGTACTACGGCAAGGCCCTGAAGGTGCGCCGTCTCATCAGTGACGATTTCGCGCGCGCGTACGCCACGGCCGACGTGTTGCTGACGCCGACCTCGCCGATCCCGGCGTTCAAGGTGGGAGAGAAAGCCGACGACCCGTTGTCCATGTACCTCTGCGACGTCTACACGATCCCCACCAACCTGGCCGGACACCCCGCGATGAGCGTTCCGTTCGGTGATTCCCGCGAGGGTTTGCCCATCGGTGTACAGGTGATGGCGTCCACGTTGGGCGAGCAATCCATGTTCAAGGTGGCTTCCGCCCTCGAACGACACATGAACTCCTCGGGAGGTCGATCATGAGCCCCGCCGAGATCGTGGTCGCGCCCAACGACGGCTCGTATCTGATCGACGGCTACGAATTGGTGTGTGGTCTCGAGGTGCACGTGGAATTGGCGACGGCGACCAAGTTGTTCTCGGCCAGTGCCAACCGTTTCGGAGACGAACCCAACACCCACATCGATCCGGTGACGCTCGGCCTGCCCGGCGCGCTTCCGGTGCTGAACCGGCACGCGGTGGAACTCGCCATGCGCATCGGTCTGGCCCTGAACTGCACGGTGCAACCGAGCACTTTCCACCGCAAGAACTACTTCTATCCCGACATGCCCAAGGCGTACCAGATCTCGCAGTACGACCAACCCATCAACGTCGACGGGTGGTTGGAGCTCCCCGGGGGCAAGCGCATCGGAGTGGAGCGTGCCCACCTCGAGGAGGACACCGGCAAGAGCACCCACGTCGGTGGAACCGGTGGTCGAATCCACGGAAGTGATCACTCGTTGATCGACTTCAACCGTGCCGGAGTACCTCTGGTCGAGATCGTCGGCCGACCCGACATCGCCTCGCCCGACGAGGCCAAGCAGTACGTCACCGAACTCCGCCAGATTCTGGTGGCGGTCGGCGCGAGCGACGCCAAGATGGAAGAGGGCTCGATGCGGTGCGACGCCAACGTCAGCGTGCGCAAGCCGGGTGCGCCGCTCGGAACGCGTTGCGAGATCAAGAACGTCAACTCCGTGCGTTCGCTCGGTCGCGCCATCGAATACGAGGCACGCCGTCAGATCGCTCTCATCGAAGCGGGCGAATCCATTCGGCAGGAGACGCGTCACTGGGACGAGACCGATGGCCGCACGCACACCCTGCGCACGAAGGAGGACGCCGACGACTACCGGTACTTCCTCGAGCCGGACCTGGTTCCCCTGGATCCGGGCACCGAATGGATCGAGGCCGTGCGCGCGGCACTTCCCATGCTCCCGCGTGAGCGTCGACTGCGCCTGTCGCAGGCGACCGGTGCTCCCGCCGACGGCGAAGCGGTGATGGTGGTGGTCGAGCGCGGACAGGACGACTACGTGCTCGCCGTCGCCGAGTCGGGCGCCGACGTGGCCCGTGCGTTGGTGCACGTGAAGGAGGCGTACGCCGAGCAGGGTGCGCGACCGAGCGTTCCCGCGGCCGACCTGGCGCGCATGATCGTGATGGAAACGAGCGGGAAGTTGACCTCGACCCAGGCCAAGACCGTGCTGGCCGAACTGGTGGCCAACGGTGGTGGCGACGCCGTGGCGATCGCCGCGGCCAAGGGCTTCGAGGCCATGGACGTCTCCGCGTTGGAAGCCATCGTCGACGACGCCATCGCGGCCCAACCCGATGCGTGGGCCAAGTACTGCGCCGGCGAGGAGAAGGCCATGGGCGCCTTGGTGGGCGCCATCATGAAAGCGAGCAAGGGCAAGGCCGACGGCAAGGCCGTCACCGCGTTGCTGCAGTCGAAGCGCGGTTAAACCCGACCCGCCACGATCGCGTCGATCGCCCGACGGCACGTGCGATCGAAGGCATCGGCCGACATGTGCAGGTGGTCGACCGGTGTGTCCTCTTCCTTGGTGTGACTCAACCCGTTCGTGGACGACGAGAAGATCATGACGGTCGGCACGCTGCGGGCCATCTCGCTGGCGTCGTGCAGAGCGCCGCTCGGTAGTTCGACGTCGTGACCTTCGACCTCGCGCACGCTGGCGCGCGCCGCCTCGAGCAACGCGGGGTGGAACGGCATCGGTGCGATGCGGAAGATGTGTTCCCACTCCACGGTGCAACCCTCGGCTTCGGCGGCGGCTTCGGCGGCGGCGCGACTCTCGGCCAGCATGGTGGCCAACTCGTCGGCGTCGATGTGGCGCATGTCGAGGGTGATGGTGGTCTCGCCGGCGACCGCGGTGACCACGCCGGGTTTGCAGGCGACCGCGCCCACCGTGGTGACTCCGTCGTGACGATCGCCGATCTCGGCGACGGCCAACGCGAACCGTGAGGCGGCGCGGAAACTGTCGCGACGCATCGGCATGGGCATCGTTCCGGCGTGCGCGGCCTGCCCGCGGAAGACGAGGCGTTCGCGCTCGATGCCCTTGGTGCCGGTCACCGTGCAAATGCCCTTGCCCAGCGATTCGAGGACGGGTCCTTGTTCAATGTGCACCTCGACGTACGCCTTCACGTCGCGTAGTCGGGTGCGCGCGCCGTCCAGGCGGTCGATGTCGACTCCGTGCTGGGGGAGGATGTCGACCAACTTGTTGCCCTCCTTGTCGGAGAGTCCGCGCAGGATCTCCACGTCGAGCGTTCCCATGACCGCGGCCGATCCGAACAACGAGCGACTGAAGCGAGCCCCTTCCTCGTCGGCCCAGTCCACGAGGGCGACGGTCACGGGCGGAGTCCCCTCGGCGGCCAACGAACGCAACAGTTCGAGCCCCGCCATCACGCCGAGGGCACCGTCGAGCCAGCCACCCTTGGGAACGCTGTCGAGATGGCTGCCCACCACCAACGTGTCGGGACGGTCGCCACGCAGGTAGGCCCACAGGTTGCCGGCTTCGTCGACGTCGACCTCGACGGGCAACGTGGACAGACTCTCGCGCAGCAATGCGCGGGCCTCGAGCCATTCGGGGGTCCAACACAAGCGTCGCGAACCCTCGGGTCCACCGGTGCGCGCGGCGAGTTCACGCAGGCTGGTCACCACGCGAGCGGGGTCGAACGTCGAACGAACGGTGCTGTTGGCCATGACTCAACGGTACCGTGAGCGATCGTGACGGGACGAACGACGGACCACATCCTCATCGAACGCTTGCGAGTCGTGAGCATCATCGGCGTCCTGGATCACGAGCGGATCACACCGCAACCGTTGCAGATCGACGTCGACATCGAGGTCGATCTCCACGACGCCGGCCAGAGCGACGACCTGACGCAGACGGTGCACTACGGCGAGGTGGCGGTGGCCCTCGCGGAGTTGGCACGCAACACGCGGTACCAGTTGCTCGAGCGCTTGGCTCAACACATGACCGAGGTCGTGCTGTCGTTCCCGTTGGTGCGCGCCGTCGATTTGACGCTCACCAAGATGGAACCGCCGATTCCCGAGGACATCGGGTCGACCGCGGTGCGTCTGTATCGAGTGCGGTCGGACTTCTCGTCCAGTAGCCCGCACAAGGCGATCATCGCCCTCGGCAGCAACATGGGCGACCGTGCCGGCTACTTGCGCTTCGCTCTCGAACGATTGGGCGATCGCGTCACCGCCGAGTCCCAGGTGTTCGAGACCGATCCGGTGGGCGGTCCCGAGAATCAGGGCGCCTACCTCAACATGGTCGTGGCGATCGACACCGAACTCGATCCGTACGCGCTGTTGCGTTGGCTGCACCGCATCGAAGCCGACGCGGGTCGCGAACGGGTCGTCCATTGGGGACCGCGCACCCTCGACATGGACCTGTTGTTCTTCGACGACGTGGTGATCGACGGCGGAAACCTGGCGGTGCCACACCCGCGTTACGCCGAACGTCGTTTCGTGTTGGCGCCGTTGAACGAGGTGGCCCCCGATCGGTGCCCGGTCGGCTGGGAGACCAGCCTTCCGCCCGACGCGGTGTATCCGCGCGGGCCGTTGACGCGCTGACGCGGCCTACGGCGAGTCAGTCGCCCAGACCCAACGATCGTTCGACCCGCCGGATCTTCTCGGGGTAGTGGCCGCGCCCGAATTCGGGTCGTTGTTTCAACACGATCTCCAGGAGTTCGTCGTGCTGGGCCGTTTCCTTCCAGGGAAGGGCGATGTAGAGGGGAAGACCGAACGTGCGAAGGGCGGACAGATTGGAGTACACGTGCTTCTGGTAGACGTAGCGCTCCTCCCACGGCCAGTTCGACGGCGCGAAGCCGGTGCCGGGGTCGAGGATGCACAGGTCGCGCAGACCGAATCGGTCGGCGACAGCGAGCTGGGTCTCGAAGAACTCCAGCATCACCTTCACGGGGTCGGCGCGAACCATTTCCATTTCGCGGGGATTCGGGCCCGACAGGAACGGCAGCACGATCGGCGCACGGAAGTCGGCGGCCACCTGCCACATCTCGTCGGTCTGCATGCCGTCGGCGGCGTTGATCACGGTGGCCCCGGCGGCCAACGCGCGTCGCGTCACCTCGGGTTTCCACGAGTCGATGCTCAAGGGCACGCCGAACGCGGCCAGAGCCTTCACGATGGACTCCAGTCGCTCCCATTCCTCCTGCCACGACACCACGGTGGCGTTGTCGGTGCTGCCTTGGCCACCGAGATCGATGCCGTCGCATCCGTTGTCCAGCAGGTATTCGCCGCGACGGGTGGCGGCAGTAGCGTCGACGGCGATTGAATCGACGTTGAGCGAATCCGGAGAGGCGTTGACCACGCCGTACAAGAACATGGTTCGCAGGTTAGGGCGAGCGGGGCGAGGCGACATGAGCGTGAAGACATTCGATCCCACCGGCTGGACGTTGGAGACCGCACTGTTGATGAAGGGCGACCGCACCGTCTCGGTCTGCATTCCGTGCAAGAACGAGGCCGGAACCATCGGTGATCTGGTGCGTCTGATCGAACCCACCTTGCTCGGCACGTTGGTGGACGAACTCATCGTGTTGGACGACGGTTCCATCGACGGCACCGGCGAGATCGCCGAGGAAGCCGGCGCCACCGTGGTTCACGTCGATCTGGTGCATTTCTTCCACGGACCGGGCAAGGGCAAGGGCAACGCGTTGTGGGCCAGTCTTCTGGCCAGCAAGGGCGACATCGTGGTCTGGATCGACGGCGACATCACCAGCTTCACCACCGATTGGATCGTGCGATTGGTGATGCCGTTGCTCATCGATCCCGAGGTGGGTTTGGTGAAGGCCAGCTACGAGCGACCGTCGCACCTGGGTGGTGGCGGACGCACGACCGAACTGGTGGCGCGGCCCTTGCTGTCGATGTTCTTCCCGTCGATCGCCGACCTGCAACAGCCTCTGGCCGGCGAGTTCGCCGGGCGTCGATCGATGGTGGAAGCCATCCCGTTCGCCACCGGTTGGGGAGTCGAGATCGGCATGCTCATCGACATGGCGAGCGCCTTCGGGCCGTCGAGTCTGGCCCAAGTGGATCTCGGTGTGCGTCTGCACCGGCACCATCGGTTGGAGACGTTGGCGATCCAGGCGGCCGAGGTCGCCGCGACCGTTCTGTCCCGCACGGCGAATCCGCCGACACCGGTCGACGTGCCACCGACGTTGCACCGCAAGTCGGGTGAACCGATCCTGTTGAACGTGGGGGAGCGTCCGCCGGCGAACTCGGTACCGAAGTTGGGTGCGATCCCTCAGTCGCCCGACGACGCCCGCGCGTAACGCAGGAACACGAAGCCGTCGTCGGTGGCGACGTGCGCGAGGTTCCAGGGTTCGCGCAGAGCGAGCGGACCGGAGGCGATGCGCTGACTGGCGCCGCTCACGAATCGGGGCGCGATGGTCAGACAGATCTCGTCCACCAGATCGGCGGCCAGCATCTGGGCGTTGAGATTCGGGCCGCCCTCGAGCACGCACAGACGCCCCGGGAGGTCACGGACGATGTCGCGCACGTCGCCGCCCACGATTCGCGTGTTGCCCGCGGCCGTGAGCGCCGCGGCGTTGCGCCCGAGGTCGCCGGTTTCGGACACCACCACCAGCACCTGGTGAGAGGGAAGCGGGGTGTAGCCGTCCTGGCGAACGGTCTCGGCGCCGACCAGCACGCTGTCGGCCGAGCGATGCAGATGCAAGAAGATCTCCCGGTCGGTGGGACCACCGAGGAGAGCCGAGTTCCCCTCGAGCGACACCGCTCCGTCGGCGGTGCTGATCATCGACATCACGACCCACGGACGGTCCTCGGGTCGGGGGCGACCGCTCAGGTCGTAGGCGACCTCGACGGGTACGTCATCGACACGGGGATGGATCAAACGCACGCCCCGTGTCTAGCGGGACGGGGCCGGTGGAACCCCGTTGCTCGGGAATTGACGCGAGACTGACAACTTCCGGTCCGACGGCCCCCGGATCTTGCCCGTCACGACCGCACATGTCACAGAAATTCGGTCGAATTTCGCCCGCTCCGTTTCTGAGGGGTCGTCAGATCGTGGGGTAGGGTTCGCTCATGTACCTCGCCGAAACACCCGACCAGCAGGCTCTTCGCAAGGAACTCCGCGAGTATTTCGCGGCCATGCTCACCCCCGAGGTGCGCGCCGAATTGGGCGAGTCGGGCGAGGGCAAGCCGTTGTTCCGCGAGTTGGTGCGCCGCATGGGCGCCGACGGTTGGTTGGGTCTCGGTTGGCCGAAAGAGTTCGGCGGTCAGGGTCGTCCGGCCACCGATCAATTCATCATGTTCGACGAGATCCAGCGCGCGCACGCGCCGTTCCCCTTCGTCACCGTGAACACCGTCGGACCGGCGATCATGGCGCACGGCACCCAGGCGCAGAAGGACCAGTATCTCACCGGCATCCTGAAGGGCGAGATCAACTTCGCGATCGGTTACACCGAGCCCGAGGCCGGCACCGACCTTGCCAGCTTGCGCACCACCGCCGTGTTGGACGGCGACGAGTGGGTCATCAACGGCAACAAGGTCTACACGTCGGGGGCCAATCAGAGCGACTACGTGTGGTTGGCCTGTCGCACCGACGCCGATGCCCCCAAGCATCAGGGCATCAGCATCATCATCGTGCCCACCAACACCAAGGGCTTCGAATGGACCCCCATCGTCACGGTTGGTGGTGTGGTCACCACCGCCACCTACTACACCGACGTGCGGGTGCCCAAGGAGAATGTGATCGGTCAGATCAACGGCGGTTGGAAACTCATCACCATGCAGCTCAACCACGAGCGCGTGGGTTTGGCCGCCTTGTCGGGCCTCACCGAGCGTTTGCTGGACGACGTCACCACGTGGTGCCGGGTCACCCCGTCCGGTGGTGCCAACGGCGAGAAGATGATCGACGTGGCCTGGGTGCAACAGGACCTGGCCAAGTGCCACGCGTTGCTCGACGCCATCCGACTCATGACGTGGAAGTTGGCCCAGAGCGTGGCCGACAACACGCTCGGACCGGCCGAGGCCAGCGCCGTGAAAGTGTTCGGCACCGAGCGCGCCGTCGAGGTGTACCGCATCATGCAGGGCATCCTCGGGCCGGTGTCGCATCTGCGCGACGGTTCCGATGGCGCCGTCATCCACGGCGAGGTCGAGCGGGCCGCGCGCGCCGCGCAGATCAACACCTTCGGTGGGGGCGTGAACGAGATCCAGCGCGAACTGGTGGCCACCGCCGGTTTGGGGTTGGTGCGCTCGACGCGCTGATTCAGCTGATTCGTTGAATGCCGGCTCAGCCGATTCGTTGAATGATGGTGCCGGTGGACACCGCACCGCCACAGCACATGGTCACCAGCG
Organism: Ilumatobacteraceae bacterium; assembly: GCA_021298195.1. Taxonomy (GTDB): domain Bacteria; phylum Actinomycetota; class Acidimicrobiia; order Acidimicrobiales; family Ilumatobacteraceae; genus Casp-actino8. The sequence goes on from JAJTEQ010000025.1 coordinate 57,050, forward strand.
CGAACTCCTTGTCGGAGCGCTCCAACTCGTGCAGGGCCGTGGTGATCAGACGGCTACCGGTCGACCCGACCGGGTGACCGAGGGCGATCGCACCACCGTTCACGTTCAC
>JAJTEQ010000026.1 GCA_021298195.1 Ilumatobacteraceae bacterium
TCGGCGATTCGCGAACTCTTCCAGGCACAACCGATCGAGCACCTGATGCACCATCGATCGATCGTGCTTGCTCTCTTGGCCGAAATACCCGACGAAGGGGTTGCGACCCAGGAGGACGTAGTCGAAAGTGGTCATGTCGTCGGGCAGCGACGGGCTCTGGGGAACGTGTGCGATCAAGGCCGCGCGACGACGAGCCGAACGAAGATTCAACGGCGTGCCGTCGACGAGGATGCGACCCTCGTGTTTCACGAGGCCCGCGACGGTGCGCAGCAACGACGATTTGCCGGCACCGTTGGGACCGATGAGACACAACCACTCACCCGGCCGAACGGTGTCGGAGAACGCCGACACCGCCGTCGAATCTCCGTACTTCACCGAGATGCTCTCGAACGTCAGGGAAGTCATCGTGCCTCACTTTGCCGTGAACGAAGAACCAGAATGAAAAAAGGTGCACCCAGAAACGCCGTGACGACGCCGATCGGCGTTTCCGCCGGATCCGCCAACACCCGACCAGGAATGTCGGCCACGATCAAGAAGGCCGCACCGGCGAGTATCGAGAGTGGAAGCAGTCGCCGATAGCTGGCACCGGCGAGCAATCGCATCAAGTGCGGAACGACGATCCCGACGAATCCGATGAGGCCACTGACGCTGACGACCGCCGAGGTGCCGAGCGTCGCGGCGATCACCACCGTGAGGCGAATGCGATCGACTCGTGCACCCAACGACTGTGCCTCGTCCTCTCCGACTCGGAGCACGTCGAGCAAACGGCGATGCGCCAAGAGCACTGCTCCACTCACGAGGACGTACGGCAGGACGAGACGAACGTCTCCCCACGTGGCCGACGACAGACGGCCGAGGATCCAGCTGTACACCTGCCTGACCACGTCGGTGTTCTTCTGCAACATGAACGTCTGCACCGCGGTGGTCAACGAGGTGACGGCCACGCCGGCCAGCACCAACGTGGTGGGGTTTCGCGACGCACCGAAGCCGGCCCCGACCGTGTAGGTGAGCAGAACAGCCAGCAGGCCACCGATGAATGCCGCCAATGGCAACGGGTCCACGGGCCACGATTGGCTGGTGGAGCGACCCACGACGAAGATCAGCGTCGCACCGAGTCCGGCACCGGCGGCCACGCCGAGCAGGTACGGATCGACGAGCGGATTGCGGAAGACCCCTTGGAACGACGCACCGGCGAGCGAGAGCATCGCCCCGACGATGCCGGCCAACACCACGCGCGGCATGCGTATCTCCCACAGCACGGTGCTCTGAAGTTCCGTCGCCCCCGAGTCGATGCGCACGAACGGAAGGTGATCGAGCAGTTCGGCCGGCACCCGCCACCAGGCGGGGCCGGCCGGACCGATCATGGCCCCGAACAGGAACGCGACCGCCAAGGCGACGCACGCCGCCGGCACCCACCACGACTTGGTGGTCTCGCGTTCCCGTCGAAGGATCACTCGGAGCCAGCGACCTTCAACGCGTCGGCGATCGCCGCGACGAAGTCCACCAAACGCGGCCCCCAACGCGACGCGATGTCATCGTCCAAACCGAACACGTGACCGTTGATGACCGCACTGAGCACGTCCCAGCCCGGACGAGCGGCCACGGTCTCCGCGCTGGCGCCGCAGCACTTCGTGTCCGCGAGGAAGATGAGCGTGGGATCCTGGCTGACGATGAACTCGGCCGACAATTGCGGATAATCCGTGTCACCCTCGGTCGCGTCGGCGATGTTGCGCAAGCCGAACATGTCGAAGATGGAGCCGACGAAGGTGTTGCTGGTGACCGAGAACAGCGTGTCGTCCAACTCGAGGAAGTACGAGGTGCCCTCGGGGAGCTGTGCCGCCCCGGCGATGATCTCCTCGATGTCGGCCTTCATCGAATCGGCGAGTTCGGAGGCCGCTTCGGACCGTCCGACGGCGGAACCGAGATCGACGATCTGCGCGTACGCCTCGTCCAGCGAGACAGGAGCCGAGCTGACCCACGACTCCACGCCGATGGCCGCCAATTGGTCGGCGAGTCCGGTGAAGTCGTCACCGATGACGACGAGGTCCGGGTCGAACGCGGCGATGGCCTCCACGTTCGGCTCGTAGGACGACAGATCGGTGATGGCCGCGTCCGCCGGGAAGTTCGACATCGAATCCACCGCGACCACCTGATCGCCGGCGCCGATGGCGTACAGGATCTCGGTGTGCGTCGGGGACAGCGACACGATGCGCTGTGCCTCCTGTTCGACCGCCGACGTGTCGACGCTGGTCGAATCCGACGAGTCGTCGTCACCCCCGCACGCGGCCAGTAGGACCGCTCCGGTCAGGACGAGTCCGATCACGGATCGACGGCGGGTACGTCCGAATGGACGCATTGACAGTGCTTGCTTCATTGAAGCTTCCTCCATTGCTTTGAGGAAGCAAGAGGAGTGTGAGGAACGGGTTCTCCGCACCTGCACGATCCGCCCTTGCCTCGAGGGTTGGTTTCGCGCGCGAATCAGGCGACCGGACTCGCTGGCACGACATTTCTGTCGACTCAGACCACCGTTGCGGGACAGTGCCGGGATCTCACCGGACTTCGCTGGATTTCACGCACCGACTATCGCCGGCTCGAGCACCGTAGCACAGGGTGCCGTGTTTTGCGTCACATCGAAGAGAGTTCGTCGCTTCGACTCAGGAATTCGCCGCGACGAGGGCCGCGATGCGGTTGATGCCCTCCTCGAGATCGGTGTCGCCCAACGCGAACGAGAAACGCGCGTAGCCGGCCGAGCCGAAGGCCTCACCGGGGACGAAAGCCACCTTGGCTTCGGACAGCACGATGTCGGCCAACTCCATCGACGTGTTCGCCGGTCGACCGTTGTACGAGCGCCCGAGCAAACCGGTGACGTTGGGATAGCAGTAGAACGCTCCCTGCGGTTCGAGACACGTGACACCGGGGATGGCGCTCAGCATTCGGTGCATCGTGCGACCACGACGCTCGAAGGCCTCGCGCATCATGGCGACGGCAGTGAGATCGCCGGCCACCGCGGCGAGAGCGGCGGCCTGCGCGACGTTGCCGACGTTCGACGTGGCGTGGCTCTGGAAGTTGATGGAGGCCTTCATCACATCGGTGGGTCCGATCATCCAACCCACGCGCCAACCGGTCATGGCGTAGGTCTTGGCGACACCGTTCACGATGATGCACTGATCGGCGACGTCGGGAACCAAAGTGGGCATGCTCGCGAACGTGTGCGGACCGTAGGTGAGGTGCTCGTAGATCTCGTCGGTCACCACCCAAACGCCTCGCGAGACCGCCCACTCGCCGATGGCCTTCACTTCCTCGGGTGGGTACACCGAGCCCGACGGATTATCGGGCGAGACGAACAACAGCACCTTCGTGCGCGGCGTGAGGGCCTTCTCGAGTTGTTCGATGGTCACGCGGAAACCGGTCTCCTCGTTGGTGTCGACGATGACGGGCACTCCCCCGGCCAGCACGATGGCCTCCGGGTACGTGGTCCAGTACGGAGCCGGCACGATGACCTCGTCGCCCGGATCACACAAAGCGGCGAACGCGGTGAACACGGCGTGCTTTCCGCCGTTGGTGACGAGCACCTGATTGGCGGTGGTCTGGAAACCACTGTCGCGCAACGTCTTGGCGGCGATCGCCTCGCGCAACTCGGGCAGACCGGCCGCGGGTGTGTAGCGATGCATCTTGGGATCGCGACACGCCTTCACCGCCGCCTCGACGATGTGCTCGGGGGTGGGGAAATCCGGTTCCCCGGCACCGAATCCGATGACGTTCTCACCGGCGGCCTTGAGGGCCTTGGCCTTGGCGTCGACGGCCAGGGTGGCCGATTCCGCGATGGCGGCCAGACGAGAAGATGTGCGATTCCGTTGGGGAGACGAACTCATGGGTGCCATGCTTACACAGTGAGCACGACAGACCCCCGATCGATTCGTATTTCTCCCGACCTTTTGCCCGCTGACGGACGGTTCGGGTGCGGTCCGTCGAAGGTGCGACCCGAGCAGATGAAGGCGCTCTCCGACGCCGGAGCGACGTTGATGGGGACGTCCCATCGGCAGGCTCCGGTGAAGAACCTCGTCGGTTCGTTGCGCTCCGGCCTGAACGCTCTGTTCTCGCTTCCCGACGGCTGGGAGGTCGTGCTCGGCAACGGAGGCTCGACGGTCTTCTGGGACGTGGCCACGTTCGGATTGATCGAGAGCCGAAGCCAACACTTGGTCTTCGGCGAGTTCTCATCCAAGTTCGCCGAGGCGGCGGTGGTGGCTCCTCATCTCGGTCAGCCGACCGTGATCAAGTGTGATCCCGGCGCGCATCCGTCGGCGGTCGCCGAGGCCGGGATCGACAGCTACGCGTTCACCCACAACGAGACGTCAACTGGCGTGATGATGCCACTGGTTCGCCCCGCCGGCGCCGACGCTGATGCGCTGGTGATCGTGGACGCCACCTCGGCGTCGGGCGGACTGTTGTGGAATCCCGCGGAAGTCGACGTGTACTACTTCGCGCCCCAAAAGTGCTTCGCCTCCGACGGTGGTCTGTGGGTGGCGGCCTGCTCGCCACGAGCCATCGAGCGAATCAATCGAATCGCCGCGTCGAAGCGATGGACGCCGGCGTCGCTCGACCTGAAGATCGCACTCGACAACAGCGTGGCGAACCAGACCTACAACACGCCCGCGCTGGCGACTCTGGTGATGTTCGAAGCCCAGGTTCGATGGATGAACGAGATCGGTGGTCTCGTCGCTTGCAACGGTCGCTCGAAGAAGTCCTCCGACATCCTGTATTCGTGGGCCGAATCGCGACCGTGGGCGTCGCCGTTCGTCGCCAACCCCGCGATGCGGTCCCACGTGGTGGGCACGATCGATCTGACCGCTCCCGCCGACGGCGGCGTGGACGCCAACGACGTGTGCGCGGCATTGCGGGCGAACGGCGTGGTCGACACCGACAGCTACCGCAAGTTGGGGCGAAATCAGTTGCGCGTGGGTATGTTTCCGGCCGTCGATCCCGATGACGTGTCCGCTCTGACGGCGTGCATCGACGTTGTTGTCGACGCCCTGCGCGGGTGAGAATCTGACCCATGGAAGTTGCCGACGTCCTCGAGTGGCACGGAGTTTCCGCGCCCCTTCGTCGACCGGTGATGGTGCTGGCCCTCACGGGCTGGTTCGACGCGGCTGGCGCAGCGACCATGGCGTTGCGCCACCTCACTGACGCGAACGAAGTGGAGTTGGTCGCCACGATCGACGCCGACCCCTTCTACGACTTCACCCAGGTGAGACCAGAAGCTCGTTTCGACGAGGACGACGAACGCGAAATCGTGTGGCCGAACAACGACGTGGTGGCGATTCGCTATCCGAACGCGCTTCGCGACGTGGTGATCCTGAACGGTGTCGAGCCGCACACGGCGTGGAAGACCTACGTACGAAGCGTGATCGCGTGCTACCTACGACTTGGCTGCGAGGCGATGGTGACCGTCGGCGCCGCGCCCGATGCGGTTCCCCACACACGAGCGCCCATCGTGGTGGGCAGTTCCGTGGATCCCGATCTGGCACGAAGTCTCGGGCTGTCGAAGCCGTCGTATCAGGGCATGACGGGCGTGGTCGGCGTGTTGCAGACCGAATGCGAGAAGGAGAAGTTGCCGGCGGTGTCGTTGCGAGTCGGGGTGCCGTACTACCTCGACTACTCCCAGCACCCGCAATCGTCGGCGGCTCTACTGCAACACCTGGGTCATGTGCTGGGCGTGCCCACGGGATCAGCCGAATTGGCCGAGGACGTGGAGAGGTGGCGTGGACTTCACGACGAGGCGATGCGCAGTGATCCGGAGTTGGCCCGCCAAGTGAGCGGGCTGGAGCGTCAGTACGACCAGATGACCGAGGCGGCGATCCCGTCGGCGGACGACCTGGCGGACCAGTTCCAAAAGTTCCTCGACGACCAACCCTAAACAAACCAAAATGCGACAATTTGTCGCTTTGTGTACATGGCTCGTGTACACAAAGCGACAAATTGTCGCAAAGTAGTTGGGTTAGGAGGAGGCGGCGGCGAATCCGGCGTCGAGGTCGGCCAGGATGTCCTTGATTGACTCCAGCCCCACGCTCAACCGGATCAATCCCGGGTTCACACCCGACGCCACTTGCTCCTCGGCCGTCAGCTGGCTGTGCGTCGTCGACGACGGCTGGATCACCAGGCTGCGCACGTCACCGATGTTGGCCACGTGGCTGTGCAGCGACAGTCCCGCCACGAACTTCTCGCCCGCCTCGCGACCACCCTTGATGTTGAACGCCAACACCGAGCCGAAGCCGCGTCCGCCGAAGTACTTCTTCGCCCGCTCGTGCCACGGGCTGCTGGGCAGTCCGGCGTAGTTCACACTCTCCACCTGCGGATGCTTGGCCAGGTACTCACCCACCGCCTGCGCGTTGCTCCAGTGGCGTTCCATGCGCAGCGACAAGGTCTCCAGACCCTGCAACAGCATGAACGCGTTGAACGGCGACACGGCCATTCCAAGGTCGCGCAGCAACTGCACGCGGGCCTTCAGGATGTACGAACCCGCACCCAGCGCCGGCCAGTACGCCAGTCCGTGGTACGACGGATCGGGCTCGGTGAAGTTCGGGAACCGACCCGACGCCGAGAAGTCGAACTTGCCACCATCGGTGATCGAGCCGGCCACCGACGTACCGTGACCGCCCACGAACTTGGTGAGCGAATGCACCACGATGTCGGCGCCCCACTCGAGGGGACGAATGCCGTACGGGCTCGGCACCGTGTTGTCGACGATCAACGGCACACCCACCTCGTGGGCCACCTTCGACACGCCCTCGATGTCGAACACGTCGTTGCGCGGATTCGCCAGCACCTCGCCGTAGAACGCCTTGGTGTTCGGGCGCGCCGCGGCCTTCCACTGCTGCAGATCGTGCGGGTCGTCCACGAAGGAGACCGAGATGCCCATCTTGGGCAACGTGTAGTGGAACAGGTTGTAGGTTCCGCCGTACAGCGACGGCGACGCCACGATGTGGTCACCGGACTCGGCCAGCGTCAGGATCGCCAATGTCTCGGCCGCCTGTCCCGACGACACCACCAACGTGCCGGGCAGTCCGATCGCGGTCGTGACACCACCCTCGAGAGCGTTCACTCGTGACTCCACCGCCAACTGCGTGGGGTTCATGATGCGGGTGTAGATGTTGCCCACCTCGGCCAGCGCGAACAGGTTCGCGGCGTGCTGCGCGTCGCGGAACTCGTACGACGTGGTCTGGTAGATCGGCACCGCGCGGGCGCCGGTGGTCGGATCGGGTTCTCCGCCGACGTGGATCTGCTTGGTCTCGAAACCCCACTGTGCTGACATGAACGTGCCCTCCTGTTTGGAACAGGAGGGCACGCTACCCAGTAATTCCCGACTCAACAAGTCAGATTTCGAATTGTCCGTTTTCGGGTCAGCCTCCGCTGACGTCGGCCACCTTCTGCTTGCCGGCGCCCAGGAACGGCATCATCGCGCGCAGTTCCTTACCCACCGACTCGATCTGGTGCGCCGCACCCGCGGCCTGCAGCTCCTTCATCTTGGCCCGACCGGACTCGCTCTCGGCGATCCATTCCTTGGCGAAACGCCCGGTCTGGATCTCCTTGAGGATCTTCTTCATCTCGGCCTTGGTGCGCGGCGTCACCACGCGCGGTCCGCGCGTGAGGTCGCCGTACTCGGCGGTGTCGCTGATGCTGTACCGCATGCCCGCGATGCCCTCTTCGTACATGAGGTCGACGATGAGCTTCACCTCGTGGAGGCACTCGAAGTAGGCCATCTCGGGCTGGTAGCCCGCTTCGACCAGCGTCTCGAACCCGGCCTGCACCAGCGAGGTGACGCCACCGCACAGCACGGCCTGCTCACCGAACAGATCGGTCTCGGTCTCCTCGGCGAACGAGGTCTCGATGACACCCGCGCGTGCTCCGCCGATGGCCGAGGCGTAACTGAGCGCCAGTTCCTTGGCGCCACCGGTGGCGTCCTGATGCACGGCGATGAGCGCCGGCACGCCACCACCCTCGGTGTACGTACGACGCACCAGATGACCCGGGCCCTTGGGCGCGATCATGATCACGTCGACGGTCTTGGGCGGACGAATGCGCTTGAAGCGGATGTTGAAGCCGTGCGCGAACGCCAGGGCCTTGCCCTTCTTCATGTGCGGCTTGATGAACTCCTCGTACGTCGCCTTCTGCTCGGTGTCGGGCATGGTGAGCATGATCACGTTGGCCCACTTGGCGGCCTCGGCGATGCCCATCACGGTGAGGCCGGCGGCCTGTGCCTTGGCCGCGGACTTGCTGCCCTCGCGCAGACCGACGACCACCTGCACGCCCGACTCCTTCAGGTTCAGCGCGTGCGCGTGTCCCTGCGAGCCGTAGCCGATGATCGCGACCTTGCGGCCCTTGATGATGGAGACGTCGCAGTCACCGTCGTAGTACATCTTTGCTGCCATTGGTCAACTTGCCTTTCCGTGTTTGACGGCCTTGAGGCGCGCCTCTTTGTCGAGCTTCGGAAGGGCCACGCGACCCGTCCGTTGGAGTTCCACGATGCCGTAGCCGCGCAGAAGTTCCTCGAAGTCGTCGAGTTTGTCGGGACTTCCGTCCAAAGACACCGTGATGGCCTCGACTCCGACCGCCAGGATCTTGCCTTCGAAGATGTTCGTGAGCTCCACCACCTGCCCACGGTCCTCGGCCGGCACCCGAACCGTGGCCATGAGCAGCTCGCGTTCCACCGAACGGCGGGGGTCAAGTTCGCTGATCTTCACCACGTCGACCAGCTTGAACAACTGCTTGACGACCTGCTCGAGCGGCGCCGACTCGACGTCGACGACGATGGTGATGCGGCTGAGCATGGGGTCCTCGGTGGGGGCCACCGCCAGGCTGAAGATGTTGTAACCACGGCGGGCGAACAGACCCGACACGCGAGCCAACACGCCGGGGCGGTTCTGCACCAGCACCGACAAGATGTGGTGCGCCGGATGACTCGAAGCGTACGAATTGGTGCTCATCGCAGGAACTCCCGTCGGTTGTTCTGGTCGGGGTGCAACAAGACGTCGTCGTTGCTGAATCCGGCCGGGACCATGGGGAACACCTTCTCGCCGGCGTCCACACGGAACTCGACCACGACCGAACGGTCGTCGATGCTGTTGGCCTTCTCGATGGCGGGCTGCACTTCCTCGGGGCTCTCGACGCGAATGCCGATGCAACCCATGGATTCGGCCCACTTCACGAAGTCGGGCAACTCGGGTGACAGGTACACCTCGCTGTAACGCTCCTCGTAGAACATCTCCTGCCACTGACGCACCATCCCGAGGTAGGAGTTGTTCAAGATGGCGACCTTGATCGGGATGCGCTCGACGCTGGCGGTGACCAACTCCTGCGCCGTCATCTGGAAGCAGCCGTCACCGTCGACGGCCCACACGGTGCGATCGGGACGACCGACCTTGGCGCCGATGGCGGCGGGAACCGAGAAGCCCATCGTGCCGAGACCACCCGAGTTCACCCACGTGTACGGCTCGTTGAACTTCCAGTACTGCGACGACCACATCTGGTGCTGGCCGACACCGGAGCACAAGATGGTCCCTTCGGGCGCACCATCGCGCAACTGCTCGAGGCAGTACTGCGGCTTGAGCGCCTCGCCGGGTTCGTTGGTCGGGTAGTACAGCGGGAACTGCTCGCGCCAGCCGCTGACCCGGCTCTTCCACGCCGAGATGTCCTGTTGCTTCTCGCCGCCGTTCAACAGGTCCTTGATGGCCTTGATGATCTCCTCGATGACGAGGCGGCAGTCGCCGACGATCGGCACGTCGGGACGACGCACCTTGCCCTGCTCGGCCGGGTCGATGTCGACGTGGATGATCTTGGCGTCGGGCGCGAAAGTGGCGACCTTGCCGGTGATGCGGTCGTCGAAACGCGCACCGAGTGTGATGAGCAGATCGCTCTTCTGCATGGCGGTGATGGCCGTGGCGTTGCCGTGCATCCCGGGCATGCCCAGACACAACGGATGATCATCGGGGAACGCACCGCGCGCCATGAGCGTGGTGACCACCGGCGTGTCGATGAGCTCGGCCAGTTCGCGCAACGCGTCGGCCGCACGCGCCTTCAGGATTCCGCCACCCGCGTAGAGGATGGGCTGCTTCGCGTCGAGGATCATGCGCGCGGCTTCCTTGATCATGCGCGGGTGACCCTTGCTGACGGGCTTGTACCCCGGGAGGCTGTCGAGCACTTCCTCGTCGGACGGCCAGTGCCACGTCATGGAGTTCTGCAGAACGTCCTTGGGGAGATCCAGGAGAACCGGACCGGGGCGACCGGTGGTGGCGATGTGGAACGCCTGACGCACCATCAACGGAACGTCGTCGGCCGACATGATGAGTTCGTTGTGCTTGGTGACGCTGCGGGTGATGCCGACGGTGTCGCATTCCTGGAACGCGTCGGTACCGATGGCCGTGGTGGGCACCTGGCCGGTGATGCAGATCATGGGGATGGAGTCCATGTACGCGTCGCACAAGGGGGTGACCATGTTGGTGGCCGCCGGACCGGAGGTGACCATGGCGACGCCGGGCCGACCGGTGACGTGCGCGTACCCCTCGGCCATGTGTCCGGCGCCTTGCTCGTGACGCACGAGGATGTGACGGATCGGGCTGTCGAGCAGGGGGTCGTAAGCCGGCAGGATGCATCCGCCGGGCAACCCGAAGATGGTGTCGACGTTCTCCAGCTCCAGGGCCCTGATGAGGGCCTGTGCACCGGTGATCTTCTGTGTCATGTCGGTTCCTGTGTCGTGTGTGCCGACCTGACGGCCGGACGTGGATCTGATTGGTTCTTCCGACGGTGTCGAACCCCGAAAACGAAACAGCCCCCCTATCGGGAGGCCGTACGACGCGTTCGAGGATACGAACGCGTCAGAGGATTACTACGAGCGCGAACAACAGGACCGAGGTCTCGGAGATGCGGTTCGCGTTCATCGCCCCTCAGTGTGCCAGCGGGGCCGGAACTTCACAACCCACCCGAAACCGGGATTTCGGGACGATTCAGTCCGGGAAAGCGCCCAGGAGCCGAGCCGCGGTGAGCGTGTTCTCCAGCAGGCAGGCGATGGTCATCGGACCGGTGCCGCCGGGCATGGGCGTGATGTACCCGGCCACCGCCTGGACGGCCTCGAAGTCCACGTCGCCGACGATCCCGGCTTCGGTGCGCGAGATGCCGACGTCGATGACCGCGGCGCCCGGTTTCACGTGCGCGGCCGTGATCAAACCGGGCTGGCCCACCGCACCGACCAGGATGTCGGCGTCACGACACACATCGACCAGATCCGCCGTTCGGCTGTGCGCGATGGTCACGGTGGCGTCCACGCCTTTGCGCGCCAACAACAGCGACAGCGGTAGCCCCACCAACGTGGAACGACCGATCACCACCGCTCGTCGGCCACGCGTCGGAACCGCATGACGCTCGAGCAACCGCATCACACCCAGCGGGGTGCACCCCACCAATCCGGGTAATCCACGGACCAGACGTCCCATCGACTCGCTCGTCAGTCCGTCCACGTCCTTGTCCGCGGGGATCAGACGTAATACCGCTTCTTCGTCGTAACCGGCGGGCAACGGGCTCTGCACCAAGATGCCGTGCACGTTCGGGTCCGCGGCCAGAGCCGACACGACCTGTTCGACGCGCGCCTGACCCGCGTCGGCGGGCAACACCTCGTTGCGGCTCAGCATGCCGGCCTTGGCGGCCTGCACGTGCTTGTTACGCACGTACCGTTGGCTCGGCCCGTCGTCGCCGACGAGCACCGTGGCCAGACACACCGCGGGCGATCCTGCCGCCACGATGGTGGCCGCCAATTCGGCGACGATTTCGTCGCGCAAGCGATTGCCGTCCATCGAAATCGCCCCGCCGGGGGTGCGAGCGAACCCGTTCGGGTCGGTCGAGGCGGGCTGGTTCGTCACGGTGGTGATGCTACGGCGACCTCCGTGCGCCTAGCCTTACCCCATGACCACACCCCCGTCACCCACTGTCGCGCCGGCCACGGGCCGCCTCGGAGTGCTCACCGTCGGCCTCGGCGCCGTCGCCTCCACCCTCATCGCCGGCGTCGAACTCTCCAAGCGGGGTCTCGGCTCCCCCATCGGGTCGCTCACCCAGATGGGAACCATCCGGCTCGGCAAGCGCACCGAGGATCGTTCACCGCTCATCAAGGACTTCGTTCCCCTGGCCACCCTCGACGACATCGTCTGGGGCGCCTGGGACGTCTTCCCCGACGACGCGTACGTGTCGGCCAGCCGCGCCGGGGTGCTCGAAATCGGCAAGCACATCGAGTCCATCAGCGACGCTCTGCGCGAGGTGCGCCCCATGCAGGCCGCCTTCGAGCGCAAGTACGCCCGCAACCTCGACGGCGAGCACGTGAAGCCCACCACCAGCAAGCGGGCCATGCTGAACGCCATCCGCGAGGACATCAACCGCTTCAAGGAAGAGAAGCAGTGCGATCGTCTCGTCATGATCTGGTGCGCCAGCACCGAGATCTTCATCGAGCCGGGTCGGGCCCACATGGACCTGGAGTCGTTCGAGAAGGCCATCGACGCCAACGACGAGACCGTCTCACCCGCTCAGCTCTACGCGTATGCCGCGTTGCTCGAGGGTGTCCCCTTCGCCAACGGTGCGCCGAACCTGGCCGTCGACGCTCCGGTGTTGCGTCAGCTGGCGACCGACCGCAACGTCGCGATCAGCGGCAAGGACTTCAAGACCGGCCAGACCCTCATGAAGACCGTTCTGGCCCCCATGTTGAAGGCCCGCATGCTCGGATTGTCGGGTTGGTACAGCACCAACATCCTCGGCAACCGTGACGGCGAGGTGCTCGACGCCCCCGAGAACTTCAAGACCAAGGAAGAGTCCAAGTTGGGCGTGCTCGAGGACATCTTGCAGCCCTCCAAGTACCCCGAGCTGTACGGCAACGTCTTCCACAAGGTGTCGATCAACTACTACCCGCCTCGCGGCGACGCCAAGGAAGGCTGGGACAACATCGACATCACCGGCTGGCTGGGCTACCCCATGCAGATCAAGGTGAACTTCCTCTGCCGCGACTCCATCCTCGCCGCACCGCTGGCCCTCGACCTGATCCTGTTCAGCGACCTGGCCGCGCGCGCCGGCATGGGTGGCATCCAGGAGTGGTTGAGCTTCTATTACAAGAGCCCGCAAGTGGCGCCCGGCCTGTACCCCGAGCACGACCTGTTCATTCAGCTCACCAAGCTGAAGAACACGCTGCGCTGGATGATGGGCGAGGACGTCATCACCCACCTCGGCCGCGAGTACTACGAAGAGATGTGAGTCGGCCGTGGCTCCACGGCGCTGGAACCCGTCCTCCTGGGTGAGCCTGTCGCCGAACGGCATCGGGCACACCAAACCGAATCACCTGGCCGAGATGACCAGGGTCGCGGTCAACGTTCGGCGCACCCCGAAGAAGGCGTGGAAGATCCTGAGCGAAGGCGTGTGCGACGGTTGCGCACTCGGGGTCGCCGGTCTGCACGACTGGACTCTCGACGGCATCCACTTGTGCACCACACGCCTCAAGTTGCTGGAGGTGAACTGCGCGGCGCCGTTCGACCACAGCGTGCTGTCCGACGTGTCGTGGCTCACCAAGCGCACCGGCACCGAGTTGCGCGAGATGGGTCGCCTCGCGCATCCGATGCGGCGACGACGGGGCGAGAAGGGTTTCCGGCCCGTCGAGTGGGACGAAGCCCTCGACGCCATCGCCTCGGCCATCAAGGTGGCCGGCGGTGACCGCACCGCCATCTATCTGACCAGTCGCGGACTCACCAACGAGGTGTACTACGTCGCCGGAAAAGCGGCTCGCGCCATGGGTGTGGCCAACATCGATTCCGCCGCCCGCACGTGCCACGCACCGTCGACGGTCGGCCTGAAGGCCACCATCGGTGTGGCCGCCAGCACGTGCAGCCTGCAGGACGTGCTGGAAACCGACCTCGTGGTGTTGTGGGGCGCGAACGTCGCGAACAACCAACCGGTCTTCACCAAGTACCTCTACGAGGCCAAGAAGAACGGCGCCAAGGTCGTGGTCGTCAATCCGTATCTGGAACCCGGCCTCGAGCGCTACTGGGTGCCGTCGAAGCCGGAGTCGTTCCTGTTCGGCACGAAATTGTGCGACTTGCACGTGCCCGTGCGGCCCGAGGGCGACGTCGCGTTGGCGAACGCGTTGCTCAAACGCTTGATCGAGCGTGACGCGATCGACCAGAACTTCATCGATGCGCACACCAGCGGATGGGCCGAGCTCGAACGACACCTGGCCTCGCTCGACCCGGACGAACTCCTCGTCGATGCCGGCATAGATGCCACGACCCTCGAGGCGCTCACCGATGTCTACGCGTCGGCCCGTGGTGCGATCCTGATCTGGAGCATGGGCATCACCCAACACCGCCACGGCGTGGAGGGCGTGCAGGCCATCGTGAACGTGGCTCTCGCTCGGGGCAACGTCGGACGTGACGGCACCGGACTCATGCCCATTCGTGGGCACTCCGGTGTGCAGGGTGGCGCGGAGATGGGTGCGTACTCGACGGCCTTCCCCGGAGGAGTCGCCGTGAACGCCGAAAACGCTCGTGCACTGAGTGATCAGTGGGGGTTCGACGTTCCGTCGGCTCCGGGTCTGACCGCCCCCGAGATGGTGTTGGCGGCCGAACGCGACGCCATCGACGTGTTGTTCCTCGACGGCTCGAACTTCCTCGACGTGATGCCCGACCCCGACCGGGTGGCCACCGCGCTCTCGCGTGTGCCCCTGCGCGTGCACCAGGACATCGTGCTCACCTCGCAGATGTTCCTCGAGGGCGACGACGTCATCTTGTTGCCGGCGGCCACCCGTTACGAACAAGAAGGTGGCGGCACGAGCACCACCACCGAACGTCGCATCGCGTTCGGCCCGCAGGTGATCGACCCGCCCGGAGAGGCGCGAAGCGAGTGGCGCATCTTCGCCGACCTGGCGACTCGCGTTCGACCCTCCGTGGCCTCGGCCTTCGACTGGGTGGACAACCAGACGCTGCGCGCCGAGATCGCCCGGGTGGTGCCGATGTACGCCGGAATCGAGATGCTGCGCGCCACTCACGACGCCGTGCAATACGGCGGCCGTCACCTGTGCGCGAACGGCGACTTCCC
This sequence comes from Ilumatobacteraceae bacterium, assembly GCA_021298195.1. Lineage (GTDB taxonomy): Bacteria > Actinomycetota > Acidimicrobiia > Acidimicrobiales > Ilumatobacteraceae > Casp-actino8. The sequence goes on from JAJTEQ010000026.1 coordinate 15,112, forward strand.
CCTGCCCGACGGACGCGCGGTCTTCACCGCCGTCGACGTTCGTCCGCCGAACCTGCCCGAGGGATCGTTCCTGCTCTCCACCCGACGGGGCAAACAGTTCAACAGCATGGTGTTCGCCGAACGAGACCCCCTGACCGGAGCGAGCCGCGACGCGGTGTACATCGATCGGTGCGACGCCGCGACAATCGACGTGTCCCATGGCGACCATGTCCTGATTCGCAGCGCCACGGGCACGATGAAGGGAACCGCTCACGTGGTGGATCTCCCTCGTCGGTCGTTGCAGGTGCACTGGCCCGAGGGCAACGTGCTGATCGACGCCGGTCTCAATGAAGACGCCAGTCGGATCCCCGACTACAACGCGATCGTCACGATCGAGAAAGCGATGCCATGAAGAGTCGTGCCGTTCTCTGGGCCCTGGTGGCCGACATCGTCGGAATCATCGTGTTCGTCTCCATCGGACGTCGCAATCACGACGAGGGCGTGGCTCCCGCCGGTGTCATCGAGACGGCGGCCCCGTTCGTCATCGCCGTGTTGGTCGGTTGGCTCATCGCGCGCGGATGGAAGGCGCCCTTCGCGGTCGGCACCGGAGCGATCGTCTGGGTGACGACCGTGGCGCTGGGAATGGTGTTGCGCAAGTTCGTGTTCGACGACGGCACGGCGACCGCCTTCGTGATCGTGGCCACGGTGTTCACGGGTGCGGTGTTGAACGGTTGGCGACTCGCGGTACGAACGCGACCGGCGCGCGTCACAACAGGTTCGTGATCGCGCCTTTTTCGGCACCTTGGGCGAGCCGGGCGTACTTGCCCAACACGCCGCTCGTGTAACGCGGAGGATTCGGCGTCCAGCCCTGACGACGACGCGCCAATTCGGCCTCGTCGACCAGCAGGTCCAGACCGTGGCTGGCCACGTCGATGCGAATGCGGTCACCGTCACGCACGAACGCGATCGGTCCGCCGTCGACGGCCTCGGGGGCCACGTGTCCGATGCAGAATCCCCACGTGCCACCGCTGAATCGACCGTCGGTGATGAGAGCGCAGTCAGCACCGCGACCGGCGCCCTTCAACGCGCCGGTGATGGCCAACATCTCGCGCATACCCGGACCACCCTTGGGGCCCTCGTAGCGAATGACGAGCACGGTGTTCGGTCGGATCTCTCCGGCCATGATGGCGGCCATCGCGCCGTCCTCGCCGTCGAACACGCGGGCGGTGCCCTCGAAGAGACGCTGTTCGGCGGTGAGACCGGCCACTTTCACCACGCTTCCGAGCGGCGCCAACGAACCACGCAGGACGAGGATGCCTCCCTCGGCGTTGATCGGTTGCGACAACGGGTGAACGACCACGCCATCGGGTGACGGCGGCGCGATGTCGGCCAGGTTCTCGGCCATGGTCTTGCCCGTGCAGGTGAGCACGTCGCCGTGCAACAACCCGGCATCGAGCAGGTGCTTCAACACCACCGGCACTCCCCCGACCCGATGCAGATCGGTCATGTGGTACTTGCCGCCCGGTTTCATGTCGGCGATGTGGGGAACCTTGGCCGCGATGCGGTTGAAGTCCTCCAACTCCAACGGCACGCCGGCCTCGGCGGCGATGGCCAACAGGTGCAGAACGGCGTTCGTGCTTCCACCCAAGGCATTGGTGATGGCGATGGCGTTCTCGAAGGCCTTCTTGGTGAGGATGTCGCGCGGGCGAATTCCGAGGCGCAACATGTTCACGACCGCCTCGCCAGCCAGGCGCGCGTCGTCCTCACGACTGCGATCGACCGCCGGCGCCGACGCGGAACCGGGCAACGACAAACCCAGAGCTTCCCCGATGGACGACATGGTGTTGGCGGTGAACATTCCACCGCACGCGCCTTCGCCCGGACACGCCGCCTTCTCGATGGCGGTGAGTTCGCTCTCGGTGATGGTGCCGGCGGCGCACGCACCGATGGCCTCGAACACGGTGGTGATGTCGATGTTCTTCCCGTCGTGGTGACCGGGCAAGGTGGAGCCGTTGTACACGAACACCGCGGGCAGGTTCAGGCGGGCGATGGCCATCATCATTCCCGGCATGCTCTTGTCGCAACCGCCCGTGGCCACCAGACCGTCGAGACGCTCGGCGTGCATCACGGCTTCGACCGAATCGCAGATGACCTCGCGGCTCACGAGCGAGGCGCGCATGCCCTCGTGACCCATCGAGATTCCGTCGCTGACGGTGATGGTGCCGAACTCCAACGGCACACCGCCGGCGGCGCGAACGCCGACCTTGGCCGCCTCGGTGAGGCGACGGATCGACATGTTGCAGGGCGTGATCTCGTTCCATGACGAAGCCACCCCGACTTGGGGCTTGTCCCAGTCGTCATCGGTCAGGCCCACGGCGCGCAACATGGCCCGCGAGGCCGCCTTCTGAATGCCGTCGGTGACGTCACGGCTGCGGGGCTTGACGTCGACCGGGGTTCCGGTGGGACCAGCGGTGGGTTGAGAGGCCATATCCGCAGGTTATTGGTCAAGAGGCACGGCGGAGAAGAAAAGTTGTTAGGTATACCTAACAGTTGTTAGGCTCTCCTAACAGAGGGCGGATCCCTTTCGAAACAGCCCCGTCGCCCGACTCACAGTAAGGACCACCATGAGAACTCTCCCGCCGCGCACGACCCTTGCGATCGTGGTGAGCTTCACCACCGTCGGAATGCTCGCCGCTTGCGGTGGCGACGATTCGACGACAGCGGACAGCTCGGTCGCTCCCGCCACCACCATCACCGAAGATGCGAATCCGTGCGACGGAGCGAGCGGATCGCTGACGGTGTACTCCGGTCGTAGCGAGACGTTGGTCGCCGACCTGTACACCCGATTCACCGCCGACACGGGCGTGACCGTCGAAGCCCGTTACGGCGACAGCGGCGAATTGGCTGGTCAGATTCTGACGGAAGACTCGGCCACCCCCGCCGACGTGTTCTTTTCCCAAGACGCCGGCGCGCTGGGAGCGGTGTCGCAGTCCGGATTGTTCACCGAACTTACGGCCTCCACGCTCGATCGGGTACCCGTCGAGTTCCGCTCCGTCACCAACGACTGGGTGGGTGCCAGCGGTCGCGTGCGCGTGATCGTGTACAACCCCGAACTGGCCCCGACGCCGCCGACATCGGTCGACGAATTGCTGGACCCGGCATGGAAGGGCGAGATCGGTTTCGCCCCCACCAATGCATCGTGGCAATCGTTCGTCACCGCGCTTCGCGTGACTCGTGGCGAGGATGCAGCGCGCGAATGGTTGGAGAACTTCGCCGCCAACGAGCCGGTCGCCTACGAGAAGAACGCCGCGGTGCGTGACGCGGTGAACGCCGGCGAGGTGTCCCTCGGACTCGTGAACCACTACTACCTGTTCGAGAAGATCGCCGCCGAGGGCGCCGACGCCGTGGTGGCCGAGAACCAGTACCTGCCCGGTGACATCGGTGGACTCGTCAACGTCGCCGGCGCCGGCGTTCTCGGCAACTCCGACAACGTCGACGCGGCGCAGTGTTTCGTGTCCTACCTCGTCTCCGACGCGGGTCAGCAGTACTTCGTCTCGAAGTCGTTCGAGTATCCGCTCGTCGACGGCATCTCCCAAGCCGACGGACAACCCGATTTCGACGAGCTGGATCCCCCGGCCATCGATCTGTCGGACCTCTCCTCGATCGCCGAGACGCAGGAACTGCTGGCCGACGTCGGACTACTCACGCTCTGACGGCACACTGCTTCCGTGTCATCACTCCGAGGATCGGCCTGGCGCTCGAAACTGCCGGCACCGTTGGTCATTCCCGCGGTGCTGGCGGCCTTGGCGTCGCTCGCGCCTCTCGCCTATCTGGTCGATGTCGCTTTCGATCGCGGTGCGGTTTATCTCTGGGACGAACTCTGGCAACGACGCACCCTCGATCTGGTCGTTCGCAGCGGACTCCTGGCCGCCTGTGTGACCGTCGCGAGCGTCGTCATCTCGGTACCCCTCGCCTGGGCCGTGATGCGCAGCGATTTGCGTGGACGTCGATGGTGGCGCATCGCATTGGCATTGCCACTGGCGATTCCGAGTTATCTCGCGGCTTTCGCCTGGATCAGTTGGGAGTCTTCCTTGGCCGGATTCTGGGGTGCGTTCCTGGTTCTGACCGCCGTGTCGTACCCGTACGTCTACCTGCCCCTCACCGCGGCATTCGGTCGACTGGACCAATCACTCGACGAGATCGCCACGATTCACGGCAAGGGTTCGGTGCCTCGCTTGATCGTGTTGGCCGCCCGCCAATGCCGTGGAACCATCGCCGCCGGGTCACTGTTGGTCGCGCTCTACGTGCTCAGCGACTTCGGGGCCGTGGCCACCATGCGTTACGACGCGTTCACGTGGGTGATCTACGGCGCGTACCGGGCCGGCTTCAATCCCACGCGCGCGGCCGTGCTGGCGGTCGTGTTGGTGTTGATCGCGTTGATGTTGGTGGCCGCCGAGGCCGCGGCCCGCGGACGCGTGGTCTCCACCATGACCACCCGAGCCGTCGCACGCCCGCGCCCCATTCGACTTCGTTCGTTCGCGATCTGGTTCCACGCGGTCATCGTCGCCGTCGTCGGGCTCGCCGTTCTGTTCCCCATCTGGCGTATCCTCGTGTGGGTGTCGGCACACGGTGCCGAGGATGGCCTCGGCGACGTCGCCTCGGCTTTGTGGGGATCGGTCCGCTACTCGCTCGTGGCCGCCTGCATCACGGTTCTGGTGGCACTTCCCATCGGACTTCTGGTGGCGCGCTACCGAACGCGCACGTCGCTGTTGCTCGATCGCGCGACTTACATCACGCATGCCCTGCCCGGCATCGTGGTGGCGATATCGATGGTCTTCATCGGGGTTCGATTCCTCCGACCGGTGTACCTGGAATCACCACTCCTGGTGCTGGCCTATGTGGCGCTCTTCCTGCCGGTGGCCGTGGGTGGAGTGCGCTCGAGTGCCGAACAGATTCCCCTCGGTCTGGACGACGTCGCGCGTTCACTCGGCAGCGGGCCGATGTCGGTGATCCGCCGCGTCAATCTTCCGCTCATTGCTCCGGGAATCGCGTCGGCCACCGCACTCGTCACGCTGGCGGCGATGAAGGAATTACCGGTCACCATGCTGCTGCGCCCCACCGGCACCGAAACCTTGGCGACGCGTCTGTGGACCCACACGTCGGTGTCGGATTACGCCGCGGCCGGTCCGTACGCTTTGGCCATCATCATTTTCGTGGCGATCCCCACCGCCGTCGCCACCCTGGAACGTTGACCAAGATCGCATGAACACGACCCCCATCCTGCGCCTCACCGACGTGTCGAAATCGTTCGATTCCACGGCGGTTCTCTCGGGTGTCTCCTTCGACGCACCGAGAGGCAGCGTCACCGCCGTTCTCGGTCCGTCCGGACAGGGCAAGACGACTCTCCTGCGTCTCATCGCGGGCTTCGAGCGCGTCGGCGACGGCCGCATCGAGATCGACGGCGAGGTGGTCGGCTCGTCCGACGTCCACGTGCGACCTGACCGGCGCGGCGTCGGCATCGTGCCCCAGGAAGGTGCGCTGTTCCCTCACCTCGACGTGGCGGGCAACGTCGGCTACGGCTTGCCCAAGGGCAGTCGCGATCGCATCAACGAGATGATCCACCTGGTCGGACTGTCCGGAATGAGTTCACGTCGACCCTCGGAGATCTCGGGCGGCCAGCAACAACGAGTGGCTCTGGCTCGCGCCTTGGCACCGGCCCCGCACCTGGTCCTCCTCGACGAACCGTTCTCGGCCCTCGATGCCGGACTGCGCGCCGGCATTCGCGACGAGGTGATCGGCATCCTTCGTGGTGCCGGCACCACCACGCTCCTGGTCACCCACGATCAGGAGGAGGCGATGTCGATCGCCGACCATGTCGTCGTCCTGCTCGGTGGTGTGGTGGCGCAGCAAGGAGCACCCACCGACATCTACGAACGCCCGGCGTCGGTGGAGGTCGCCCGATTCATCGGAGACGCGAACCTACTGTCGGCTCGCGTCGACGGTGGCACCGTCGGCCACGTCCTGGGGACGCAGGAATGCGAAGCTTCACCCGGTCCGGCCACCGTGCTGGTTCGTCCCGAGCAACTGGGCCTGTCGAGCGACGGTGTTCCCGGCGTGGTCGAGCGTCGCGCGTACTACGGACACGATGGCACCATCGGTGTGCGCCTCGAGAACGGCGAGTTCGTCTCGGTGCGCGTGAGCGTGAGCGAACTGGCGCCGGTGGGCGCGCGTGTCGGTGTGGTCATGCGCGGACGCGCGACGGTGTTCGCGGGCTGAGCCGCGACCTATTTCTTGCGGCCGAATCCGAAAAGGTGCTGGCCCACCTTGCGCATCTGGATCTCCTCGGCGCCCTCGGTGATGCGGTAGCGACGGTGGTGTCGGTAGATGTGTTCGAAGGGCATGTGTCGGCTGTACCCCACCCCGCCGCAGGTTTGCATCGCACGATCGGCGGCGTCGCAACACAGACGGTTGGCGCGGTAGTTGCACATGGCGACGAGATGGGTGAACTCCATGAAGCCCTCCACGTCGGGACGGTCCGATTTCACCGAGTTGTCCATCATCCAGGCGGTGTAGCGAATCAATTGCCGCAACATGGCGGCCTCGGTGTGCAACTCGATGAGCGGGAATTGGATGCCCTGGTTGCTGGAGAGTTTCTTTCCCCACGTGACGCGCGAGTTCGCATACGCCACGGCCTCGTTGATGCAGTACTGCGCCGCACCCAACGACGACGCCGCCTGCCGGATGCGGTTCTCGTGCACGAAGTGTTGAGCCAGATCCAGGCCGTGATCGAGTCGCCCGAACAACGCGTTCGCCGGTACCCGAACGTCCTTCATGCTCACTTCGGCGTGATCGGTGGGCATGTTGAACGTCCACCAGAAGAAGTCGACGTTGAAGCCCGGCGCATCCGTCGGAACCAGGAAGGCCGAGATGCCGATGGGGCTTCCCGGGTCACCCGAGGTGCGAGCGAAGATGATGTCGTGGGTGGCGTGATGCAGGCCGCTGTTCCAGCGTTTCATGCCGTTGATGACCCATTCGTCACCGTCACGAACCGCGGTGGTTTCGAGGAAGGTGGCGTCACTGCCGTGGTTGGGTTCGGTCAGGCCGAAGGCCAAACGCTTGGTGCCGTCGAGAAATCCCGACATCCACTCCTTCTTCTGTTCCTCGGTGCCGAAGTCGCGCATCATCAACACGGTCGGGAAGTTGCCCACGATCGACGACTCGTTCTGCAGGTCGTTGTGCAGGCCGAGGCCCTTGGTGGCCAGATGCTCGCGGATGATGGCCATCTCGAGGTTCGACGCGTTACGACCGCCGAACTCGGGCGGCAGGGCCAGTCGGAGCCACCCGGCGGCGTCGGCACGGCGGCGCATCTCGCGCAGCAGGGCCTCCCATTCGGGGCGGGGGACGCCGTCGTTGTCGAAGTCGGTGCGGGCCCACTCGCGACGATGGTCGAAGAAGCGCTCGTTGTCGTCGGCCGCCTGCAGGGGCGCGATCTCGCGTTCGATGAAGGCATCGAGCTCGTCGAGGGTCCGTTGAATCGACTCGGGAATGGCGAAATCCATGGTGTGACCGTAATCGCCTCCGTTCCGGTCTCGGCAGGTCGGACGACGCACGGCTACTCTTTCTGACGGTTCGTCAGAAACGTCACTCCCACCGTCGACCACAGGACCAACGACTCCTCATGACCATCACCGCTTCTCAACACGCACCGCTTCCCACCGACGATCGCGAGTTCCGCGACGTGGTGCGCACGTGGTTGCGCGAGAACGTGATCGGAGAATTCGCCGAGTTGCGCGGACGAGGCGGACCGGGCGACGAGGAGATCGGCTTCGAGATCCGCGTCGAGTGGGAGAAGGTTCTCGGTCGCGCCGGATGGATCGGTCTCGGTTGGCCCGTCGAGTTCGGCGGGCGCGGTGCCACCGTCGACCAGCAGATCATCTGGGCCGAGGAGTACGTGCGCGCGCAGGCACCGGCTCGGACCAATCACATGGGCGAGAACCTTCTCGCTCCGACCATCATCGAGTACGGCACGCCCGAACAGTGCGCGCGCTTCCTGCCCGGCATCCTGCGCGGTGACGAACGTTGGTGTCAGGGTTACAGCGAACCGAACGCCGGCAGCGACTTGGCCAACGTGCAAACCAAGGCTCACCTCGACGGTGATCGCTGGGTGATCAACGGCCAGAAGGTCTGGACCTCCTTGGCGCACGTGAGTCACTGGTGCTTCGTCGTCGCGCGCACCGAGCCCGGTTCGCAACGCCACGCCGGGCTGACCTTCCTGCTCGTGCCCATGGAGCAACCGGGCGTCGAGGTTCGCGCCATCCGGCAGATCACCGGTGGTGGCGAGTTCAACGAGACCTTCTTCACCGACGCCGAGACCGAGGCCTCGTTGGTGGTGGGCCAACCGGGTGCCGGTTGGGGCGTGGCCATGGCGCTGTTGGGTTACGAACGCGGCATCTCCACCTTGGCCCAACAAGTGGGTTTCGAGCGCGAACTCGACGACACCATCGCCCTGGCCCGTCGCTTCGGTCGCGCCGCCGACCCGGTGATGCGCCAGAAGTTGGCGCGCGCCCACACCGGCCTGCAACTGCTGAAGCTCAACGCGTTGCGGAGCATGTCGGCCAAGGGAGTGCCCGGCCCCGAGGCCAGCATCTCCAAGTTGTTCTGGGGAACGTGGCACCGCGATCTGGGCGAATTGATGATGGAGATCATGGGGCCTGCCGGGCTCGTCGCCGAGGCCCTCCCCTACGAACTGACGCTCGAGCAGAAGTTGTTCCTCTTCACGCGGTCCGACACCATCTACGGTGGCTCCAACGAGATCCAGCGCAACGTGTTGGGCGAACGCGTTCTCGGACTTCCGCGCTGACTCACGCCCAACCAACATCACGGGGGAAACATGTCGACCAAGGAACCCACGTACGTCACCGGACACGGACTGCTCGCGGGCAAGCGGGTGCTCATCACCGCCGCCGCCGGTAGCGGCATCGGTTCGTCCACCGCGCGTCGCTGCCTCGAGGAGGGCGCTCGTGTCGTCATCAGCGACAAGCACGAGCGACGACTCGCCGAGACCGCCGCCGAGTTGGGGGTGGTCGGGATCCCCTGCGACGTCACCGACGAGGCCAGCGTGCAGAACTTGTTCGCCGCGGCCGCCAAGGAACTGGGTGGCATCGACGTGCTGGTCAACAACGCGGGCTTGGGCGGAACGGCCGAACTGCACGAGATGACCGACGACCAGTGGTCGATCGTGCTCGACGTCACCTTGAACGGCACGATGCGCTGCACCCGCGCGGCGCTGAACCTGATGTACGCGCAGGGGTCCGGCGTCATCGTGAACAACGCCAGCGTTCTCGGTTGGCGCGCCCAGGCCGGACAGGCGCACTACGCCGCGGCCAAGGCCGGTGTCATGGCCCTCACACGATGCGCCGCCATCGAGGCCGGACCCCGCGGCGTGCGCATCAACGCCGTGTCACCGAGCATCGCCATGCACGCGAACCTGGCCAAGGTCACCAGCGACGAACTCTTGGCCGAACTGACCCGGCGCGAAGCCTTCGGTCGGTACGCCGAACCGTGGGAGATCGCCAACGTGATCGTCTTTCTCGCCAGTGACTACAGCAGTTACATGACCGGCGAGACCATCTCGGTCAGCAGCCAGCACCCATGAGCATCGATCTGCACGTCGATGGCGCCGTGGCCGTCATCACCATGAATCGTCCCGAGCGCAAGAACGCCTTCACCCGTGAGCAATACGACGCGCTCGGTTCCACGTTGGCGCGTATCGACGCCGACGACGACCTGCGGGTGGCCGTGCTCACCGGAGCTGGCGCCGCGTTCAGTTCGGGCCAGGACCTGAAAGAGATGGCCGAGATGGCCACGGCGGTCGCCAGCGGAGACACGAACGCGGGCGGATCGACGGGCGCCGGTGGGTTCACCGTGTTGCTCGACGCTCTCGAGTCATTCGGCAAGCCGCTCATCGCCGCCGTCAACGGCGTGGCCGTCGGCATCGGCATGACGTTGCTCCCCTATTGCGACATCGTGTTGATGGCGCGATCGGCGCGAATGCGAGTTCCCTTCAGCGAACTCGGCGTGCCACCCGAGGCCGCCAGCAGCGTGTTGTTCGCCGATCGCGTGGGTTGGCAACGAGCGGCGGAACTCTTGCTCACCTCGCGTTGGATCGACGCCGACGAGGCGGTGTCCATCGGCATGGCCTTGCGCGCGGAGGACGATGAGTCGTTGATGGACGCGACGATGACCTTGGCTCACGAGATCGCCTCGAAATCGGCG
>JAJTEQ010000079.1 GCA_021298195.1 Ilumatobacteraceae bacterium
GCACACGAACATCACCGTGCCGTCGTGATTGAAACCGTTGAAGTAGTAGCGGTCGTAGAAGTTGCGATCACTGGTGGCGGCGTGACGCATGGGCTCGCTGGTCTGGTGGATCGGGAAATCGTCGAGATTGGTGAGCATGTTTTCCTCCCTGTTGCTTCGAAAATGTCGGTGCGTTCGAACGAACGGTCAGATGGTGGTCACGAGAGGCGCGACGTCGGACGCGAAGGCACGGATCTGGTCGCACAACTCGTCGCAGCTGCGCGCCTTGAAGCGGACCTGCAGTTGGTTCACGCCGTCGGCGGTGCCGTCCAGGATGCGTTCGGCGATCGATTGCGCGCTTCCGCTGAGCGTGGCCTCGCCGACGTCGAACGACGGCGTGCCCACGTACAGGAACGGCGTGATGTGCCCGATCATCATGTTCGGCACGGTGCGACCGATGCGCGACATCTCGTCGCGCAACAGACCCACCATCTCGGCGTTCGAGGGCCCTTGAGGCAACCAACCGTCGGCCAGACGCGCGGCGCGCTTGATGGCGGCCGGGCTGGAACCGGCCACCCAGATGGGCGGACGCGGCGACTGCGCGGGCAACGGGCGCGCACCGAAGCCTTCGACGAATTCGTTCTCGAGAGCGGCGGCCAGCTGCGGGATGCCGCTGTCGAGCGCCTTGCCCCGCGCGTGGAAGTCGACACCCAACAGTTCGAACTCGGCTTGCACGTGACCGGCGCCGATGCCGATGAGCGCTCGACCTTCGCTGAGATGGTCGAGCGTGGCGAACTGTTTGGCGGCCACGCGCGGGTGGCGATACGGCAACACGTACACGTGAGTGAGCAGGCCCACGTTGGTGGTGAAGCCGGCGATCCAGCCGAGGGTGGCGATGGGGTCGGCCCAGTGCGTGCCCATGCCACCCACCGCGGATTCGGGAAGGCTGACGTGATCGCACACGCCGACGTAGGCGTACCCGCTCTCGTCGCACGCGCGCGCGAGACGGGCCAACTCGTTCGGACCGGCGGTCTTTTCCCAGTCCGCGACGAAATAGGTACTCTGCGCCTGAATGGGTAACTGCATGCCGTAGATGCGTCGACCCGCCGGAACCGTGATCATCCCCCGTGACATGAGCCCACACTAGAGGGCGGCCGGTGATGTGCACCCGTCCGGAATGCGCCGTTGGGAATGGGTCGTTGGGAATGGGTCGAGCGAACACCGGCATCCACTACGGTGCGTCCGTGCCTCGTTCGGAGAAGATCGGATACGCCATCGCCGTCGTGATCCTGGTGATCGGTGGTGCGTTCGTGAAGACCGCCATCTTGAACTGGATCTCCGGACCGGCGATCGTGGTGGCCAGTGTCGTGATCAGCACCCGTCTCTTCGGTCGCTACGACCGTGAGCCGGTCGCGGGTGAAGGGTCCGACTCATGAGTTGGGCCGCCCACGAACTGGAGAGCTATTTCCTTCAGGAGCACCTGAAGCATCGGCTGAAGACCAAGGTCAGTTACCTCGCCATCCTGCTCGGATGTTTGTTGCCCGACCTCTTCACCAAGTTGCCCGTGTACGGCTTGAAGATCGGCGACATGACGCTGATCAAGGCCGCCGAGCCGTGGAAGTACCACCGGGGTTGGCCCGGCGTGGGGGCGACCCACTCGTTGTTGTTCATCGTGCTGTTCGCCCTGGTGATCCTGGCGTGGAAGAAGAACCGTGCGTGGGCCCTCGGTTTGTTGCTCGGCGGTTGGGCCCACGTGCTGACCGACTGTTTCGACTCCGTCGGCACCATGTTGTTCTTCCCGTTCACCACGCAGCACTACTCCACCGGCATGTGGGCCTACGCCGCGCAGGCCGGTCGCTACGGCGACGCCTCGGCGTACTTCAGCAGTTTCGGCGGTGTGTGGGACTTCCTGTGGTTGTGCCTGGCACTGGGCGGACCCAAGGTGTTCACCCGCAAGTTCTTCCGCGAGGAGATCGTGCCCAACGACTCCGCTTGGGCGTGGTTGCAGAATCGATTCCGCATGAGCGAGACCGCCATGCTGGCGTTGTATCGCGCCTACTTCGTGTACGGCGGCTGTCGCATCTTCGGATGGTTCATCTGGTCGCGGCTGATCAACCCCGAGCGCGGAACGCAGACGCTGGACTGGTCGTGGGGCGGACCCGACTGGGTGGACAAGGCTCCGGACTTCCAGACAGCCGACACCTGGGCCGGATTCATCGGACAGACGGCGATCGGGATCGCGGGCGTCAGCGTGTCGATGTGGCTGATATGGCGACTGGTTGGTCGTCGCCTGTGGGCCCGCGCCCACTGACCCCATCCTCTTGGGATCGCTCAGCGGTCGTTTCCGGGCTCTCATCTCCCCAAGCGGAGTCACCTCGGCGACGGCGATTCACGAACCAATAACGACCGGCGATCGCCGCGGCCGGAACCGCTTGAAGTCCGGTGAAACACACGGTGCACATACCTGAACAGTACGACACGTGGCGCCGGCGTGTTGACGCCCGAAAAAGGTCGAGGTCGCGGCATCAGAAAAGGGCCTACACCGATTGTCCCAAAATCCTTATTGGTGGAGAACCCTTCTCACTGAGGATGCCACCGTCAGGTACTTTGCCATTTGTGAGCGAAAATCAGGAGTCTCCGCAGCATCTCAGCGACTCGAATTCACTTCCTCCCCCGCCTCCCTTGTCACCTTCGAGCTTCCGCGTTGTCCCTGCACCGGGAGCACCCCTCGAATTAATCGCCAAGGTGGCCCTAGCCGTCGCGCTGATCGGGTCTTTCATGCCCTGGGCTCGCGTGCTGTTCATCACCGTTAACGGGACTGATGGCGATGGTGTCATCACTGCTCTTACTTCTGGAGCCGCACTGATTCTGGTATTCGCGGGTGAGCGTCGAGCCGTAGCGGACCGCAACCCCTTCGCGCTGTTCGCTTGGGGTGCTTTCTCTGCGTCACTCAGCGCCCTCATTTACACGTACGACTTTGCGAACTTGAACTCGCTATCGAACGAGACGTCAGACGAGATTTTCGAAGTGTCTGTTCAACCGCAGTTCGGGCTCATCGTCGGAATGCTCGGGGCAATTGTCAGTGCAGTGGTAACGATTCAATTGGCTATCCGCTGCAGAGGTCGCAAGCGAAGCTCCTAGCAGATGTCGACACGTGGTGCCGATGAACGGGACCCTCTGGCACTCCCAACGGGATTCGAACCCGTGCCGCCACCTTGAGAGGGTGGTGTCCTAGGCCACTAGACGATGGGAGCCTGTAGCGGACGTAACGCTACCTGCGTATTCGCGAGTGACCAACCGGCCCTCAGCCGTTGGCGGATTCTCCCGAGCCCTGCATTCGACGCTTGCGGAAGGCAACGGCACCACCGATCGCGGCGGCCGCCACCACGCCGGCGCCGATGACCAAGCCCGCTCCTCCACCGCCACCACCGTCGGAATCCTCGGCCGGTGCGTCGGTCGGCGCCACACTGGCCAACGTGGTCGTCGGCGCCGCGATGACCATCGGCGCCTCGGTGGTGACCACTTCGGGCACGATCGCTCCGCGGAACGGACCCGAGATCTCGTACGTGATGCCGGCCGCTTTGCCGGTGGCACCGATGGCATCGATCGCCGCGAATCCGGGAACGATCTCGGCGATGTCGCGGTTGCTCGGCCCGCGCTGCGACGAGAAGTAGAGACGATCACGATTCGGACTGAACACCGGACCGGTCATCTCGGACAACTCGTGTCCCGCGGCCACCACGCGAACGAACGGAGCCACCACACCATCGGGCGTGATGATGCACAACTCCATGTTGCCACCGTCCTCGGCGACGATCAGATCTCCCGAACCGGCGTCCACGGTGATGTTGTCGACGTGCGACAGCACCGCACCTTCAGTCCCCAGTCCGTCCGGGTCGCCCTTCCACACCAACGTGTACTTCTGGGTGGCGATGTCGATCTCATGAACCGAGTGATCGCCCTTGCTGGTGAAGAACACCTTGCCTTCGTGATACCAACAACCTTCGTTGCCGGGGAAGATGGTCGCACCGGGAACCTGGTCGCGCGTCGGCATCGTGGCTCCCGACGGGTCGGACACCACTCCCCACGTGACACCACCGTCGGCGTCGACGATGCAGGCCTCGAGAACACCGGCCGACAGATCGGGATACGCGGTGGGCGTGTAGCGATAGAAGCGACCCGCGCCGTTGTCTTCGGTCATGTACACGGTCTTGTTGACCGGATCGACCGCGGCGGCCTCGTGCGCCCACAAACCCATGGCGGTGTGAGCAACGGCTTCCTTGGCACCGGAGGGATCGCACTCCCAGATCCGACCCGTTCCGGCGAAGTTCTCCTCACCACTCAACCAGGTGCCCCACGGTGTGGGTCCACCGGCACAGTTGGAGTTGCTGCCTTCCAGGATGCGGTAAGCGTCGAGGATCTCTCCGTCGGCGCCGAAGTGAATGGCCGAGACACCACCCGACGCCGGCGCCATGAACTCGAAGACCTCGCTGTTGCACACGTAGTAGTACCCGCCCTCGCCATCGTCGAACGTGGCGGCGCCATCGGGGAACGGGTGCCAGTTGTAGTCGGTGTCGCCCACGGGATCGCCCCCGATCGCAACGATGCGCGACGTGAACCCGGCCGGCAGCAGCAGTCCGTTCTCGTCGGGCGTTTCCGACAACGGTCCGTAGGGACTCTCGCCGGGCACGGCCGTGTCGCGACGACGCGCCCCCGATGCGAACACCGCGCTCGGAATGGCGGCACTGGCTCCGGTGGCCAGAATGCCCGCACGCAGAAAATGACGACGATCCATGATTCCCCCTTTTCGCCCCCCAGGCGATGACGCGAATCTAGATCAAGAAATCGCGACGCGTGGTCGAAAAAACTTTTGCTGGGGAGCAAGGAATCGAACCCTGAATAACAGAACCAGAATCTGCTGTGTTGCCAGTTACACCACTCCCCACAGAGCACCGAACTGGAGCACGGCAATTGTAGTGCCGAAGAGTCCGAGCACCACCTAGCCCAACAGGGATTCCGTTCGCTCGAACCCCAGTACTCGACCCACCGCCACGCCACCGGCTTCCTGCACGTGCTTCTTGAAGGCCGCGAAACCCCTGACCGGGCTGGTTCGCGTGGAGGACGTGTAGGCCCGCAGCCCCAACTCCTCGGCCATCAGCCTGATGCGCAAACTGTGGAACGGGTCGCTCACCAGGATCACCGACCCCACGCCGTGTTGGTCCGCCAGCTCGGCCACGTTCTGCAGTGACTCCCACGACGACCGTCCGGTGTCCTCGAACAGGATCGCACTGGCCGGAATCCCCCGTTCCTGCAGATACTCCGACGACGTCGACGCCTCGGTGAATCGATCACCCGGTTGATTGCCGCCGGTGACGATCACCAGCGGAGCCGCGCCGTCGGCCCACAACAGGAGAACGTGATCCAAACGTGCCTGCAGTTGCGGTGACGGTCGACCGTCGTATTGCGCCGCCCCCATCACCACGATGGCATCGCCGCGTTCGGTGCCGTGCTGGCGGCCGACCCACCACACCTGTGCCAACGAGATCACCAGATACACGAGTGCCAGCAACACCACGCCGGCGATCACCCCGAGGAAGCGTCGCCAGCCTCCGGCCCGCCACCATCGGGGCGGACGCAGGAATCGTCGTCGCAGGCTGACCAAGCGCGACAGACGCACCGGCGTCTCGTCGGTCGACGACGCGGCCGCATCGAGCGACACGTCCGGATTCAGCGGGCTCGCTCCGACGCCACCCGCATGCGGGTCATGGTCTCGTCACGTCCGAGCAACTCGAGCGCCTCGAACAACGGCGGGCCGACGGTGCGGCCGGTCACCGCCACGCGCACCGGGGCCTGCGCCTTGCCCAGTTTCAATCCCCGCGCGGCGCCCGTGGCCTCCAGGGTCGTCTTCAGGGCATCAGCGGACCAGTCGGTCAGCGCATCGAACGCGACGATCGCATCGTTCAACATCGCGACGGCATCATCGCCTCCGAACGTCTTGGACCACGCCGACTCGTCGATGATCGGGGCGGCGAGGAAGAGGAAATCCACCAACGCGACGATCTCGTTCATGGTCACCATGCGCGTCTGAGCCAACGGTGCGATCGAACGGAACACGTCGGCATCGAACTGATCGGGGCTCCACGGCACGTCACCGGTCAGGAACGGCTCGCACGCCGAGATGAACTGATCCAGTGACATGGCGCGGATGTACTCACCGTTGAAAGCCGCCAACTTCTTGAGGTCGAAAAACGCGGGCGAATGATTCACGTCCTCCAAACGGAACTCGGCCTGGATGCGCGACCACGCAACGATCTCCTCGTCGCCGTGGGGTGCCCA
>JAJTEQ010000027.1 GCA_021298195.1 Ilumatobacteraceae bacterium
GCCGACGGCGATCGCCAGCGATCCGAGCGAGGCCTTCTTCGTCAGCTTCGCGGTGATCAGCCACAACGCGGTCATGGCCGCACCGATGACGGGGTAGAGCGCGATGACCGAACCGCCCGCGGTGGCCACACCCTTGCCGCCCTTGAAGCCGCGGGTGATGGGGAACACGTGACCGATCACGGCCGCGCAGGCCAAAGTGAGTGCGCCCGCGTGTCCGGCGATCAGGTAGCCGACGACGACCGAGATCGCACCTTTCAATCCGTCGAGAACGAAGACCAACACGCCGAGCTTGCGTCCGAGCAATCGTCCGACGTTCGATGCGCCGGGGTTACCCGATCCGCTGGTGGTGATGTCGATGCCCTGACCGCGGGCGATCATCACCGCGCTCGGAAAGGTGCCCAACAGATACGCGAAGGGAACGAGCACGATGATGGCGATCACGTTGGTTCCCACCGACACATCTTTGTTCGCCGGTCGGGTCGAAGTCGGGTATACCCGTCGCGACGCGGACCCGATCAGATACCGGCGGCGGCGCGACGGCCCTCGAGGACGGCCTCGAGGATGGTGCGCGGAGCGACGCAGTCGCCCACCTGGACGGCACCGTCGATGGGTGCGGCGGCCTCGAGCTCGGTGATCACCCCGCTGAAGCGATCCTGCACCCGCACGACGAAGGCGTCGCCACGTCGCGAGATCGAACGCACCACCGACCGTCGCTGCACCTGCGCACCGCGTTGGGCCAGACGCACGTTGGCCGGGGCCAGGTCGCCGGTGCGCGACAACTCGTTGCCGGCGATGCTGTCGGGGGTGACGAGCGTGGCTCGTTCACCCAATTCCTCGGCGAGGGCCACGCCGATGGGTCCACCGATGGGGTCGAGAATCACGATCGGGCCGTCGGCGGGCAGGTGTCGGGTTCCGCGTCGCACGTCGGCGATCTCGAATACGTCCGCGTCGGCGTCCACGGTGTGGTCGGGCTTTCCGCGCGTGGATCCGGTCGCTTGGATCACGGCGTCGAATCCCGTGCGGTCGGTGCCGTCGGTGGACGTTTCGAGGGTCACGCCCAGTGCGAGCACCCGCCGAGTGAGCCACTCGACCAACGGTGCTCCGGGGCCGGCGACGACGGCCATGCCACCCACGCGATCTCGTGCCTCACGAACGGTCACGCGATGACCGCGCGTGGCCGCCACGCGCGCCGCCTCCAAACCGGCCACGCCGGCACCGATCACCAGAACGTTCTTCGACGACGGCGTCGGTGCGAACCAATCCCGATGGGGTTGCGGGCGTCGCGCACCTGACACGTCTGGTTGCAACGGATGCAGGGACGAATGGAGTCGATTTCGTCCGTCGCCACCTTCGTCGCCAGATCGGGGTCGGCGATCTGGGCCCGCGTCATCTCGACGCCGTCGCACACGCCGTCGGACAACGCCCACTCGGCCTGGCCGACGTCGACGACGGATCCCTGCAGGAACACTGCGGTGGTCACCGGCACGGCCGCGCGCACCGCGCGACACACGTCGATGTTGAATCCGGTCGGCTCGTGGAAGTCGGGGCGGGTCTTCTCCACCGAGAAGATCGAGCCCCGCACCACCACCACGTAGTCCAGCCCGATACTCGCCAGCTCGGCGGCGATGTCGGGCGCCATCTCGGGCGTGATGCCGGCCCACGGCGCCAACTCGTCGCACGACAGGCGCACACCGACGACGGCGTCCGGACCCGTCGCGTCGCGAACCGTCGCGATCACCCGACGCGCGAACGCCAGTCGGTCGGCCCACTCGTCACCGCGATGGTTCGTGAGACCCGACATGAACTGGCGAACGAGGCTGTGCTGTCCGGCGTTGATCTCCACGCCGTCACAACCCGACGACACCGCGACACGGGCGGCATCGGCGAAACCGGCGATGACAGCCGCGACGTCCTCGGCCTCCATCCACTTGGGCACCTCGCGGCTGTTCACCTCGGGAACGCGCGACGGCGCCCACAGGGGAAGTTGCGAATACGCGGACGAGCCCTGACCACCGGCATGATCGAGGCCGGCGATCACCAACGAGCCGTGCGCGTGGCACGCGTCGGCGATGGCGCGCCATCCGGGGCCGCACGCGGATGCCAACGGCGCGCGTTCGTACGGCCAATCGCCGGCGTGCACGCTGGCGCCCTCGGTGACGATGACGCCACATCCACCGCGGGCCCGACGCTCGTAGTAGGCGACGTGCCTCGACGTGAGAGCGCGCTCGTCGTCGCCGAGATTGGTGACGTGCGGACCGAACATGATCCGGTTCGCGGACGTGCGACTCCCGAGGGCGAGCGGGGAACGAAGATTCATCGGCGAGCGGAGACCGGCTTGCGCGAGAGAGTGACCGGCTTGGAATGGTCCATCGCCGGTTTCGGCGCCGAGCCCGGCGTCACGATCGACAACGCGTGCTCGCCGTCACCGCCGACGCACTCGGGGTCGGGTCCGTCGAGCGGGATACCCGTGAAGAACTTCGCGGCCATGCACCCGCCCTGACAGGCGTCGTAGGAACCGCACGACGCGCAGGCTCCGGCCGATTGCGGTTCGCGCAACGACAGGAACAGGTCGCTCTGCTTCCAGACGCGCGAGAATCCGCCCTCGTCGCGCACGTTGCCGGCCTTGAACTCGTCGTGAATGACGAACGGACACGCGTACACGTCGCCAATGGGGTCGATGAGGCACACCACTCGACCGGCACCGCACATGTTCAGCCCGGGCAGGGATTCGCCGAACGCGTTGAGGTGGAAGAACGAGTCGCCGGTGAGCACGTTCTCGCCGTGCTTCATCAGCCAGTCGTAGATCTCGCGCTGTTGGCCGTTGGTGGGATGCAACTCGTTCCACGTGTCGGCACCACGACCCGAGGGTCGCAGACGCGTGATACGCAGCTGCGCGCCGTAGGAATCGGCGAGCGCCTTGAACTGATCGAGTTGCGACACGTTGTGGCGCGTGACCACCACCGAGATCTTGAAGGGTCCGAAGTTCGCGGCGGCGAGGTTGTCCATGGCGCGTCGTGCCATGTCGTAGGACCCGACGCCTCGCACCGCGTCGTTGGTGACGGCGTCCACGCCGTCGAGGCTGATCTGGATGTCCAGGTAATCCATGGCCGCGAGTCGGCGGGCCTTCTCGGCGTCGATGAAGGCACCGTTCGTGCTGAACTTCACGCCGATGCCGTTACCCACCGAGTACTCGAGCAACTCGAAGAAGTCGCGACGAACCATGGGCTCGCCGCCACCGATGTTGATGTAGAAGACCTGCAGGTCGCGCAATTCGTCGAGCACACGTTTGGCCTCGGCGGTGGACAACTCGCGCTCGTCGCGTTGGCCGCTGGACGACAGACAATGAACGCACTGCAGGTTGCAGGCGTAGGTGAGCTCCCACGTGAGACAGATCGGGGCGTCGAGGCCCCGCTTCATCTGGTCAACCAGCGATGATGCGCTCACGAACGATCTCCGATTTCTGCAAAGAGGCGAGGGCGGTCACGAACGAATCGTGCCGGTCGGGGGCGATGCCACAGGCACCGAGGGTGGCGGCCACGTCGGAGTGCTCCGCCAGTTGTTGCACGACGCGCACCACGTCGGGGTGCTTCAGGAAGATCAGACGTCGGTTGCCGTAGTGATACGCCAGGGCTCCGAACGGTTCGGGCCGTACCGCGACCTGGGGATGCAACTCGAGCGCGGAGTCGAGAGCGACGGTCACGACGGGCTCCGCGGGGGAGTGCTCAGTAGACGCCGCACATGCCATCGATGCTGATCTCCTCGACGAGGAGGTCGCTGTCGATGACGGCGTCGTCGGCCGTGTCGTTCACCGAGGTGCTCTTCACCGAGTCGGTCGACCGGGTGAGGGATGTGTCGGAGGACGTGGTGGCGGGGGCGATCGGGCTGTCCATGGGGTGAAGCGTACAACGATCCCGCCCGGCACCGACTACCGTTCCACCAGGAGTTGGCGGTCGCCACGGGGTGCTCGCCCGGAACCTTCCAGGGGGAATCATGAAGTCGACAGCGGCCATTTTGTGGGAGACCAACCAGCCCTGGAGCGTCGAGGAGTTCGAGCTCGACGATCCCCAGCCGGGCGAAGTGTTGGTGGAGATGAAGGCCTCGGGCATGTGCCACAGCGACGAGCACCTCGTCACCGGTGATCTCCCCTTCGCCTTGCCCATCATCGGCGGACACGAGGGTGCCGGCATCGTGCGCAAGGTCGGCGAGGGTGTCAGTTGGTTGGCCCCCGGTGATCACGTGGTATTCGGCTTCATCCCGTCGTGCGGTCGTTGCCGTAGTTGCTCGACCGGTCATCAGAACCTGTGCGATCTCGGAGCCCTGATGGGTGGTGGCCGCCAGATCACCGACGGCGGCGCGCGTCACCACGCGCGCGGTCAGGATCTGGGCCTCATGTGTCTGCTCGGCACCTTCGCCAAGCACACCGTGGTGAACGAAGCGTCCTGCATCAAGGTGGACGAGGATCTGCCCCTCGACAAGGTGTGCTTGTTGGGCTGCGGCGTGGTCACCGGTTGGGGTTCGGCGGTGTACGCGGCCGAGACCAAGCCCGGCGACACCGTGGTGGTGGTCGGCGTCGGTGGAATCGGCGCCAACGCCATTCAGGGCGCCAAGTTGGCCGGTGCCAAGCGCATCGTGGCCATCGACCCCGTGGAGTTCAAGCGTGAGAAGGCCATGGAGTTCGGTGCCACGCACACCGCCACCAGCATGACCGAAGCCGTGGCTCTGCTGCAGGACATCACCTGGGGCACGATGGCGAACAAGGTCATCATGACGATGGGTGTCGGACAGGGTTCGGTGATGCACGAAGCGATGGCTCTGGCCGCCAAGCGCGGACGCGTGGTGGTCACCAACATCCACCCGGCTCTCGAGATGGGCGCCAGCATGAACATGCTCGACATCACCCTCATGGAGAAGCAGGTGGTGGGTTCGCTCTTCGGTTCGGGCAACCCGCGCGCCGACATCCCCAAGTTGGCCGGTCTGTACCGCGAGGGCCAGTTGGACCTCGACGGTCTGGTCACCCGCACCTACCCGCTGGAGGGCGTGAACGAGGGCTACGAGGCCATGCGCAAGGGCGAGAACATCCGAGGCGTGCTGGTCTACTGACCCGGTGGCTCGCCACCGCCCCCGGTTCGGGTTCGTCTGGGGCGTTCCGGCCCGTGGTGGCTAGCGTTCGGGGTGCCGGACGAGGGTCGTCCGCGCAGGGGGTAGCGAACCATGTCCGGAATCCGTAAGTCCAAGGCCGCGGTCCTGTGGGGCCTCAATCAGGAATGGAAGATCGAGGAGATCGAGATCCATCCGCCCAAGACCGGTGAGGTGTTGGTGCACTGGAAGGCTGCTGGTCTGTGTCACAGCGACGAGCACCTCGTCACCGGCGACATGGTCCCGCCCGAAGAGGTGTGGCCCCTCATGGGTATCGAGAGTTTCTTCCCCATCATCGGTGGCCACGAGGGTGCCGGTGTGGTGGTCGAGGTCGGCCCGGGTGTCACCAGCGTCGCCGTCGGTGATCACGTGTCCGCGTCGTTCGTGCCGTCGTGTGGCCGCTGCCGTTATTGCTCGACCGGACGCCAGAACCTGTGCGACAACGGCGCCAAGACCTTCGTCGGTGGAATGATCACCGATGACACGCACCGCCATTTCGTGAACGGCAAGCCCGTCACGCTCATGGCCAAGGTCGGCACGTTCTCGGAGTACGCCTGCGTCAGCGAGCAGTCGATCATCAAGGTGGAAAAGGACATCCCGCTCGAGTGCGTCGCGCTCGTGTCGTGCGGTGTGGCCACCGGTTGGGGTTCGGCCGCCAATCGCGCCGGCACCCAGCCCGGCGACACCGTCGTCGTGGTGGGTATCGGTGGTATCGGCATCAACGCCGTGCAGGGTGCGCGCATGGCCGGCGCCAAGCGCATCATCGCCATCGACCCCGTCGAGTTCAAGCGCGAGAAGGCCATGGAGTTCGGTGCCACCCACACTTTCCCGTCGATGGCCGACGCCATGTTGTCGGTCATGGAGATGACCTACGGACAAATGGCCGATCGCGTCATCATGACCCCCGGTGTCCTGCACGGCGAGATGATGGGCGAGGCCATGAATCTGGCCGGCAAGGGCAGCACCGTCGTCGTCACCGCCATCTCACCGATGACCAGCGAGACCGCCAGCGTGAACCTGTTCAACCTGGCCATGTGGAACAAGGAGATCAAGGGAACCATCTTCGGCTCGCTGAACCCGCGCGCCGACATCCCCGCCCTGCTCGACATGTACCGCGCCGGGCAGTTGAAGTTGGACGAGCTCATCAGCAAGACCTACACCCTCGACCAGATCAACGAGGGTTACGAGGCCATGCGCGAGGGCACCAACATCCGTGGCGTCATCCTGAAGTGACCACCCCGATCTCCGCGCTCATCGCGTCGCTCGACGACGTCGTCATCGGTCGTCGCCGCGAGGTCGAACTGGTGGTGGCCGCTCTCGACGCCGATCGACACGTGCTGCTCGAGGGACCTCCGGGAACCGGCAAGAGCACCCTGTTGCGCGCGGTGGCCGGAGGCCTCGGCATCGGGTTCGTGTTCGTCGAGGGCAACGCCGAGTTGACCCCCGCCCGTTTGGTCGGTCACTTCGATCCCGCGCGGGTGTTGACCGACGGCTACGAGGCCGACGTGTTCGTCGATGGCCCGTTGGTCACCGCGATGCGCGACGGTTCGTTGTTGTACGTCGAGGAGATCAATCGCATCCCCGAGGAGACGCTCAACGTTCTCATCACCGTCATGAGCGAGGGCGAACTGAACGTGCCGCGCTACGGTCGCGTGGTCGCGAACGCCGGCTTCCGTTTGGTGGCGGCCATGAACCCCTTCGACGCCGTGGGAACCGCGCGCATCAGTGGCGCCGTGTACGACCGTGTGTGTCGTGTCTCGGTGGGCTACCAATCAGCCGAGGTCGAGACCCGCATCGCCGCCCGCGGGGTGGACGGTTTGCCGAGTGGTTGGCTCGACAAGGTGGTCGAGTTGGTGCGACGCACGCGAGCTCACGCCGATCTGCGCGTGGGTTCGTCGGTTCGTGGTGCGATCGACATGTCCGCCGTGGCGTCGTCTCTGGCGTCGGTGCGCGCGTCCACCGTGAACGACCCAACCGTGTCGTTGGACGCCGCGTTGGTGGCGTTGTCCGGACGCGTGCGGGTGCGCGAGGGAAGTTCGCGCACGAGTGAGGACATCATCACCGAGTTGTGGAACGAGGTGTTCAATCCCGCGCCGGTCGGTGAGTCGGGAAAAGCGAGCGCCCCGGCGGGGGCGACCCGGTAGCCAAGGAAGGCGACGCCGCCGACGAAGCGGTGAACGAGGCCTCCAAGAAGACGATGTCGCGCCGAGAGTTGGCGCGGCACGAGCAGTTCGAGCAGGTGTCTCCCGAGGTCGGTGAGATCGACGAGGACGCCGTCGACGAGGCGATGGAAGAGGACGCCGACGCGATGCTGGCCTTGTTGGCCGATCTGACCGGTGCCACCGATCCGAAGTTGCGCGAATTGGCCAAGCGGTTGGCGGGTCGGTTGTTCCTGGACGTGTCGAAGCGCGGACCGGTGCGACCACGCGGTATCGGCAAGATGGCCACCATGCCGTATCGACCCGAGGCCGGTGACATCGACCTCGACGCGTCGATGGAGGAGATCATCGGCGCTCGCGCCGAGAGACGTGCCGTCGACGCCGACGAATTGAAAGTGCGCGGTTGGGTCCGCCCCTCGACGGCGATCGCGTTGCTCGTCGATCGCAGCGGCTCCATGGGCGGCAAACCCTTGGCGACCTCGGCCATGGCGGCGGCGGCGGTGGCGTGGCGCAGCCCCGAGGACTACAGCGTGATCGCCTTCGGGAAGGACGTGGTGGTGGCCAAGAGCCAGAACTCCACGAAGTCGGGCGAACAGGTGGTGAACGACGTGTTGTCGTTGCGCGGTTTCGGCACCACCGATCTGGCCGGGGCGTTGCGCGCGGCGGGCGAGCAGTTGTCGCGCACGCGAGCCGGCCGTCGCATCACGGTCGTGTTGAGCGACTGCCGGGCCACGGTGGAAGGTGACGTGGTGGCCGCCGCTCGCTCGCTGGAGGAAGTGGTGATCCTGGCCCCGGCGGGTGACGACGCGGAGGCGCGCGTGTTGGCGGGACAAGTCGGGGCCCGTTTGGCGGTGATCGACGGTCCGACCGATGTGCCCGGCGCGCTGCGCGAAGTGCTGGGTTAGTCGAAACTATTCAGCGGCAGGCGGGGTCGTCGGGGGGCAGAACACCGTAAGTGTTCTCGTCCACGTACACCGGAACGAGTGCGGGAGCCGCGGTGGTGGCGGGGGTCGCAGCGGTGGTGGCCGGAGTCGCGGTGGTTCCCGGTGCGCTGGTGGTGGCCGGGGTCGCCGCGGTGGTGGCCGGTGCCGCGGTCGTCGCCGGCGCGGTGGTGGTGGGCACTTCGAAGAGTTGC
Source organism: Ilumatobacteraceae bacterium (assembly GCA_021298195.1). Lineage (GTDB taxonomy): Bacteria > Actinomycetota > Acidimicrobiia > Acidimicrobiales > Ilumatobacteraceae > Casp-actino8. Next base: position 8,431 of record JAJTEQ010000027.1, read on the forward strand.
TCGGGAGCATCGACCAAACGAGCCTTGCCCTGGAACACGGCCAATACGGCCTTCATGCTGTCGGACTTCAACAACGGCTCGAGCACCGACTGACCGCTCTTGTCCACGCCACGCCCCTCGACCTGGTAGGTGCGCATCGTCGCCGGGTTCAGGTTCTTCATCGCCGTCGCCAACTCCAGCAACTTGCCCGTCGTCAGGTTCGCGTCGAGGATCACGTTCTGGATTCCGGCGTCGATCAACTGCTTGGCGACGGCCGGGTTGCCCGCACTCTTGTCGAGGGCTTTTTGAATCGCACGCCGCAGGAAGTCCTGCTGGCGCGAGATGCGCCCGCGATCGGCGGCCGGGTCCTCGATCCATTCCTTCTTCTTGGGGTCGAAGTACTTGAAGTGGCGTGACCGCACGTACGCGAGGCCTTCTTCGCCGCTGAAGGTGTGACAGCCAGCGACCTCGATGAGCAGATTCGTGTTCTTGTCACGAACGGGCGTGGCGAACGGGACGCGAACACCTCCGACGGCGTCGACGATCTGCTTGAAGGCGCAGAAGTCGATGTTCACGTAGTGGTCGGCGAGAATGCCGAAGTTGTCCCAGATGGTGAGGATGAGCGTGTTCGGGTCGTCGGCGTTGAACGCGCTGTTGATGCGTCCCATGCGCTTGGTGCCACCGATGCGAACCCACATGTCACGCGGGAACGACAACACGGCGGCAGCGTTCGTCGTGGGATCGAGCCGCAGGATCATGATGGTGTCGGCGCGCTCGCCGAGCCCGTTGCGATTGCCGAAGGCCGCGGCGTACGGCGAGTCGGGGTCGACACAGGCGCCGTTGTCGCTGCCCGTGATGAGGAAGTTCTTGGCCGTCAGGTCGACGAGCACCGGGGCCTCGGTCGATGCAGTGGAGCCGTCTTCGTTGAGTGCCAACGTGGTGCTGGGCAAGGTCAGGGTCGGCCCACCTTCGGCACCGATGATGGACACCACCCGCCGGTCGTTGGCCTTCTCGTTGCCGTAGTACACGCCGATGGCGGCTCCGAAGCAGGCGATGACCACGAAGACGTTCAATCCGAGGACGAGTCGCTGGGTCCACGTGCGGCGACGTTTGGGCGCCGGATCGGGTCGCAACCTCGCGAGTTGGTTCAAGGTGTCGTCGCCGACGATCGGTTCGTCGTCGTGGGGCGGTTGAACCTCGGTCACAAGGGTCAAAAACTACCGCTGTCGAGCCCTCATTGGAGGTCGGACGGTGCCAACACGACTGTGACGCTCAACGGTCCGGCACCCTCGACGAGACTCCATGCCTGCACGCTGCCCGCCTCGGAGAGGTCGGCCCGACCCGTCGTGACCGCCGCCAATTCCGACGAGCTCCCCGTGACCTCGGCCGATGCCACCGCGGTCTTCTGAGAGGTCTTGGCCTCGGTCTTGGCCCGGCGAACCTGGGCCAACACCTCGCCGATGGGCCCGAGCAACGCGGCATCTCCGCCATCACCCAACTCGGCGACGGTCGGCCACGATGCACGGTGCACCGAACCGCTCTGCCACCAGCGCCACACGGTTTCGGTGGTGAACGGAATGAAGGGTGCCAGCAGTCGCTGCAGAGTCGACAGCGCCAGTCGCAATGCGAGTTGCGCCGACGCGGCTTGCTCGCGACCCTGACTCTCGTAGGCGCGACCCTTCACCAATTCCACGTAGTCGTCGCAGAACCACCAGAACAACGCTTCGGTTCGTTCCAGCGCCCGTGCGTAGTCGTACTGACCGAACGCGTCGGTCGCCTCGTTCACCGTGTCGGCCACGCGGGCCAACATCGCGCGGTCGATCTCGTTCGACACGATCGCGTCCGAACCCGGTTCGGGGAACGTGAGCACGAACTTGCTGGCGTTGAGCAACTTGGTGGCCAACTTGCGACCGACCTTCATCTGCTCTTCACTGAACGCGGTGTCGACGCCCGGCCGCGCCGAGGCCGCCCAGTAACGCACGGCGTCGCTTCCGAACTTCTCGAACAGGTCCACGGGCGTGACGACGTTGCCCTTCGACTTCGACATCTTCTTGCGATCGGGGTCGAGGATCCAACCGGACAACGCCACGTTCGACCACGGCAGCGAGTCGTGCTCGAAATGCGAGCGCACCACCGTGCTGAACAACCAGGTGCGGATGATGTCGTGACCCTGCGGCCGCAGATCCATGGGGAACACGCGAGCGAACAGATCCGCGTCGTCCTCCCAGCAGCCGGCGATCTGCGGCGAGAGCGACGACGTGGCCCAGGTGTCCATCACGTCGGGGTCGCCGGTGAAGCCGCCGGCCACGTTGCGTTGGTCCGCCGTGAATCCCGGCGGCACGTCGGTGGAGGGGTCGATGGGCAACGACGCTTCGTCGGGCGTGATCGGCCGATCGTGGATGGTCTCGCCGTTCTCGTCGAGCCGATACCACACGGGGATGGGAACACCGAAGTAGCGCTGACGACTGATGAGCCAGTCGCCGTTCAGTCCCTCGACCCAGTTCGCGTAGCGATGGCGCATGTGATCGGGATGCCACACCAACTGATCACCACGGCCGAGCATGTGGGTGCGCAATTCGGTTTCACGGCCGCCGTTGCGGATGTACCACTGACGACTGGTGACGATCTCGAGCGGTCGATCGCCCTTCTCGAAGAACTTCACCGGGTGCGTGATCGGGCGCGGCTCGCCGAGCATGGCACCGCATTCGCGCAACGATTCCACGACCTTGTTCTGGGCCTGATTGACGAACAACCCGGCGATCTGCTCGTACGCCGCGAGGCCGGGGACGGAATCGAGACCGTTCGGAGGAGTGGCGATGATGCGGCCGTCGCGACCGATGATGGCCCGCGTCGGGAGATTCAATTCGCGCCACCAGATGACGTCGGTGACGTCACCGAAGGTGCAGATCATGGCGATGCCGGTGCCCTTGTCGGGTTGGGCCAACGGGTGGGCCATGATCGGGACCTCGACGCCGTAAAGCGGCGTGCGCACCTTCGTGCCGAAGAGTGGCTTGTAGCGCTCGTCGTCGGGGTGCGCCACCAAGGCGACGCACGCCGCGATCAACACGGGTCGTGTGGTGTCGATGATGACGTCACCACCACCGTCGACGCGCGGGAACGCGATCTGGTGATAGGCCCCGGGACGCTCACGATCCTCGAGTTCGGCTTGGGCCACCGCGGTCTTGAAGTCGACGTCCCACAGCGTGGGCGCTTCCTGCGTGTACGCCTCGCCGCGGGCCAGATTGCGCAGGAACGCACGTTGGCTCGCCCGTCGACTGCGCTCGTCGATGGTGGCGTACAACAGCGACCAATCGACCGACAGGCCGAGACGGCGGAAGAGATCCTCGAAGACCTTCTCGTCCTGGTGGGTGAGTTCCTCGCACAGTTCGATGAAATTGGGACGCGAGATGGCCACCGGCTGATGATCCTTGGGCGGATCACCGCGGAAAGGTGGCTGGAAATCGGCGACGTAGGCGACGTTGGGGTCGCATCGCACGCCGAAGAAGTTCTGCACCCGGCGCTCGGTGGGAAGACCGTTGTCGTCCCAACCCATCGGGTAGAAGACCGACTTGCCCGACATGCGTTGGAACCGCGCGATGGTGTCGGTGTGGGTGTACGAGAACACGTGACCCATGTGCAACGAACCACTCACGGTGGGTGGGGGCGTGTCGATCGCGTACACGCCGTCCCGTGTCGCCGAACGATCGAACGAGTACGTCCGCTCCTCTTCCCATACTCGCGCCCACTCGCTCTCGATTCCGTCGAGTGAGGGCTTGTCGGGGATGGACACCATGGGTGCCAAGGCTATAGGTGGACCGGCGTGGGGGCGTAGGCTCGCATCATGTTCAGGCTGTACGACACCGCCACGTCGGAGGTTCGCGAACTTCGTCTGCGCACCCCGGGCAAGGTGGGGATTTATCTGTGCGGCCCCACGGTCTATGGCCCGCCCCATCTCGGTCACGGCCGGGCCACGCTCGTCTACGACATCCTTCGTCGGTACCTCGAATGGTCGGGTCTCGAGGTGCGTCTGGTCTCCAACATCACCGACATCGACGACAAGATCATCGACCGTGCCAACCGCGAGGGTCGTCCGTGGCAGGACATCACCCACAAGTGCGAGAACGTCTGGTTCGACGCCATGGGCAAGTTGAACGTGTTGCGGCCGACCGATGTCCCGCACGCCACCGAATACGTGGACCAGATGGTCGACATGATCGCCACCCTCATCGAGCGCGAGAACGCCTACGTCACCGAGGACGGCGTGTACCTGAGCGTTCCGAACGTGCCCGACTACGGCCTGCTGGCCCACCAGAGCCTGGACGACATGCTCTCGGGTGGCGGTGACCGCGAGGTGTTCGGGGCCGGCAACAAGCGCCATCCCGCGGACTTCGCCTTGTGGAAGTTCAGCAAGCCCGGCGAACCGTCGTGGCCGTCGCCGTGGGGTGATGGTCGACCCGGCTGGCACAGCGAATGCGTGGTGATGAGTCTGTCGATCCTGGGGGACGGCTTCGATCTGCATTGCGGCGGGATGGACCTGAAGTTCCCGCATCACGAGAACGAGCGCGCCCAGGCGGTGGCGCTCGGGCGTGAATTCGCCAACCACTGGATGCACAACGGTTTCGTGGTCGACACCGAGGGCGAGAAGATGTCGAAGAGCCTCGGCAACGTGGCCAATCTTCTCGATCTGCTCCAGCACTACGACCCGCGTGCCTATCGACTGGTGCTGTTGCAGACGCACTATCGCAGTCCGGTGCGCATCGGCCAGGACAACATCGACGGCGCGGTGAACACCCTGGGGGGTCTCGATTCGTTCGCCGCTCGGTCGCAACACGTGCCGAGTGTCGATCCCGACGCTGACGTCATCGCGCGTTTCCGCGGCTTCATGGACGACGATCTCGACACGCCATCGGCGGCGGCGTTGTTGTTCGAGACGGTGCGGCGAGCCAACACCGCGCTCGACGCGGCGGAGGCATCGGCTCCGGCGTTGGTCGCGGCCGTTCGTTCGATGTGCGCGGCGTTCGGCCTGGATCTGAAGGAGGCCTCCGACGTTCCCGACGGTGTCCTTCGGATGGCCGCCGAGTTGGACGCGGCCCGCGCCGCCAAGGACTTCGCCACCGCCGACGCCCTGCGCGCGACTCTGCAGGCCGACGGCTGGATCGTCGAGACGAACAAGGCGGGCACCACCGTCCGTCGCTGACGCGTGGTGAAATCGACGATGGCCCGACGGGAAAAGAGCGTCACGCGCGAACCCTTGCCGAAGGGTTTCTTCACCATCTGGATCACGGTGGCTCTCGACCTGGTCGGTTTCGGCATCGTCGTGCCCATCCTCGGCCGGTACGCGGAGCGATTCGGCGCCAGTGGTCTGGAAGTCGGGTTGTTGTTCGCTTCGTTCTCGTTGGCGCAGCTGGTCTTCTCACCGATTCTCGGCAAGTTGTCCGATCGCATCGGACGCAAGCCGGTCATTCTCATCTCGTTGCTCGGCACGGCCATCGGCTCGTTCGTCACCGGCGCGGCGGGCGCGTTGTGGGTGTTGTTCCTCGGTCGAGTTCTCGACGGTGCGTCGGGGGCCAGTGTGGCCGTGGCCCAAGGTGCCGTCACCGACGTGGCCGCGCCCCACGAACGACCCCGTCTGCTCGGCCTGTTGGGTGCGGCCTTCGGCGTCGGGTTCGTGGTGGGTCCGGCCTTGGGGGGGTTGGCGGCTCTCGGAGGCGAACACCTGCCGTTCTACGTGGCCGGCACGGTGGCATTGATCAACGCGACCGTGGCCTTCTTCCGTTTGCCCGAGACGCGACCGGTCGAGGCGCGCGTGATGGCGAATGAATTGCGTGCATCCGATCAGGGCAAGGTGCGTCTGTGGGGTCTGGCGGTGGCGGGCTTCACCGCCATCGTGGCGTTCAGTGGCTTCGAATCCACGTTCTCGTTGTTGGCGGGCGATCGTTTCGATCTCACCGAGGCCAGCGTGGCGGCGGTGTTCGTCGGCGTGGGCCTCACCTTGGTGGGCGTGCAGACGCTGTTGGTGCGGCCGGTGAATTCCGCGTGGGGCACCGAACGTTCGGTTCAAGCGGGTCTGGCCTTGAACACCGCGGGTCTGGTGGTGTTGTCACGGGCCGAACAGTGGCCTTTTCTCGTGGTGGCGTTGCTCTTGCTGACCGTGGGTCAAGGTCTCGTCACACCCAATCTGTCGGCGTTGGTCTCGGGCCGCGTGCCCGATCATCGGCGCGGAGAGGCGTTGGGATTCCAGCAAGGTGTGAACGCGGTCGGACGGGTGGCCGGTCCGGCGGTGGCCGGGTTGCTCTACGACCACGTCTCGATCGGTGCTCCGTATCTGGTGGGTGGCGCGCTGTGTGGTGTGGCCCTACTGGTCGTGAGTGGCGCGCACGCGACTCATTCGTAAACGGTGAACTCGCGCACGGTGGAGAACACCGAGTCGAGGGCGGCGAAGACCGGTGTGCTCTCACCCAACTTCTGCTGATTGCCCGTCAGGCGAATGCGCCCGGTGATGAACGCCTGCTGGGCGTTGAGTGTTCCGGTGGCCACGGCGACGGCGGTGTCCCACTCCTGTTCGAAACGCACGTCCTCGGGCCAGGCGGCACCGGGTCCGAACGCGGCCGTGCCGTCGGCGATCTGCAGGTGATAGGTGACGTCACCCTCGGGTCCACCGGTGACCGTCTGGGTGATGCCCACCTTGTGCTCGTTGGCTACGGCGGCCATGGCCGAACTGGCGGCCACCTCGCGGGTGAGGGCGTCGATCCATTCGAGGCTCAGGTAGCGCACGGTGCCGTTGCTCATGGCTCCGTAGTCTGCCGGACGATGACCGTTTCCGATCGTGACGAGCGGGCGCATTCGGACGCGCTCGAAGAGGAGTGGTCGTTCGCGTGGTGGGACGCGACGGTCGCGAGCGGTGGGTACACCTCGTATCGACTCCGACGCGGGGCGAGCTCGTGGTACTGCTGGGGCTGGTGGCGACGAGACCGTCCGTTGATGCACGTGGTCGAGTTCGACATCCCCCGACGTGCGGATCCGATGATCGCCAAGGCCGAAGCCATGTGGGCGGAGTACACGTGCGAGTCGCCGCTCGAGCAGTGGACGATCGGCAACGAGACCCACGCGGTGGAACTGGACGACCCGCAGGAGGCACTGGGTCGGGTGCACGGCACTCTCGTCCCCATGGCCAGTGATCTGGAGTGGTACGCGACGGCGACGGCGGAGCCGATGCCCGGTGGTTATCGCCAACGCGGAGTGTTGCTGGGCGAGGTGGAGACGCGCGACGGCCGGATCACGATCGACGAATGCGACTCGGTCCGCACCCACCGCTGGTCGCCGGAACCGTTGTCGGTCGATCCGTTCGACGTCGTGCTGGCCCATCTGGACGCCCGGATCCCGTTCCGTTTTCCCGATGGATCGGTGTTGGATCTGGTGGCGACACCCGACGGGTGGGCGCGGCGCTGCTGACGGTTCAGTGCGCGTGCGTGTGCCGCCGGTGGCGGACGAACTCGATCACCATCGGAAGGATCGAGATGAAGACGATCACCAGCGAGGCGATCTCGATGTTGTCCTTCACCCAGGAGATGTCGCCCAGGTAGTGGCCGAGCGTGGTGAGGCCGGCGCCCCACACGATTCCACCGACGACGTTGTACGTGACGAACGTGCGGTACTGCATGTTGCTGACGCCGGCCACGATGGGGGCGAACGTGCGCACGATGGGCACGAAGCGGGCCATGACGATGGTCTTGGATCCGTGCTTCTCCATGAAGTCGTGGGCCTTGGTGACGTGCGACGGTTTGAACAGCCGACTCTCTTCACGTTGGAACAGGCTCGGCCCCACCTTGCGTCCGAACATGTAGCCGACTTGGTCCCCGATGATGGCGGCCAACACCACGACGACGGCCACCAGTGGCAACGAGGGCAACGAGTCGGGTTTGACGCCCAGTGCCTCGGGGCCGGCGGCGGAGGTGAGGAATCCGGCGATGAACAGGAGCGAATCGCCCGGGAGGAAGAAACCGACGAGCAGACCGGACTCGGCGAAGACGATGGCGGCCAGGATGGCCAGACCACCGCTTTCGATCCAGGATTCGACGTCGAACAGAGCGAGCATGCGGCGACGCTAGTGCGTGGGAAAAGCAAAGGGGCGCTCCGGTTGCCCGGAGCGCCCCTTTGTCGAGTGTTCGGTGATCAGGCTTTGCTGGCTGCCAAGCTGCTGATGCTGTCGGTCTTGCGACCGGAGAAGACCACCGAGCCGATGAGCACCACCAGGGCCGCGCCGGCGATCGCGTAACGCACGCCGTCGTTGTCCTGCTGGGTGATGATGGCCGGCAGGATCAACAGCGACACCAGGTTCATCACCTTGATGAGCGGGTTGAGGGCCGGACCAGCGGTGTCCTTGAAGGGGTCGCCCACGGTGTCGCCGATGACGGCGGCCTTGTGCGAGTCGCTTCCCTTACCACCATGGTGACCGTCCTCGATGTACTTCTTGGCGTTGTCCCAGGCGCCACCGGCGTTGCTGAGATAGTTCGCCATGAGCTGACCGACGAGGATGACCGCGGCCAAGAACGCGCCGAGCGCCTTCCAGTCGATGCCGAAGCCGATGACCACGGGGGTGAGCACCGCCAGCAACGCCGGGGTGGTCAACTCGCGCAGCGACGCCTTGGTGCAGATGTCGATGACCGGGCCGTAGTCGGGCTGCTTGGTGCCGGCCATGATGCCGCCGTCGGCGAACTGGTCGCGCACTTCCTGCACCACCACGCCAGCGGTGCGACCCACGGCGCGGATGGCCAGAGCCGAGAAGAGGAACGGCACGGCGCCACCGATGAGCAGGCCGATGAAGACCTTGGGCTCAGCGACGTTGATGGCCAACTCGGGCAACTTGAACACGCCGTCGGCGAGGTTCTTCACGCTGTCGACCAACGGCTCGCCGGCGGAGTCCTTGAGGCTCGCACCGGCGATCTCGATGAACGAGGCGAACAGGGCCACGGCGGCGATGACCGCCGAACCGATGGCGAAGCCCTTGGTGACGGCCTTGGTGGTGTTGCCCACCGCGTCGAGGGCCACCATGATCTTCTCGGGCTCGCCGTGGAACTCGCCCGACATCTCGGCGATGCCGGCCGCGTTGTCACTGACCGGACCGAAGGTGTCCTCGGACACGATCACACCGGTGGTGGCCAACATTCCCATGCCGCACAGAGCGACCAGGTAGAAGCTGAAGGTCAGGTTGCCGCCACCGAGGCCGATGGCTACACCGATGGCCACGGCGATGGCGACCACCGCGTAGACCGAGCTCTCGAGACCCGAGGCGGTACCCGACAACACCACGGTGGCCGGACCGGTCTCGGAGGACTCGGCGATCTCCTTCACCGGACGGTAATGCGTGCTGGTGTAGTACTCGGTGAGACGACTGACCAACTGGGCCAGGATGAGGCCCACGGCCACGGCACCGAACACGCGCCAACCGGCACCGCTCAGCAACACGACCTTGCCCTCGTCGTCCATGATTCCCTTGTCGTTGCCGACGTAGGCCAGAGCCAGAGCCAGGGTGCCGACCAGAGTGAGCACACCGGCCACGAGGAAGCCGCGGTTGATGGGCTTGAGTGCGTCGGTCTCGTCCTCCTTGGCCTTCACCGCGAACACGCCGGCAATCGATGCGATGACGCCGATGGCGCGTGCGGCCAACGGGAACACCAGACCCAGAGCGGGGTTCAAGCCGATGGAGTTGAACGCGGCCACACCGAGAATGATCGAGGCCACCAAGGTGACTTCGTACGACTCGAAGAGGTCGGCGGCCATACCGGCGCAGTCGCCCACGTTGTCGCCCACGTTGTCGGCGATGGTGGCCGGGTTGCGGGGGTCGTCCTCGGGGATACCGGCTTCGACCTTGCCCACCAGGTCGGCGCCGACGTCGGCGGCCTTGGTGAAGATGCCGCCACCGACGCGCAAGAAGAGCGCCAACAGCGAACCGCCGAAGCCGAAGCCCACCAGGATCACCGACGAGGTGTTCTGGAACGCCATGATGATCGCGGTGGCGCCGAGCAGGCCGAGGCCCACCGTGAACATGCCGGCCACACCACCGGTGCGGAAGGCCACGGTGAGGGCGCGGGGCATGCTGTTGCTCAGTGCGGCCGCGGCGGTGCGAACGTTGCCCTGGGTGGCCAAGGTCATACCGATGTAACCGGTGAGACCCGAGGCCAGACAGCCCAGGATGAACGCCACGGTGCGCCACAAACCGGCCTCACCGAACGACAACGCGACGGAGTCGTCCGGCTTCAGGATCTCGGTGGAGGTGACGAACACGATGACGGCCAGCGGGATCAAGATGACCGCGATGGTCTTGAACTGGCGCTTCAGGTAGGCGAGAGCACCTTCTTGGATCGCCTTGGCGATCTCGATCATCTTCGGCGAGCCTTGGCTCTCGGACAGGACCTTCTTGACGAGGAAGAAACCCACTCCGAGGGCGAGGAGGGCGGCGGCTGCGGACAACCACAGAACGGCCCATTCACCACCTTTCAGCGTGAAGCTCTGCCAACCGCCTTCTGCGGCAATAAGTGAAAACACCAGTTCTCTCCTCGAGACACTCGGGGGCGGTCCGGTTGACCGCCCTGCCAGGGGCGAATGGATTGTAGAGACTCCGAGGCCCCAACGACGAGATGGCTGGGATTCGGCCGTTCGTGGCCCCCGGACCCGATCTTTGTGACTGTTGGCTCCGACCACGGATAGGGCGGGGACGATTTCGGGCTCGCCCGCGACAGAGGAGTAGCGTCAGGGCGGGTTCACCGTGCGGTGAACCGCTGGTGGCCCAGGTGGGTCGTTCGGGAAAGGCGCAGGACACGATGGCGCAGACAATCACCAAGAGGGGTCCGGTTTCGGGCACCGCGGTCGCTCGGGCGTCGCGCAAGCGCAAGCCCTTCCTCCTCGACCTCTACGGCACCGCCGTGGGCAAAAAGTACGTCATGGCCATCACCGGCCTCGGCCTCATCGGTTTCGTGGTCTTCCACATGATCGGGAACCTGAAGATGTACATGGGCGCCTCGGACCTGAACCACTACGCCCACTTCCTGGAGAAGCTGCTCTACCCGATCCTGCCCGAGAAGGCCATGCTCTGGATCCTACGTGGGGGCCTCATCACCATGCTGTTGCTGCACCTGCACGCCGCCTACACCTTGACGGTGCTGAACCGTCGGGCCCGGCCGGTGAAGTACCAGAGCGAGCGCGACTACCAGGTGGCCAGCTTCGCCAGTCGTTCGATGCGCCTCACCGGCATCGTGGTGCTGTTGTTCGTCATCTGGCACCTGCTCGACCTCACCTTCGGTGCCGGTTCCATCAACTCGTTCACCGGCAGCAAGGACGCCGAGGGTCTGAAGGACGTCTACGGCGCCGTGGTCTTCAGCCTCGACCGCGTCCCGGTGGCCATCTTCTACGTGTTGGCCAACATCATGTTGGGCACCCACTTGTTCCACGGCGTGTGGAGCCTCTTCCAGTCGCTCGGTTGGAACAACCCCAAGTTCAACAAGTGGCGCACGGGTGCGGCCACGGGCATCGCGACGCTCGTCGTCGTCGGAAACGTTTCGTTCCCCATCGCAGTACTCGCCGGAATCGTCGGCTGACCCGGATCACCAGGAGACCCTCACATGACGATCACACTCGATTCCAAGATCCCCACCGGCCCCGTGGCCGACGCGTGGAACACCTACAAGAGCGACGTGAAGCTGGTCGCTCCCGGGAACAAGCGCAAGTTCAAGGTCATCGTGGTGGGCACCGGCTTGGCCGGCGCCTCAGCCGCGGCGACGTTGGCCGAGTTGGGTTACCAGGTCGACGCGTTCACCTTCCACGACTCGCCCCGTCGTGCGCACTCGATCGCCGCACAGGGCGGCATCAACGCCGCCAAGAACTACCAAGGTGACGGCGACAGCGTCCACCGTCTGTTCTACGACACCATCAAGGGCGGCGACTTCCGCGCTCGCGAAGGAAACGTGCACCGCCTCGCCGAAGTGTCGGTGAACATCATCGACCAGATGGTGGCCCAAGGCGTCCCGTTCGCCCGCGAGTACGGCGGATTGCTCGACAACCGTTCCTTCGGTGGCGCTCAGGTGAGCCGTACGTTCTACGCGCGTGGCCAGACCGGCCAGCAGTTGCTGCTGGGCGCGTACCAGCAGTTGGCCCGCCAGATCGGTCTGGGCAACGTGCGTCTGTTCAACCGCACCGAGTTGGTCGACGTCGTCACCGTCGAGGGTCGTTGCGCCGGCATCGTCACCCGCGACCTCATGACCGGTGAGGTCGTGTCGCACGCCGCTCACGCGGTTGTCATGGCCACCGGCGGATACGGCAACGTGTTCTTCCTGTCCACCAACGCCATGGCCTGCAACGTCACCGCCGCGTGGCGCGCGCACCGCAAGGGCGCGCTGTTCGCGAACCCCTGCTACACGCAGATCCACCCCACGTGCATCCCGCAGAGCGATCCCACGCAGTCGAAGCTCACGCTCATGTCCGAGTCGCTGCGCAACGACGGTCGCGTGTGGGTGCCCAAGAACGCCGACGACAATCGTCCGGCGGCTCAGATCCCCGAGGAAGAGCGCGACTACATCCTCGAGCGCCTCTACCCGAGCTACGGAAACCTGGCTCCCCGCGACATCTCGTCGCGCGCGGCCAAGCGTTCGGTGGACTCCGGCCGCGGTGTCGGTCCGTTGAAGAACGGTGTGTACCTGGACTTCAGCGACGCCATCAATCGCCTCGGTCGCAACGTGGTGGCCGAGCGTTACGGCAACCTCTTCGAGATGTACGAGCGCATCGCCGGCGAGAACCCGTACGACATGCCGATGCGCATCTATCCGGCCTCGCACTACACGATGGGCGGTCTGTGGGTCGACTACGAACTGCAGACGACCATCCCCGGTCTGTACGCCGCGGGTGAGGCCAACTTCTCCGACCACGGTGCGAACCGCTTGGGTGCCTCGGCGCTCATGCAGGGACTGGCCGACGGGTACTTCGTGTTGCCGTACACCATCGGCAACTACCTGGCGCCCATGTTGAACAAGCCCATCCCGGGCACCGATCACCCGGCGTTCAAGGAGGCCGAGCAGGCCGCGAAGCAGCGGTACCAGGGTTACCTCGACATCAAGGGCACCCGTTCGCCGGACTTCTTCCACCGCGAAGTCGGCCGCATCATCTGGGACTACTGCGGCATGGAGCGCACCCAGCAGGGACTGGAGAAGGCCCTGTCGGAACTGCCCGCCCTGTACGAGGAGTTCCAGAAGGACCTGCGCGTCACCGGTGACGGCAACAGCCTGAACCAGACGCTCGAGAAGGCCGGTCGCGTGGACGACTTCTTCCAACTCGGAATGTTGATGTGCCGCGACGCCCTCGAGCGTGAGGAGTCCTGCGGTGGTCACTTCCGCGCCGAGTACCAGACCGACGAAGGTGAGGCGTTGCGCGACGACGAGAAGTTCGCGCACGTCGCCGCGTGGGAATGGACCGGCGAACCCACCAAGTCGGTTCGTCACACCGAAGAACTGAAGTTCGAAGCCGTCCACCTCGCGACCCGGAGCTACAAGTGAGCAACCACCTCAAGAACCTCAAACTCAAGATCTGGCGTCAGGACGGCCCGAACACCGCGGGTCGCTTCGAGGACTACGTCATCGACGAGATCAGCGATGAAGCGTCGTTCCTCGAGATGCTCGATGTTCTGAACGAGCGTCTCATCTCGGACGACAAGCTTCCGGTGGTGTTCGACCACGACTGCCGCGAGGGCATCTGCGGAACCTGTTCGCTCATGATCAACGGTCAGGCGCACGGTCCCGAGCGCCGCACCGCCACGTGCCAGTTGCACATGCGCAAGTTCAAGAGCGGTGACGAGATCGTGATCGAGCCGTGGCGCGCCGCGGCGTTCCCGATCATCAAGGACCTCATGGTCGACCGTTCGGCTTTCGACCGCATCATCGAGTCCGGCGGATTCATCACGGCGCCCACCGGTGGTGCGCCCGACGCCAACCTGATCCCGATCCCCAAGCCCGTCGCCGACGCGGCCATGGACTCGGCCGAGTGCATCGGTTGCGGTGCCTGCGTGGCCGCGTGCCCCAACGGAGCGGCCAACCTGTTCACCGCGGCCAAGATCAATCACCTCAACGTGTTGCCCCAGGGTCAGGCCGAGCGCTACAAGCGCGTCGAGGCGATGGTGGAGACCATGGACGAGTACTTCGGTTCGTGCACCAACCACGGCGAGTGCGAAGCGGCGTGCCCCAAGGAGATCTCGATCGACGTGATCGCGCTCATGAACAAGGACTACCGCAAGTCCAAGGTGAAGAACCGCAAGGAACTCAGCCGCGGCTGATCAGTCGGCGGAGTGCGTGGTGTAGCGATTCGTCGCCACCACGTCACCACATTCGAGGGTCAGATCGATCGTGACCTCGCCCTCGGCGAACGGAGCGACGAAGTCGATCGCACCCACGCGCGTGCAGTCGTCGGCGGCGATGTCGCCTTCCCACTTCCAGACCTTCTCGTCGTGGGCCATCTCCACGCGCGCCGTCACGATGGCGTCGATCAGATCCTCGCGACGATCACTCACCACGTGGATGTCGAGCGACACTCGTTCGCCGGCGCGCACGGTGGACGGAGGTCGATCGGCCACCACGATCACGGGTCGACAGGCCTCGGCCAGAGCGGTGAATCCCAACTTCGGTGAGCGCTCGTGGTCGAGAACGCTCCACGACACCATGGGCATCGCGTCGTTGAACGCGAACATGCAGAAACCGCCGGTGGGTCGGTACTTCAATCGTCGCAACGTCTCGATGTGATGACGCAGGACGTCGGCTTGGTACACCTGGGTGGCCAGTCGCCATTCGTCGAAGGTGTCGAAGGCGGCCGGAGGAACCCGCTCGTCGAAGATCGACTTCTGCATGCCGTGGTTGGTGCTCAGGTGCTCCCAATCGAGGTCGGGCCACTGATGCGGTTTCATGAAGTCCGCCGACTCCGGAACGGCCTGAGCGCCGAACTCGCTCACGAATCGAACGAGACGCGGGAGCATCGCGGCGAAACCGGGGAAGTCACGCTCCTGCCCGTGATACCAACCGAAGTAGAAGTGGCTGTCGGTTCCCTCCAGTTGCGGCAAGTGGGGCAGGATGCCGCTGTGAGCCACCACGGGTCGGGTGACGTCGGCTTTCTCGAAGGCGCGCTTCAACCAGCGGTCCAGCACGCTCTTGTTCCACGAGGGAAGTTGATGACCCGCGATGAACGGGATCGCCAGCTTCTTGATGTCGAAGGTGTCGCCGTCACCCACGGACAGTGCGAGCGGCTCGTTGTGCCCGCACCAGGTGATGATCGACGGGTGATGTCCCAGGATGTTCACGGCCTCGGTGGCCTGGCGCACCGCTTCACGGCGGATCTGTCGGGCGTAGGCCCACTGCAGCGGGAAGTCCTGCCAGATCAGCATGCCGAGTTCGTCGGCCGCCGCGTACAACTCGGGACGCGAGATGTGCCCGTGGACCCGCAACAAATCCAAACCCGCGTCACGGGCCAGTTCCACGTCACGACGCAGATCGTCGGAGGTGGCGTCGGCCAGCATGGCGCGCGTCGGGGCCAGATTGGCGCCCTTGATGAACAGGCGCTCACCGTTGACCGTGTACACCCAGTCGCGCACGGAGACCTCGCGTAGTCCGGTTCGGCGATCGGCCGCATGGCTGACCACACCGTCGCACACCACCTCGACGCGCACGTCGGTGAGGTTCTGCTCGCCGAGCGACCACGGCCACCACAGTGCCGGTTGGCTCACGTCGACGTTCCACTCGAGTTCGTTGGACCCGACAGCGACCGTGCGTTGTTGCACGTCGGTCACCTCACCGTCGACCCACGTCACCACTTTCACCGGACGTTCTCCATCGCTGTCGAGGCGGGCGTGCAATCGCAGATTCGCTCGGGCCTCGTTGGCATCGCGACAGAGCACACGCAACGCGTCGATACGCACGGGTCCGGTGGACTCGATGCGCACCCCACGCCAGATGCCCCCGGGGTTGAAGAGAGGGTCGATGCAATCCCAATGCTGGAAGACGCCGGTGATGTTGCGCTTGTTTTTCTTGTCGCGCTGCGGTGAACACGTGGCTCCGATGGCCAGCACGTGTTCGTCGTCGAGTCGCGAGAGCGCGGTCACGTCGTACGCGTGGGGGATGAAGTAGCCCTCGGGGTCGCCCAGGTACGCGCCATCGAGCCACACGTCACCCTGATAGAAGATTCCGTCGACCACCACGAATCGGCGCTCTCCGTCGACGGGTGCGGGCATCGTGAAGTCACGTCGATACAGCAGCGGACCGTTGCTGGTCGCGAAAAGGGGATGGGACTGCCAATGTCCGGGCACGTTCATCTCGGGCCACTCGGAGTCGTCGGTGTCCAGGCCCACGCTCGTGCGCAAGGCGTCGTCGGAAGCGACCGAGACCTTCCATGCACCGGTCAGATCGAGGCCGAGTCGAACGGTTTCTCCGGCGCGACCCTCGGCTTCGGTACTCACGTCATGAAACCGTAGTGGACTCGGGCTTCCGCCGTGTCGCCAACGCCCCTCGGGAACTACTGTCGTCCCATGGCTGAATCACGAGCGCCCGAAGTCGCGACCATCAAGGAACTGAAGGCCGCTGGCTGGGTGTCGCGCCCGGTGAAAGAGGAAATGCGACTGAACGCGGTCGCGCGCATCATGGCCAAGGAGCCGCTGTTCGAAGGCGTGCTCGGCTACGAGGACACCGTGATGCCGCAGTTGGAGAACGCCATCCTCGCCGGACACGACGTCATCTTCCTCGGCGAGCGTGGTCAGGCCAAGACCCGCATGATCCGCAGCCTCACGGGCCTTCTCGACGAGTGGATGCCCATCGTCGCGGGCAGCGAGATCAACGACGATCCGTACAACCCGGTCTCCAAGCACGCTCGCGATCTGGTCGCCGAGCTGGGCGACGAAACCCCCATCAGCTGGGTGCATCGCACCGATCGTTTCGGCGAGAAGTTGGCCACGCCCGACACCGCCATCGCCGACCTCATCGGCGAGGTCGATCCCATCAAGGTGGCCGAAGGTCGTTACCTCAGCGACGAACTCACGTTGCACTACGGACTCGTGCCCCGCACGAACCGCGGCATCTTCGCCATCAACGAACTCCCCGACCTCTCCGAGCGCATCCAGGTCGGATTGCTGAACATCCTCGAGGAGCGCGACGTGCAGGTGCGCGGCTACAAGATCCGCCTGCCCCTCGACGTGTTGCTGGTGGCTTCGGCGAACCCCGAGGACTACACCAACCGCGGTCGCATCATCACGCCGCTGAAGGACCGGTTCGGCAGTCAGATCCGCACGCACTATCCGCTCGAGGCCGCCACCGAGGTCATGATCATCCGCCAGGAGGCCCGTCCGCCGAGCGTGGGTTCGATCACCGTCACGGTTCCGGCCTACATGGAACTCATCGTGGCCTCGTTCAGCCAGTTGGCCCGCGCCAGTAGCCAGGTGAATCAACGCAGCGGTGTGTCCGTGCGCCTCAGCGTGAGCAACTACGAGGTCATGGCCGCCAACGCGTTGCGTCGCGGTCTGCGTCTCGGCGAGACCAACGTGGTGCCCCGGGTGTGCGACCTCGACTCGTTCGCCGCGTCCACCGGCGGCAAGATCGAGATCGAGGCCATGGAGGACGGACGAGAAGGACACGTGTTGCGCGAGCTGGTCAAGGCCGCGGTGCTCACGTCGTATCGCGACCTGGTGAGCCCCGAACTGACGCGCGACATCGTCACCGCTTTCGAGGAGGGGGCGGTGGTTCACACCGGCGAGGACGTCCCGTCGGTCGAGCAAGCCGCTCTCATCGAACAGATTCCGGCGTTGAAGGCGGCGGTGTTGCCGTTGCTCGCCGGTGACGACAGCCCGGCCAGCATCGCGTCGGCCGTGGAGTTCGTGCTCGAGGGAATGCACCTGTCCAAGCGACTGAACAAGGATCAGAGCGCGGGCAGCGGCGGCACATCGTCGGGTTCCGTGTCATTGGGAGACGTCGTCGTCGTGTCGTCGAGCGGAATCTCCATCTCGACGGAGTCCTGCATGTCGGTGGGCCATTCGTCGATCGGCCACCAGTCGTCGTCCCAGTAATCGGGGTCGTCCCAGTCGCCCGATTCCTGGTACGGATCTTCGATCGGCAGGTCCCATTCGCCGTCCCATCCCTGATCGAGATCGGAGTAGGCGTCCGAACCGTCGGCGGTCAGGTTCATGACGGCGGTCGAGTTGGTCGCGCTGTCCCATGCGGTCAGGATCACCTGATGGTTCACGGTCGTCCATGTGTAGTGGTCGTAGTACGGGTAGGTGACCCCGACGGCGTGACCTCGTCCTCCGGGTTCGGTGAGACGGGCGCCCGGAGTACGGACGACCGCGACTTTCAACACGAATTCGCCCTTACCGCCCGGAAATGAGCCTGATTCCTCGATCTCTCCGGACCATCCGCTCTTGGCAGGTTCGAGTGCCACACGGAATGAGTTGGATTTACCCAATTCGGTCAGGCTGTCGGCGAACAACGCCCATCCGCCGTCGAGACTTTCGCATCCGAACGGGCCGCCCCAGTCGTGGATGGCATCCCACAGGTTGAGGTCGACGTAGTTCAGACCTTCCTCCGACGTGGTGTCGAGGGACGTCACCTGGACCGTGCCGGGGATCGTGTGGGCCGTGCAGGGTGCGGCGCCGTTCTCGGCGCGGATGGTGTTTATCTTGTCGAGCAACGACGTGTCCCAGCCGGCGGAGTCCTTGAAAGTGCTGAAGAGGATCCCTTGTCCGAAGGATTCCAGCGGCTTGCCCCCGTTCACGACGATCGTGGATTTCACCGTCTGCGAAATCGAGGCAGCGGGTCCAGAAGTTGACACATGCCCCTCGATCGTCACCGTGTAGCGATCGCATTCGGTGAAGAGTCCGTCCACTTTCT